>CAZKAS010000015.1:0-31430 GCA_964550875.1 uncultured Muribaculaceae bacterium | reverse complement strand
ATATGAATGGGTCAGGAGAAATTGATTTGACGGACTTAATGTATCAATCCTTAATATTATCTGTACCAAATAAGCTTGTTTGTGATATAAATTGTATGGGTGATGAAGAAATTAATAAATACATAAAAACAGAACTTCAAGACCCGAGATTAGAAGTATTTAAGACAATTAAAACAGAAAAGGAAAATTAAAATGGCAGTTCCAAAGAAGAGAACAGGTGCATCAGCACAAGGACACAGAAGAGCAAATTGGAAAGCAACTATTCCTGCTGTAACTACATGCTCAAATTGCGGAGCAACAATTCCGACACACACAGTATGCCCGGAATGCGGACAATACAAAGGACAAGTTGCAAGCAAAAAAGCAGTTGCAGTTGCAAATACAGAAGAATAGTGAAGAAACATTTAACGGAATTTGAGGAAGAATGACAAGAATTGCAGTAGATGCAATGGGCGGTGATTACGCACCCAGAGCGATTGTAGAAGGTGCCGTATGGGGTGCTTACGAGTACAATGTTCCGATTGAATTAGTCGGAAGAGAAGATAAAATTCTCTCAGAACTTGACAGAATAAAGCAAGAAGGCATTGTCTATACAGGCAGTGGAATGTTCAAGCCCAGAAGAATAAAGGTCAATCCTGAAAAACTTGATATAAAGGTTACTCACGCAAGTGAAACGATTGAGATGGGAGAAGCTCCCGGACAAGCGATAAGGCGAAAGAAAAATTCGTCGATAGTTCTTGCGGTAAAGGCTGTAGCAACCGGTAGTTCAGATGCGGTAGTTGCGGCAGGTTCTACGGGAGCGGCGATGGCATCGAGTCTTTTTGGTTTAGGCAGATTGCCCGGAATAGAAAGACCTGCTATTTGTTTGGCATTGCCCTCAATGAAAAAACCTGTAGTTATCATTGACGGTGGGGCGAATGCAAGTTCCACTCCCGAAATGTTATTCCAATTTGGAATTATGGGTTCAATTTATTCAAAAACTATTTTAGGAATAGAAAATCCTCGTGTAGGTATTTTAAACATAGGTGAAGAAAGAGGAAAAGGTAACGAACTCGTTAACGAAGCTTATCAAATGTTTGAACAAAGAAAAGAACAATTAAACTTTGTTGGAAACGTTGAAGGTAAGGAAGTTTTTCTTGGAAATTGTGATGTAATTGTTTGCGATGGTTTTGTCGGAAACGTTGCACTTAAAACAATAGAAGGAGCTTCATCGATGTTGTTCTTCATGATAAAAGAACAATTTATGGGGAATGTTGTTTCTGCCGTAATTGGGGCTTTGGCTAAACCGTTTATGAAGAAAATTTATAAGCGTATTAATTATGAAGAATTTGGCGGACAGTTGTTACTTGGTGTAAAAGGAATTACGGTTATTTGTCACGGACGTTCAACGGCTTATGCAATCAAAAATGCAATAAGAGTTGCAAAAGAAGCTGTTGAGAAAGAAGTAAACAAAAAAATCGATGATTTTTACAAAGCAACGATAGAAAACTAGAGAAAAGCGGAAAAATCATGCCTAATAACATTCCCGTCATGATTTCAGGAGTCGGATTTTACGTTCCCGAGAAGGTAGTATCGAATGACGATATATCGACATTGGTAGATACGAGTGATGAGTGGATAAGAACACGTACAGGCATAGAGGAAAGACGTGTAGTATCAGGTTCAGAAAATTCAGTAACTCTTGGTGTAGAAGCGGCGAAAAGAGTATTGTCGCACACCAAGAGTTCTGCTTGTGAAATAGATTTGATTATAGCCGCAACATCAATACCCGCAAAGGCGTATCCGTCGGTGGCTTGTGAAATACAGGCGCAAATAGGAGCAGACAATGCAGTAGCTTTTGATGTAACGGCTGCTTGTTCCGGACTTATATATGCAATGAGTATTGCGAAGGCATATATTGCGAGTGGCATGTATAAAAAAGTCTTGTTGGTAATGACAGATGCAAATTCAAAATTTGTTGATTGGACGGATAGAAGTGTTTGTTGTATCTTTGGTGACGGAGCGGGTTCAATGTTGTTGGAACCATCTATTGATGGAGTTGATGACATTGTTGAAATAAATTTAACAGCGATGGGAAAATTAGGGGATTATATTTCACTTGAAATATCAGGCAAAAATTGTCCTCTTGCAGAACCCAACGAAGAGAAACCATTGCATATTCATATGGCAGGAAGAGATGTGTACAAATTTGTAATGACGTACTTGCCGGAAAAAATCTGTAATACCTTGAAGTCAGCGAACATGACAGCTGATGATATAGATTATTTTATTCCTCATCAAGCGAATTTAAGGATAACAGATGCTTTAACGGAACGCATTGGATTTAATAAAGAAAGAGTTATAGTAAATATTCAAAAATATGGAAATACATCTGCAGCTTCGGTTCCTATTGCTATGACGGAAGCAATTCAGGAAGGAAAGTTAAAATTGCCATGCACAGCGTTTTTAACGGGGTTTGGAGCAGGCATGACTTGCGGAAATGCAATTGTAAAATTAAGAAAGGGCATTGCATAATGAAAAAAATAGCATTTTTATTTCCCGGACAAGGTTCTCAGGTTTCAGGCATGGGGCAGGATTTATACGAAAAATATAAAGAATCAAAAGCGGTATTTGACATAGCTGATGAAGTTCTAGGGTATAAAATATCGGAAATTTGTTTTAACGGAACGGAAGAAGAGTTAAAGATGACAAAAAATTCGCAACCTGCAATTTTGGCAACATCTTTGGCATGCCTTGAAGCATTAAAATCGGAATTAAACATAGAGCCTGTAGCAACAGCCGGACACAGTCTTGGTGAGTATGGGGCTTTATATACGGCAGGAGTGTTAAGTCTTGCCGATGCAATGGCCGTAACAGGGAAAAGAGCGGAATTAATGAACGAAGCTGCAAATTCGACGAGCGGTTCCATGGCTGCTGTTATAGGACTTATTCCTGAAGATATTTTAGAAGCTTTGAAAACACTTCAGGAAGAGGGTGTAATTTCTGTTGCAAACTATAATTCTCCGGCACAAACAGTTATTACGGGAGAAAAATCGTTAATTGAAAAGTCAGTAGATGTTTTAAAGGCAAAAGGTGCAAAACGAGTCATTCCTCTTGCTGTATCAGGGGCATTTCACTCAATGCTGATGTCATCAGCAGCGGAAAAATTTGCAGAATATGTAAAAGATTACAATTTCAACGATGCAAAAATACCGGTCTATGAAAATATTGACGGTAAGCCGATTTTGAGCGGAGAAGAATTGAAGAAAAGAGTCCCGTTACAAATTCAATCTTCAGTTCACTGGACAGAAACAATTAATGGTATGATAGAAGCAGGAATAACGACATTTGTCGAGCTTGGAGCAGGCAAAGTTTTGGCAGGTTTGAATAAAAAAATTAATGCAGAAATTAAGACTTATAACATATATGATGTTGTTTCGCTGGAAGAAACTATAAAAGAGTTAAAACAAGGAGAATAAAATGAGCGAAAAGAAAGTTGCGTTAATAACAGGCGGTTCAAGAGGTATTGGTAAAGCATGCGCAATTGAATTTGCAAAAGCGGATTTTGATGTTGTAATTGTTTATGCAGGGAATGAAGAAGCCGCAAATAAAACAGTAGAGGAATTGAATACGCTTGGTTCAAATTCTTCCGCATATAAGTTTGACATAGCAAACGAAGAAGAAGTTAACACAGGTATTACAGGAATTATAGAAAAATACGGAAGAATTGACGTATTAATTAATAACGCAGGAATCACGAGAGATAATTTATTTTTGAGAATGAATGCATCAGATTGGAATGCGGTTATTAGTACAAATTTGACAGGTGTTTATAATGTTTCAAAACCGGTAGTTAAGCTAATGATGAAACAGCGCTCAGGTAGCATTATCAATATGTCCAGTATAGTTGGAGTTATGGGTAATGCAGGTCAAGCAAATTATTCGGCGGCAAAAGCAGGTTTAATAGGAATGACAAAGTCATTGGCAAAAGAACTTGCATCAAGAAATATAAGAGTTAATGCGATAGCTCCCGGATTTATAAATACAGATATGACGAAAGGTTTAGATGCGGAAAAATTTGCGGAACATATACCGTTAAGACGCTTGGGCGAACCTGAAGATATCGCAAAAACCGCAAAATTCCTTGCAGTTGACGGAACATATATTACAGGACAAGTCATAGGTGTTGACGGCGGACTGGTTGTTTAGTTATAATAAATTTTGTAAATATATTTGCATGGTTTGATTTAGCAAGTATAATGTACATATAAAAATGTAATAAACTATAGTAAAATGAGGAAAACAAAAATGAGTACAGTTTTTGACAGAGTTAAAAAAGTTGTAGTTGAACAATTAAGCGTAGAAGAAAGCTTAGTTACTCCTGAAGCAAGTTTCACTGCTGATTTAGGAGCTGACTCTTTAGATACAGTAGAATTGGTAATGGCTTTTGAAGAAGAATTCGGTTGCGAAATTCCTGATGAAGAAGCAGAAAAAATTGCTACAGTACAAGATGCAGTAAACTACATTGAAGCTAACTCATAGTAGAAATTAGTTATTATAACAGATACGAGGGGCAAAGTGTTTTTCTCCTCGTATTTTAGTATAAAGGTGGTTTTAAATGACGAAAAGACGAGTTGTTGTTACGGGTATGGGAGCGGTATCTCCATATGGAATTGGCGTTGACAAATTGTGGGAAAACCTGATAGCAGGAAATAGCGGCGTAGATGTATTAACAAATGTTAATCCCGATGACCATGCCGTAAAGATAGGCGCAGAAGTTCCTGATTTTCATCCCGAAGAAATTCTTGACCCAAAAGATTGCAAAAGAATGGACAGATTTATCCAGTTTGCAGTTGTTGCCTCTATGGAAGCAGTAAAGGATTCCGGTCTTGACTTAGAAAAAGAGGATTTGACAAAAATAGGAGTAATCGCAGGTTCCGGAGCGGGCGGTTTTATGTCGATAGAAAAGAACCATACGGCGATGCTTCAAAAAGGATACAATAAGTGTTCACCGTTTACGGTTCCGATGTTAATTTGCAACATGGCATCAGGAAGAATAGCAATGCATTTTGGCTTTAGAGGTTTAAATAAAGCGGTGGTTTCAGCATGTGCAACCGGTGCTCATAGTATTGGAGATGCAATGAGATCAATTCAATACGGTGATGCAGATGTAATGATTGCAGGAGGTGAAGAAGCAATTATCTGTAATTTGGGAATTGGTTCTTTCTCTGCGGCAAGAACATTGTCAAAACATAACGAAGAACCTCAAAAAGCTTCAAGACCTTATGACAAAGACCGTGACGGATTTATTATGGGAGAAGGTGCAGGGCTTTTGGTTTTGGAAGAACTTGAGCATGCCAAGGCAAGAGGTGCAAAAATTTATGCAGAAGTTGTAGGTTACGGTCAAAGCTGTGATGCGTATGATGCAGTTGCTCCCGATCCGGAAGGAAAAGGCGCCGAATTGGCTGTGAGAAATGCTCTGAAAGATGCTGATTTGACAGTTGATGACGTTCAATATATCAACATGCACGGTACAAGTACTCATATTGGCGATATTGCTGAATCAAACACTGTCGCAAGAATTTTTGGGGATAAAGAACAAAATAAAAATCTCCTTGTAAGTTCTACAAAATCTATGACAGGTCATATGATTGGCGCTGCCGGAAGTATTGAATCTATCGTTTGTATTAAAACAATAACTGATGGCATTATCCCTCCGACAATTAACTTGGAAAATCAAGATGAAGAAGTCGCAAATTTGGATTATGTCCCTAATAAAGCAAGAAAACATGACGTAAAAGTTGCTATGAATAATTCATTCGGATTCGGCGGCTGTAACGCAGTATTGCTTTTCAAAAAATATCAAGACTAATTTTTCTGTAATTATTTAAAACGGTGGGTTTTTACCTGCCGTTTTTTTATAAATGCTCGAATGTTAATTTTTATTAAGTTAAATATATCTTGCTTGATGTTTTGAAAATTCACATATAGTGAGGCTTTTTGATTTTATGGGTAAAATTGTATATACAACGTATAGCAATTTTTTTGAAGAAAAATACTTTATATAAGAGCAAGAGGAAATTTTATTAAAGGAGATATAGATATGGCAAGAGTTTTGATTTCAATGCCCGAAGAATTTTTGAACAAGATTGATGGTGTTGCAGAAGGAGAAAATCGCTCAAGAAGTGAATTAATCCGTGAAGCTCTTAGAACATATATTAATAAACAAAGAGTCAGAGAAAATGCTTTGGCTCAAAGAAATGCCGAAATCCTTGAAGAACTTTTGGGATAGTAAGCGAAGTTGACGACTGTCAGGCAGAATAATTGTAATTGGGGAAGATGTAAAGTGAAAAAGCGTTGTTCATATGAGCAACGCTTTTTTTAGAAATTGAGATTATCAAAGGCGCTCGTGTCAATTTTTTGCTTTAGATTTTCTGATTTTATCAACAATCCGCATTTAGAGCATGCCAAAATTTTTTTTGTACTATCTATAGGAAGAAAAATATGCTCACATGTTTCTTCATTAATGCTTTCGATGTTCTTTTTTGAATGTTTTTGAATAAATTTAATAGTCTTTTTATATATGATTTCCAAAATCCACATTAAAAAATCTCCGAAATAATTTTAGCAATACATACCAAAATTGTAAATTCAAGCATGACATTTCTTGCTACGGAAAATTTTATCATAAATGCTCGGATTTCAGGATTTTTATACTTTGATAAATCTCCAAGTGGGCCGAAAAAAATATTAGTTTTTATAAATTTGCGTTTTTTATAACAATCACATTTCATAAGTTTATACAAAATAACAGTAGTTGGTAAACTAAGAAGAGTTAAAATATAAATTTTTGGTAGCCCAAAAAACATCATAATAAAAATGTTAAAATAGGCTAAAACTGTAATTATTACTTGGTTTTTAACTGCTTGTTCTTTTGTTCCTGCCAATGAACAGAGAGTAATTTTATTACCCTTTTTGTCAAAATCAATATCTAAAAACATATGAGCATGCAATAAACCTATTGTTAAAAGACCAGTCGATATTGCAATTGGAATTAATTCAGCGGAGAATTTTTGAGTCATGACATAATAAACACCCGTGTATAAAAGAGGTGCAAACATAATTCCCACTGCAATTTCTCCCATTGCCACAGAAGATAAAAAAGGGTATAAAATTCCGATTAATGCTCCTGCCACCATAAGAAATACTACAGTAAAACCTGTCTTTACAGCCAAAACAGTCCCGCATAAAACAGCAATCATAAAACATACACTTATTATAAATAAAAGTTCATTTAAGTTCGTTCTTTTATCTAATAAATATGCGCATTTACCCTTTTGTAATTCAAATTTTTCTTTTAATCCTTTTGAAATTTTCCTTTTTTCTAAAATGTAGTCAATACAATCATCAAAAAGATTAACACCGGCATGTGCAAATACAATGCCAATAAGAGCAATAATTCCGTAAAGAATATTTCCACCGTCAAGAGTCGCAAATAGAAAAGGAACAGTCCAAGACATAACGGACATTGGAATAGAATAACCCCTTGCTGCTTCAAACCAAAAAATAGGATTTAAATTCATTTTTTTCTCCTTTTTCAAGATAACATCAATATAACGTTTTGTAAACATGACTTTATGTCGTAATTCTTGATGTTTAGTGGTTTTTAGAAAAGTATAAAAAAAATATAAAAAATAATTGAAATAATGTAGTTACAAATTCAAAAAAAATGGTATTATATATCTTGTGAATTAAGTGTTCTTAATACGCTAATTTTATAAAAATTCTTAATAAATATTAACATGATTAATCCCAAATAACAATTCTGTTAATAAAAAAAACTTTAAGAACATGTGTGTAAATATAGAAGAAGTAAATAAAGATAAAAGAGGTGAGTTATGACTCTTAGCATAAATTCCAGAAAAAAACAACCGAAAAAAAATTTTGAAGAATTATTGAAGGACTTAAGAACCAGTAATTCAGAAAAAGTTAGATATAATGCTGCAAGAATTTTAGGAGAAATGGGTGATTCAGAAGCAGTAGAACCGCTTATTGATGTCTTAAAAAATGATAAAAACGGCTCAGTTCGTTTGTATGCGGCAAGAGCATTGGGTGAACTCGGAGATCCTGCAGCAACGGTTCCGTTGATTGAATCTTTGCGAGAAGACAGAAATGTTGATGTTCGAGTTAGAGCGGCTAGAGCGCTGGGTAGACTTGGCGGAAAAATCGTTGTTGAGCCGTTGGTTGAAGCGTTAAATGATGAAAACTCTCAAGTTTGCATTACTGCTACAGATGCGCTTATTGAAATTGGTGATGTTGCAACCGATGCATTGATGGAAATTTTAGATAGTGAAAAAATCAATGTTCGTTGTGATGCAACGAGAGCTTTAGGCGAAATTGGTAATCCAAAAGCTGTTGAAAAAATTATTGAAATTCTCAAAGATGAGTGGGTAAATGTTCGTATTTATGCAGTTACTTCGCTCGGAAAGTTAAATGACAGACGTGCAGTTCCTGCGCTTATTGAAGTTATGGAAAATAAAAAAGAAAATGATCTTGTCAGAGCTGGTGCAGCGGCGGCTTTGGGTATTTTGAAAGACCAAAGAGCGTTAATTCCTCTTCGTAAGTTAATTATGGAAGCGGAAGAGTTAGGTGAACTTGAAGATACGGCATTGAAGTCATTCAAAAAAATCATGGCTGCTAATTGGCAGTCGGTGCCCGGTGCAACACAACAAAAGACAAAATAATTTTACTTTAAGTTTAAGTTTAAAAAGGTATCTTATGGGATACCTTTTTTTACTTTTTTTAATAAAACACTCATATATAGTATTTTTTACGAGTTATTTTTTATGAAAAAGTGGTATTATGATAGTGGAACACGAGAGGTTACCGTATGATTGATAACTCTTTGCAAAATATTCCGTATATTGTATCGCAGATAGATAGAAGAGAAGATTTTACCGAAATTTATGATAATGTCGGTCGCCTTTGTGGTTTTTTTGAACAAAACAGTACGGTTCAGATGTCTGCATTTGATTCTTTAGGTCGTTTTTCGGGGTATTTTATATCAAATAAACAGGGTAATACCGTTACTTTTGATGCTTTAGGTAATTTTGACGGATATGTTGTTCAAGATGAAAATCTTATCAAATTTGATAAAGCAGGAAATTACCAAGGTTATTATGAAGTAAAAACAGATGGTAATATTGCTGAATATGAGAGTTCCGGACGATATAAAGGAATTTATATGGGGGTAAAGACTGATAAAATAATCAAATACGATGAATTGGGTCGTCCTGTTTTATTTATTGTAAATAAATAGTTACCATTTTTTAAATACAAAAAAAACAGCAAGTATTATCAGTATAAAGCCTACTATATAGTTCCATTTTAGGTTTTCTTTCAGGTATAACACAGAGAAAAACGAAAACACTATTAGAGTTATTGCTTCTTGCATAATTTTTAATTGTGCTGCATCAAAATATTCGTGTCCAATTCTGTTTCCAGGAACTTGAAAACAATATTCAAAAAAAGCGATACCCCAGCTAACGAGAATGACGAGCCAAATTGCGTGGCTTTTAAATTTTAGATGACCGTACCAAGCGAAGGTCATAAAAATATTCGATACTAATAAAAGCAAAACAGGAGAGAGTTGGCGGAACATTATGAAATTACCTTCCCTACGACATCGGCAATTTTTCTGATATTTTCATATAACTCTTTAAAGTCCGTAGGAGTAAGCGATTGAGCTCCGTCGCATACTGCATTTTCCGGGTGAGGGTGAACTTCTATTTCAAGTCCGTCACAGCCTGCTGCGACTGCGGCTAATGACATTGGAGCGACTTTATCTCGTAAGCCGGTTGCGTGACTTGGGTCAACTATTACAGGCAAATGCGATATTTTTTTGACTACAGGGATAGCAGAAAGGTCCAGAGTATTTCTTGTTATTGTTTCAAAGGTTCTTATTCCCCGTTCGCATAGGAATACTTCTCTGTTTCCTCCTGAGAGAACATATTCTGCTGCCATGAGCCATTCTTCTATAGTTGCAGACATTCCTCTTTTAATCAATACAGGTTTATTTATTTCTCCTAATTCTTTGAGCAAATTAAAATTCTGCATATTTCTTGCTCCGACTTGGAGAATATCAACATATTTGAGCATAAGTGGAATTTGTGATATTTCCATAACTTCAGAAATTACTGCGAGGTTATATTTATTTGCAACCTTGTGTAGAATTTTCAAACCTTCTTCGCCCATTCCTTGAAAAGAATATGGTGAAGTTCTCGGTTTGAAGGCACCTCCTCGAATTGTGGTTATTCCGATTGCAGATAGTTTTTCTGCTGCTTCTTCCATTTGTTTCTCTGATTCAACCGTACAAGGACCTGCCATTATTCCTGTATATTTACCGCCAAATTTTGCATTTTTGACTTCAATAACTGTATCTTGGTGTTGAAAAGTTCTGCTTGCCAGTTTATAACTTGAAGTGATTTTTATTACTTCTCTGACTCCGTCTAATAGTTCAATATTCCTTTTGTCAATGGTTTTTCCCCCGACACAGCCGATTACGGTTTGAAATTTTCCGTTTGAAACGTGTGCGGTGAAACCTTCTTTTTCTACATATCTTATAACGTTTTCTATTTGTTGTTTTTCAGCCGTTGGCTGCATTATTATCAGCATAACTTTTCTCCTTAAATTAATTATAAAATAAACATTTTTAAGGTATACATAATAATAAAATTACTTCCAAAACTCTTAACATTTTATTTAAAATTTTATTTTCGCATGATAAACTAAATGAGTGAAGTTTAAGTTTTGAAAGGAATATTATGTTATTTGAATTGCTTGCATCAGCAATGCTTACTCCGGATTTAACGTTAATTTCTGCGAAAAATGCCGGTATGAATTGTGAACCGTTAACCGTTGAAAGAAAGAGTCCTTTTGATGATATTAAATTGACAGGTAATGTCACTTATAAATATGTTTTACCAACAAATTACAAATCAAAATATGAAGATTTTAATGAAATTATCGACAATTATTCTTCGTATGCTAAAACTGCGGTCACTGAATTTGAGTATCGTTACAGAACTGACGGACAATTTTTGAAATGGGTTACTCTTGCTGAGCAACAATTATATAAAAAAATGGGAGTTTCTCATCTCGACAGTATTTATGCTCAAGCAAACGAACTTGCTATGAGAAAAGAAAGTGTGTTGCGTCCGCTCGTTGTTTTAGGTATTGGCGGTTCTAAACATACTGCTGAGTTTTTACTCAATATGACGGGATATGACAGAAAAAGACTTGTATATTTCTATTCTGATATTGATCCTGTAAGTTTCCAAAATTTCTTAAGTCAAACAGGTGTTGGCGTTCAAAATCTTAATTTCCTTGTCGTTTCTAAATCCGGAACAACTTTTGAAACAAGTGATGCTTTCAGAAGGTTTGAAAATGCCTTGATAAACTATTATCAATCGCAAGGCATTGAAGTTGATATGGCTATAAAAAAAGCCCAAAAACATTTTGCTCTTTGTACCGATGCAAAGGCTTCCGATAAAAATTTGCGAGGTAAAGTCGGTGATAGAAATGGTTATGACAATGGTTATTTGAAAGAATTATACATTCACGATGATGTGGGTGGAAGGTACAGTGTATTTGATGATGCAGGTTTGTTTGTTCTTGCTTATGCGGGTGTTCCTATTGGAGAAACTCAACGTATTTTGCAAGGTGCAATAAATGCTTCTAAATACAATCTTGATGCAAAAAATATTTATAATAATAAAGCTATACAAGGTGCTATTTTCAATGTTTATTCACGTTCTGAGGGCTATAATCTCGTTCAACATCAATATTTCGGAAAATTGTTTGAAGGCGGCGGAGAAAATTGGGCTAAACAATTGTATTTGGAATCTTTGAAGGATTTTGATTACGTTGTGGGTAAAGCGCCTGACAGTATGCATTATGCAACAGAAGGTCATTTTAGTCCTCAAAACCGAGATAAGTATAATACTGTTATGACTATTATGACTCCTAATATTTCTGAAAATTATAGAAAATATGTTTCAGCTATCGCTACAACCTATTCTGAAACAACTCCTCTTAAAATGGAAATTCTTGCAGTTGAAGATAATTCCATTAGACCTGAAGCAATAGGTGAATATTTGCAAACAAAACATTTTGAAACTATTTATACAGGTATTTTGAGAAGATTAGTTAATTCTAATGTTTCAAAAACTAAGCCGTTGGTTCTGCCGGAAGTTCTTCAACCTTCTGTTGAAACCTATAAAAATAAGTTTAAATCAGGAAGCCCCTATGAACTTAATCCGGGCTTATAATCGGACAAAGAGGGAGAAATCCCTCTTTTTTATTAATCTATGAAGTATAATTTTAAACATAAAACAATACATTTTTTTAAAGATATTTCAAGAAGTGAAATTATCGTTCAATCAATACTTACTGGCTTATTGACCGGTTTGTTTGTCTTGATTTTTAACTTTTCAATAAATGCTTTGTTTAGTTTTGTTCAAGAGTTTTCAGATAAATTTACTTTTGAAAAAAAATTATTTATTTTTCCGATAATAACAACTTTGGGCGGATTGATTTCAGGATTTTTGGTATTTAAGTTTGCTCCTGAAACAAAAGGAAGCGGCATACCTTATGTTAAACTTGCACTCTCAAGACTTGGTAAAGGTATTAGGATTAGAAGTCTGTTTGTTAAAATGTTTGCAGGTATAATCGGTATCGGTTCCGGTTTGTCTTTGGGAAAAGAAGGTCCCGGTGTACAAATCGGTGCAGGTGTTGGCGCTCTAACGTCAAAAATTTTTAAAATCAGAGGAACTTCTCAATATAATTTGATTACTGCAGGTGCCGCATCTGCTCTGGGTGCTACTTTTAATACTCCTATTTCAGGCATGGTTTTTGCAGTAGAAGAATTAACTCAAA
This sequence comes from uncultured Muribaculaceae bacterium, assembly GCA_964550875.1. Taxonomy (GTDB): domain Bacteria; phylum Cyanobacteriota; class Vampirovibrionia; order Gastranaerophilales; family Gastranaerophilaceae; genus RUG841. The sequence continues at coordinate 18,515 of CAZKAS010000015.1, read as the reverse complement.
AGTTTTCTGCTTCAATGTTATTTCCTGTAATGGTAGCAACTGCCGTTTCTGTTAGTTTTGTAAGATTTTTTACCGGTGATGCCCCAACTTTCCATATTGCCCATACATCTTCTTCAATTTCTTTTTCTATTGAAAATATTTTGATATATTCGATTTTAGGACTTCTATGCGGTGTTTTGGGTGTTTCTTTTGCAAAAAATATTTTTCTTAATCTTAAATTTTTCAATAAAATGAAAAAGGTTCCAAATTTCTTTAAACCTGCAATTGCGGGGCTTGTAATCGGACTTTTCGGCGTTTTTTTACCTGAAATTTTGGGAACAGGTGCTGTAATAGTCGATAAATGCGCAAGTGGAAGTTATTCAATAGCCTTTATCATCTTAATATTCTTTGGCAAATTTTTCGCTACATCTTTTTGTTTCGGTTCAGGCGCCGCAGGTGGAATATTCTTACCAACTTTACTCTTGGGGGCTTTGACAGGTGGTTTCGTCGGACTTTTGGCTATGAGTTTCGGACTTGATGTAAATCTTTCAAGCCTTTGTGTAGTCGGAATCGGTGCTTTTCTCGCCGCTGTCGCTCGTTCTCCGATTACTGCCGTCATGATGGTCTTTGAAATGACAGGAAATTATCACTGTATTTTACCTGTTATTTTTACTGTTGCAATTGCTGATTTGATTGCAGAAAAACTTAATCACTCTCCGATTTATACAACTCTGATTTTGAAACAAAACGCTAATTCCGATTATGCCGAAAAATTATCAAATATTAAAGTTAAACAGGTTTGCTCTCACTTTCAAAATATTATTCCATTAGATTTTACAATTTCTGATGCTTTAGAACTCATGAATGAAAAAAATATTTTTGTACTTCCTGTTAAGGATAAAAATTCGTCCTTTGTCGGTATTGTTACTCTTTCTGACATTGAAGATTACAAAATGCGTGGAAACAATATTAACGCTTCGGTTCAAAATATTTTGAATACTGAACCATTAACGGTTAACCAAAATGACGATTTATTCAAGGCTGCTTTCTTAATGCACGTAAACGAAACAGACTATATGATTGTCCTTTCGCAAACTTCAAAAATTATCGGAATCCTTTACCACTCGGACATTCTCGCTTGTAATCGTTGATTATAAATTTTCTACGTTTACTAAATCAATGAATTTTATTTCTAATGCGTTTGCTATTTTTTCAAGCGTTGTAACGGTTGGCGAAACTTCGCACCTTTCAATTTTCCCGATAGTATTTCTGTTTAAGTTCGCTAATTCAGAGAGTTGTTCTTGTGACAAATTCTTCTTTATTCTCTCTATTTTAATCTTTAAACTTATTTTCTTATTAATCATGACTATTATAATATGCTGTTGACATAAAACGCCAACCTAATAAAATAAGAAATAAGAATATTATAATGTGTAATAAATTTATTAGAAAGTAGTAATTACATGGATTATAAGGAATTTTTGACCGATTTATATACTCCTTTGATGTCAATTCGAGTTGTTTCAGAGATAATTTGCGAAAAGATAAACAATGATGGAATTTTTTAGAAACTAATCGTAAACAGTGTGAAGAGATAATTGCGTTGGTTTTTGCCATAAAAATTATTATTAATAAATTGTTAGAGAAAAGAAAATATGAGATTGATTTATTAGAATTTTAGTCAAAAAAAAAGACCCTCTCGGGTCGTTATAGTCTTATAAGAACTGCCCTATCGGGCATTTTTTATTATGTTGTGTGTTTGTGTGTCTGTTGTGTTTTTTAGTTAATTAGGGTTGTTAAACTTTGTTTAATTATTGTATCTCTTACACTTATTATAATAGCACACATTAAATGTAATAAGTACACTTATTGGTAAAATATTTACAAAACTTAACAAAATAAATGAAAATTAAAATCTAAAGTTTATTTAAAAAGGAAAACAACGCAGTCTGCTTTTACGGCTAGTCTTTCTCCAACCGCATCTACACCTTCTGATGTTTTAGCTTTGACTGAAATCTTATTGAGATTTATATTTAAAATATTGGCTAAACTTTTTCTGATTTCCGCAATATACGGGCGAAGTTTTGGGGCTTCTGCGTGAATTGTTGTATCAAGGTTATTAATTTCCCAGCCATTTTCACGAATAATAGAAATTGTTTCTCTTAAGAGATTTTTACTATCTGCGTTTTTATATTTTGGGTCATTATCAGGGAAATGGGCACCTATATCGTCAAGACACAACGCTCCAAAAAGTGCATCAATAATTGCATGGATAAGTACGTCACCATCGGAATGAGCTTTAAAGCCCACAGAATGGGGAATTTTTATTCCTCCTAAAATAAAATCACGGTTTTCAACTAAAACGTGTAAATCCGAACCTTGTCCAATTCTGTATTCCGGCATTATTCTACTCCATAAACAAACTTATTTATTGCTTTTACAACTCCGTCATTATTAACGGTATCTGTAATATAATCTGCATATTCTTTGAGAGTTTCTGTGGCATTGCCCATTGCAACGCCTATCCCTGAGAAGGTCAGAAGTTCTATGTCGTTATTTTGATCGCCGCAACCCATAATTTCTTCTTTTTTTATACCGTACATATCTGCAACTATTTTTACAGCATTTCCTTTAGATATGCCGTCTGCGCATATTTCACAAAATGTTGATGTTGACATTCTTGAATATATTTTTTCTTTGTATTTTTCTTTTAAATTTTCGGTAATCCATTTAACTTTTTCTGTATCATTGTCGATAACAAGAAGTTTGTTCATTGATGTAAATTCTTTTGTTGAAATGTCTTCAACTATTGTGTATGGAACCTTTTGAAATTCTGAATATTTTTTGACGTAACTTGTTTCTTTTTCGCAATAAAGTTTATCATCAATATAAATGTTGGGGTTAATATCCATTGTTTTTAAATAGTTTAAAATATCAAGTGCAAGTTCTCTATCGAGAGATTTTTCATATATGAGTTTTCCTTCAGGAGAGTGAATAGTTGCTCCTTGATAGCAAATTATTGGTGTGTCAATGTTAAGCGGTGCAACAACCTGCTTTGCTCCGCAATATGTTCTGCCTGTTGCTATTACAAATTTTATACCATCTTCTCTGATTTTATTTACGCAATCTATCAAATTTTGTGTAAATGAAATTCCGTTGAAAATTGTTCCATCAATGTCACAAACTACCATTTTAATCATAACTTATATGCCCTCATTAATCCGCAAATCGTTTTTGCATCGCAAATTTCACCTGTTTTTATCATTTGAAAAACTTTTTCCTTCGGAATTTCCAAATATTCAACTATTTCGCCGTCATCAGGGTGCGGTTTTCCGCTTGTTAAATTTTCGGCAAAGAAAAGATAAATTTTCTCCGTGCAAATTGCAGGTGTCGAAAAAATATGCCCCAAAGATGTCCATTTCTCTGCCTGATAACCTGTTTCTTCCTCAAGTTCTCGCTTTGCTGCTGACAATATATCTTCGTTTCTATGGTCAAGTTTTCCTGCCGGTATTTCAAGTAAAATTTGATTTGCTCCGTATCTGAATTGTTTTACTAATACTATTTTCCCTGCGTGTTCAGCAACAATTGAAACACCTCCGCTATGAATTATAACTTCTCTGTGTTGCAATGTCTTATCTTCTCCAATAACCGATTTATCGGAATGGATTTCAAAAACTTTTCCTGAAAATACTGTTTCTGATTGTACGGTTTTTTCTTCAACTATCATATTCTGCTCCAAAATATTAAACAAACGACGAAGTATTCTTCGCCGTTTGTTATGAATTTAAAGTGATTTAATGATTTCTTCTTTGATTTTAATCAAAATATCGTCTAATTTTGAAGAATCTTTTCCTCCTCCTTGCGCAAAATTGGGGCGTCCGCCTCCTCGTCCGCCTGTGGCTTCCGCTATTGCCTTTACAATGTTTCCTGCATTTACTCCTGCTTTTACATAATTTTCAGAAACTTTTACGCTAATGGATATTTGTTCCGGGTTTTGAACTGCGGCTAGAACTATAATTGAGTTGCCCAATTTTGAACTCAATTTCTCTATTGCAGGTTTCATAAACAATGCAGGAAGTGCATCAACTTTGCTTACAAAAAGTTTTCCGTCTTTTAAATCTTCTGCTCTGCTTATGAAAGATTGTATTTTTGAAACGGCTGATTCTTCTTTTAATGTGTTAATCTCCGATTGCAAAGATTTGTTTTCTTCCGCAAGTTTTTCAACTTTTTCAATAACTTCTGTATGTGGAATTTTGAAAAAATGAGCAAGTTTATCGACTTCGTCTGCTTTTTCGGTTAACCAATTAATTGCCGTCTTGCCGCAAACTGCCTCAATACGTCTTGTTCCTGCCGCAATTGCGGATTCTGAAACAATTTTTGTTAATCTGATTTCTCCTGTCGATTTAATATGTGTTCCTCCGCAAAGTTCTTTTGAAACATCTCCGATTGTGACGGTTCTTACCTTATCTTCATATTTTTCGCCAAATAATGCCGTTGCTCCTGAATTGATTGCATCTTGTACGTCCATAATTACAGTATTTTGCTTGTAATCAGCTTCAATCCAGTTATTAATAATGTTTTCAACTTTTTCAATTTCTTCTCGTGTCATTGCCCTTGAGAATGAAAAGTCAAATCTGGTACGATTTTCTTCTACTTGTGAACCGGCCTGTTTTACTTCTTCTCCTAAAACCTTTACAAGTGCTGCCTGTAAAAGGTGTGCATTTGAGTGGTGGATTGTAATGTTATGACGTCGTTCCTCATCAATAGTCGCTTTTACCGTATCTCCAACAGTAATTTCGCCGTTTATAACTTTTACTCTGTGTACGGAAAGGTGATTGACTTTAAACGTATTTAAAACAACTGCTTTCAGGTTATCACTTTCAATTATTCCTGTATCTCCTACTTGACCGCCACATTCAGCGTAAAATGGTGTTTTATCAAGAATAATATCTGTAAAACCTCCTTCAATATCAACTTTTTCTACGATTTTGGCATCATTACATTCAATTTCATCATAACCAATGAAATTTGTACTTCCGTATTTGTTCTCAATATTGACGTAAACTAAATCATCAGTAAGACTGATTTTTTGTGTTGCTGCTTTTGCTCTTTCTCTTTGCTCTGACATAGCTCGGTTAAATCCTTCTATATCAACTTTTAAGCCTTTTTCCGCAACAATTTCAACTGTCAGCTCAAGGGGAAATCCAAAAGTATCATATAATTTAAACGCATCTTCGCCAGTAATATCCTTGCCGTCTGCCATTAAATCTTCAAGAAGTTTGTAACCTCTATCCAAAGTTACCTTAAATCTGTCTTCTTCCTTTTTAATAGTGTCTTTAATTCTTTCTGCATTCTTTTCTAAATCAGGATAGGCTCCTTTGTAATTTTCTACAACCGTATCAACTATCTTATAAAGAAACGGAAGTTCGGTACCAAGAATTTTTCCGTGTCTTAAAGCACGACGTAAAATCATTCTTAAAACATAACTCCTGCCTTCGTTTCCGGGTATAACTCCATCATTTATCATAAATGTTACACAACGAGCGTGGTCTGTAATAATTCTGATAGAAATATCCGTTTTTTCGTTGTCTTTATAGCTTGCTCCTGTTATTTCACATACTTTGTTGACAATCGGCATAAGCAAGTCTGTGTCAAACGTTGAACGTTTACCTTGACATACCATTGCTATTCTTTCCAGTCCCATTCCCGTATCAACATTTTTCTTCTCAAGTGGTGATTGGTTGCCTTCTTCATCTTGGAAAAGTTCCGTAAATACGAGGTTCCAGATTTCAACCCATCTGTCACATTCACATGTCGCAATTCCGCAATCATCTGAACATTTTAAATCTTCTCCTAAATCATAATGAATTTCTGAGCATGGGCCGCAAGAACCTGTCGCTCCCGGAGGTCCCCAGAAATTGTCTTTTTTACCCTTCCTGATAACTCTTTCCGGTGCTACTCCTACATCTTCCGTCCATATTTTGAATGATTCATCATCGCTTTCAAAAATTGTTATCCACAGTCTTGCAGGATCTAAGTGTAAATAATTAGTCACAAAATCCCAACTCCAAGGAATAATGTCCTTCTTATAATAATCTCCAAACGCAAAATTTCCGAGCATTTCAAAAAACGTATGGTGTCGTGGCGTTCTTCCGACATTTTCGATGTCAGAATCTTTTCCGCCTGCTCTTGCACATTTTTGACAACTTGTGGCTCTCGGCGGATTAAATGGCGGTTTTTCCAAACCTAAATAATACGGTACAAATTGCAACATGCCCGCTGTCGTCAACAATACTGTCGGATTATTCGGAATTAATGATGAACTCTCTACAACCGTATGTTGGTGTTTATCTTTAAAAAAGTCTATAAATGCTTGTCTTATTTGATTTCCTGTTAAAGTTTCCATTTCGGAGTCCTCTTGTCTGTGTTTAACAATAAAATTATACGACAAACATATTTATTTTTTTTAACCAATATATTCTTTATAATCTCTGCTTACTTTATAAAATATTAAATTATTTTCATTCATTAAATCAATAATTCTTTTGAGTGCTATAATGTTCTTGTATTAACTTAAGGATTATCGTATGGAAAAGAATAACTTTTTTCAAAAAAACAAAACACTATTTGTATTATTCGCATTTTGCTCTGTTCTGTTAATTATTTTAGGCTGCATCGTCGGAAGAGGTTTGTTCTACAATATCCCCTCTCTCTTTGCTTCCGTTTTGGAAAAACATATATTAAACGCTCCATATTTTTTCTGTCATGAGGTCTTACCCGTAAATTTCAGTAACAGGCTCTTAGCATTGCCTTACAATTTTTTCTGCCTCTTCGCAAACGATAATCCTTTCTCTATGATTAACCTCTACTACTTTTCGTGTTCTGCGATGGTATTCGCTGCTACAATTTTAAATTTCTTCATCGCTAAACGTACAAATAAATATGAATTTGCAGCTTTGGCTTTATTCTTTTATTCTCTATTTGCCATACCTGCTTCTGCTTATATAGTTGATACAACTTATTTTGCAATTCCGATGTTCTTCATACTCCTTCAGTATTTCTTTACTGAAGAAAAATTATATAAATTTGACTACCTCTTTATAATTTTGATTTCTGCATACTTTTTACAATCTTCTCCAAATATTATTATACCTTTACTTTTATTCTCCGTTCCAGGTTTAGCTTTTTTAAAACAATTTTCAAGACACAGAAAAGTAAAAGCCTTTATCTGCTTGTCTTCTCTCTGTTCTGCTTTGTATATGATTTATAAAACTTTCTTTTTTACTAAATTGGATTATTACATTTGTCCAACCTTTCAAGATGCTTTTTCTTCTTTCCAAAATGCGGTTTTGGATATTTGTAATGGATTTTTTGTGAACGATATTCTCTTTTCGGCTATTGCTCTTGTGTTTCTTGCTTATGTTACGATTAGGAAAAAATGCTTTTCCGTAAAAGACGGTACAGTTGCTTCTCTCGTTTCTCTTTTTGCGCTGTATTCCGTTTATGAATATTCAAATTTTGCTAAAAATCCTTTCCTCTCAACTAAATATTATGCTCCGGCTATCATTGCCTTAACTCTGGTCGTATTGGTCTTTCTCTTCCTGCTCCTTCTTCAAAAAAAATATAACAAAGAAAATCTCTGTAATAATTTAATCGCAGTCGCTTGCTTGTTTGGTATCATTCACTGTGTTATTCAATACGGAGAATGTTTACATTATGGAAAATATGTCGATTTTATAAAGTCGCAGATTTCTAATCAGTCTAAAATAATACAAATTAAAGATGATGATTATTCCGAAAAATCTTATCTCATCTATGATTCTTGTAATGGTAGTTTAGTTCGCTCTTTAATCATTTCTGATTATGACTTGAACTCTATATTAATTCCCGGTGAAAATTTGATAAATCAAAATAAAATGAGTCTTGGCTTCATTGATACCTCTCGTATGAATGAAACAGAAAGACCTTTTGTGATTATTCAAGATAGTTATTTCCCTTTGAATAACAAATACTGGAATCTCTACAAAATTATTCCTCTGCTCGAAAAATTAAAGAAAAGCAACAATTAAAATAAAATACTGGAATTTATCTTTTTAGCATTTATAATAAACATGTTACCATATTTTGTGACTGCTTTGAAAGTACAAAAGACGAATGGATAACTTTAAATCGGGACGTAGCGCACTTGGCGAGTGAAACGGAGCCAAATTCCAATTAAAACCAAACTGCGTGAGTTCCAAAGACAACTGAATAACTTAAATCGGGACGTAGCGCACTTGGCGAGTGAAACGGAGCCAAATTCCAATTAAAACCAAACTGCGTGAGTTCCAAAGACAACTGAATAACTTAAATCGGGACGTAGCGCAGTTTGGTAGCGCACTACCTTGGGGTGGTAGGGGTCGCAGGTTCAAATCCTGTCGTTCCGATTTTTTTGTACATTATTTTGTAAAAGAAAAAATAAATAATAAAAATTCAGCAATTACATTTTTTCATAAGAAAGAATGTAATGACTAAATAAAAAAGAGGCAGCATAATGCCGCCTCTTAAAATTGTATTTCTTGACTATTATTTAGCCATTGCTTTTCTGACTTCTGCTTTGTATTTTTCAACATTCGGCTGAAGAACTTCGGGCATTGCTGTTTCCATTGGTGTTACAAGATTTAATTCTCTTCTTAAAATATCACCTGTATAAATAGTTTCAAAATGTTTAAGTTCAACAAATTGAGCAATGCTTTCCAATGTTAAATCGTCAAGAATAATTCTTGAAACCGGGTGTTGTGCGGAATATGCGGCAACAACTCCTTCAAGAATGGCATTTGTTACTTTGTCATCATTTTCGTAATTTACGAACGTGAAGAAAGAATCAACATTTTCTTCATCTAAATCTGCTTCCGCATTATAGTGAAGATAGCCGGGGCCAACGTTTGTGTCTGTTGAAATTCTTGCTTTTAAACTTTCATTTTTAAGTTGTTTTTCCCAAAGAGTTGTTCCCATAAATGCGTCTGAGAAATATTCAACGAAGAGTTTTCTCTTTCCGGCTTTATAAGCGTTTACGTTGAATGTTGCCAGTTGTAATGCAAGGTTTTCGTCAATATTTTCGTTCAAGAAGGCTTCTTGTGCTGCCAAAGATGATTCTAACATCTTTTTAACATCTTCTTTGGCAACACCTGCAAATGCAAGAGCGAAAATCGTTGCATCATCAAAAATTGAAAAACGTCCGCCTACATCGTCATGTACAAATCCTGAAAGGCTTATTTTTCCTTCGTCAACAATTTTTCTGAGTTTACTTTTTTCAGGAGAAACATCTGTCATTGCTACAAATCTGTCTGCAACGTTATCTGTTTTGAACGTATGACGCAAAATTTCATCAACTTTATTATAAGCGGTTGTTGTTTCCATTGTTCCGCCTGATTTTGAAACAACCATAAATTTAGTTCTTGCAAGATTTAAAGGTTGAATAAATCTATTGAAACTTACAGGGTCAACAGATGAAAAGAAGTGAACGTTCTTTATCCCAAGCATTGTCATCATTGATTCTGTCGTATGTCTTGAACCGCCGATACCAAGTATTGCAAGTTCTTCAAATCCACCCTCTTTTGCCTTTTCTGCCATTTTATAAAGGTTATCCAAATTTTTCAATTGGTTTTCCGGAAGAACTTTAATCCAGTTTAAAAACTGTCCTGCTTTACCGGCTCTTTCCTTAACTTCTTTTACCGCTTCAATCGCAACTGCATTGAGATTATCGCCTGTTTTTGCTAAAACTTTTACTTTCATTTAAATTCTCCTTATGATTCTTTCAAATGTTTAAAGTGATGTCGTAAGTATAATACAAACAAAACAACACACGCAAGAATAATTACTGCGTCCAGTTTATGCCATATATGTTTTAAAACTTCTAAATTTTCGCCCAATTTTACTCCGACGTAAACCAAGAAGTAACTCCAAATTAACGAGCCTAAAAACGTGAATGCTAAGAACTTTGGTAAATTTGCCTTCAAAATTCCGGCAGGCAATGAAATAAATGTTCTTACGACAGGAAGCATTCTGCAAATGAAAAATGCCCAATCTCCCCATTTTTTTTGCCATTTATCTGCTGTTTCCAAGTCGTGTTTGCTTATCAAAAAATATTTTCCGTATTTCTCAATAAACGGTCTGCCTCCGATACTTCCAAGAAAATATGACGGAATTGAACCTAAAACACAGCCGATTGCACCAAAAAATGCTGCGGTGTGAATTGAAAAAATACCTTGCGATACCATATATCCTGCAAATGGCAATATTGCTTCACTCGGAAGAGGAATATTGCAAGACTCAATTGCCATCAATAGTGCTATTCCCCAAGGTCCCATTGCCGTAATCGTGCTTTGTATCCATTCTATTACACTTGCTAATACTGAATTTATAATTTCCATAACTTCCCTTTTTGATATACTGCTTTCTCTATCAATCTTATTATAGAAATAAAAATTTTACTACAAATGTTACCGCTGCTTTCTTATTATTTCTTTCTTATTGTTAATGTAAGTTCTTTCGTCCTTAATTCTTCATGGGTATATTTACTGCTTGCTATTGCGTAAAAATTATTCTCTTGTGAATAATCAAGTACTTTTTTCGCTCCGTAATATATTCCTTCCATTCCGTTTAATATCTCTAAAATCTCAGAAAAAGAATGTCGATTGATTTCATCAGAATTAAACACATATTCTGATATCCTTTCTGCATCATTTTCCGTAAAATCTTTTTGTAATAAAGATTGCTTCAATTCTTTCTTGCTTTCAAATGCCAGATGCTGCCAAGCAGAAATTTTACAACTTTCTTCACCTGTTTGCAAAAGTCCGCAATCTAAGTAGTAAGGATAATTATGTCCATCATCACTCGTCCATAACGGTCTGCCCTGTACATTTATTACTCCGTTATCCGCTAACAAATTTATAAGTGTAACAAAAAAATTCTTCAAATCCTTAACGTGCTCTAGTATTTCTATTCCGTATATAACGTCGAACTTTCCTCTTAAATTTTCAAGGTCGTCCCATCTTTGGTTTACTCGTTTAACATTTTTTCCGCCTTGAACTTCGTATCCTGAATAATATGCTCCAAGTGATACAACTTCTCCTGCTCTCAGTGATTCTAATCCTTCCGTCATCGCAAAATTACAATAATGCGGGGAAATGCTCAAAACTCGCTTCTTAGGCAATTTATACCTTAAATTGACATCTGAAACATTAAGTTTGTAGTTTCTGTCTATATTTAAATCGTCTAACCACAACAAATGAGGAATATCGGACGTTATTATCAGTCTTTCTACGTTTAAATCATCTTCACTATATTTTGTTAAAGCCTTTTCGTAGTATTCGTTTTTAGGAAAATATTTGTATATCCTTCTCACATCAAGTGTAAGATTTTTGGAAATTTCTTTCTCTATCTCTTCCGGAGATATTTTAAGAACAGTATTGTCTTTTACATAATTGCAAATAATCTCTTCTATTTCATCTTCAGGAATATTATGATTTTGAAGGGCAATTCTGTAATCTTCTTCTGTATTCAAATGTAAATGTTCCCAATAATCAAGCGGATTAGTTTCTTCAAAAAAATTATGATTTTTTGAACATAAACCATGCCCGCAAGCAGAAGTATATGGCATATATCCGTCAATATGAACTCCTGTTGACAGGTTTGAGTATCTTCCCAGTGCAATGCAAAATTTATTTATATTACGTATGTTTTGAATAACATCGAAACCTATGATTATATCAAATTTTTCAGCGTTTATACTTAAATTTTCAAACCTTTCGGCAATGTTCTCAATTCCTTCTGTTTCCTCAAATTCTTCATATTGAATCAAAGGAGAAACTCCAACTACTGAACTTGCACCATGCTTTTTCAATATTTGAGAAATGAAATTGTTTTCGTAATAGGATATATTTAAAACTTTCGCACCTTTGAGATTGTATTTTTGGAAAAATTTTTCAAAAACAACTTTCCTGAAATATGGTAATTCCTCAAATTTATTGACGTCTGTTCCTTCTTCATTCGGTACTTTTTTTGTAATCGTTAAAATTAATTCCTCTGTTTTTAAATCTTCCTCTTTGTACCGTAACAATGCTTGCTCAAAAAATTTGTTCGGTTCCTCTTTTGTAAAAATACGTTTAAAATTGTAAGAAAATTCCTCTGTCTGATACGTTTCAACTGTTCCGTTATTGTTATTGGTTTTCCCGAATTTTTCATCTTCGTATGGGATTTTTGTTGCATCTACAAAAATTTCTGTTGGAGAAAATCTGTTTATTTCTTGTTCTCTAAAAATCCATTTTGAAATAATCTGAGAATCTTTCTTACTATAACCTTTACTCTTCATTGCAGAAAAAACATCTTCTTCTGTTTTGAAGGATAAATGCTCCCAAGCATCAAAAGGATTTGTGTCATTATTGAAAATAAATTTATCTTCTATCCAAATATGATGTCCGTTTTTGCCTGTCCACATCGGATAGCCTTGTAAAATAGCCGTTCCGCCATTTTTCATAATTCTCTTTATTTCGTCAATAAATCCACGTACGTATTGAATATGCTCCAGTGTTTCCAATCCGATTACAATCTCAACAGAGTTATCTTCTATATTTTTCAATTGATCAATATCTTCAATATTAAGGACTGTAATATCTTCATTCTCTAGAGCCTCGTGTTCAAAATCATAACTCATAAAGAACACCTTTTTTGCCCCCATTTTAAGAAGTGCTCTTGCACTGTTAATATCAGGCGAATTATGAAAAAATAATATGTTTTTCCCATTAAAAGAATAATTTTGAGCAATATTTCTCAAGAAATGGTATATGTAATTTTGAACTTGAATGCCTTGTATATCCATTTTTACCTTGAATTAATTGAAAAATCTAAATTTCAGAAGCGCAATAATTGCATGTACTCCGTCTTTCATTGAAACTTTTTTACCTTCTTCAAAAGTTCTTCCTTTGTAAGAGATGGGTGCCTCTTTTATTCTCGCTCCTTTTCTTACCATCTTTGCGGTAATTTCAGGTTCAAAATCAAAACGATTTGATTTTATATCAATGTCTTTTACAAATTCCGATTTGAATGCTTTGTAGCATGTTTCCATGTCCGTTAGTTTCGTTCCAAAAATAATATTCGTTATTAGAGTTAATATTTTATTTGCAAGGAAATTTATCTTTACAACCGTTTCGCTTTGCGTTAAATCCAAAAATCTTGATCCGTATGCAACGTCAGCCTCTCCGTCCAAAATTAATTTCAACACTCCGTCGTAATCTTTTGGATCATATTCTAAATCTGCGTCTTGAATTACTACAATATCTCCTGTGACAGCTGCAAAACCTGTTCTTAAAGCTGCACCTTTTCCTTGATTTACTTCGTGATATAAAACTTTATATTTTTCTTCAAGTTTCTTTAAAATATCCTTTGTCCCGTCAGTAGAACAATCGTCAACCAGAATTATTTCTTTTTCTAATCCTGCAAAAGGAGCCTCTTCGACACATTTAAGCAGTTGTTCGAGAGTATTAATTTCATTAAAAACAGGGATTAATATGCTGACTTTGTTCATAAATTACCTTTCTGTAACATTGTTTTTACTGTTGCCGACTTTTCTAATATTATTGTATAATCATATTGTACCAAAAAGAAGGTTTTTTTGTATGTCAATTTTAGTAAATAATTCAGATTTGGATATAAACGAAAATTTGCGTTTTGCGGATAATTTGTTTGATGAAGCTCTTAATGATTATGAAAATGGAGAATACAAAGAGTGTTCCGAAAAAGTTAACGTTGCTCATCGCATATATTTGCAATTGCATAAAACGGAAAAAATTTCAATTTGTCTGTCTTTTATTGGTTTAATGAAGTATCTTTGTGACCCTGAAACATACAAAAGCAGTCTTTTATTATTGGAAGATGCAAGATTTTTGGCTCAGGATACGTGCGGAGAAAATGCTTGGGGTATAAGCAAATGGGCATTTGCTCAAATTGCAATTAATGAACATAATTACAATGAAGCCTTAATGTATTTAAACCGTGCAGCATATATGGTTACAGGCAATCCGTATATCTTAATGCGAATTTATGAGTCGCTTGCGTTTTGTAATCTTCAAGTTAAAAATTATGAACGAGCATATGAATGTACGGCAAAGGCAAAAGAACTTGCGGAAATGGGCGGCTACAATCAAGCATATAAAAGAATTACAGGAATTAACAAAAATTTAAATGAGTCGAGTGAGGCCGTATTCAACGACTCTCTGAAAAAAATACAACGTCCTAAAAATACCGACATTCCCAGTGATCCGCTTATCGCTCTTCTTAAAATTGCAAGAACAATTAGTGCGGAAATAGATTTGGATAGATTATTAAAAACTATTGCGGAACAAACAAAATTTGCTCTTAAAGCTGACAGATGTACGGTTTTTCTAATAGATAAGGACAAAAAAGAACTTTGGTCAAAAGTTGCATTGGGATTAGAACATAAAGAAATTCGTTTCCCAATGGAAAAAGGTTTAGCGGGGCATGTTGCGAAAACAGGAAAAACAATCAATATTCAAAATGCGTACAACGATGAACGTTTTAATCAAGAAATAGATATTCAAACAGGGTATAAAACGCAAAGTATTTTATGTATGCCGATTAGAAATTTGAAATATGAAGTTATTGGGGTCTTTCAGGTTATCAATAAGTTTGAGGGAAGTTTTACCGAAACAGATGAAGATTTACTGATAACAATCGGTTCAAGTGCGGGTATAGCGCTTGAAAACAATAGATTGTTTGAAACTCAGCAGAAAATGTTAATTGAGCAAAAAAAGTTGTTCAATGGATTTATTGATACACTGGCTGCCTCTATTGATGCTCGTGACAAAATTACAGCCGGTCACTCTATGAGAGTTACTCTTTATTCCTCTCTTTTATGCCAAAAAATTGGAATAGATAAGGAAAAATCAGAAATTATTGCTCAAGCAGCAATGTTGCATGACATAGGTAAAATCGGTATTAGAGATTCTGTTTTGCAAAAAAAAGGTAAATTAACCGATGAAGAATATCACCATATTCAAGACCACGTAAGAATTACGCACGATATTTTGAGCAAAATTGCGGATAAATCAGAATCTTTTAAAGATGTTGTGGAAATTGCATCATCTCACCACGAAAAATATAACGGACAAGGTTATTTTAGGCATAAAGGAGGTTCTGAAATTCCTCTGGGGGGCAGAATACTTGCTGTTGCAGATGTCTTTGATGCAATAACTTCGATAAGGCATTATCGTGACAGAATGCCTATTCAAGATGCTGTTAAAATCATTAGAGAAGGTGCAGGAACTCATTTTGACGAAAGAATTACGGAGCTGTTTCTTTCTATCCCCTGCGACAGGATTATTGATATTATTTTATCTGACTGTGATACTGCCTTGGACGTAAATTCGAGAAAAATTCTTGAACAACATCAATTGTTTGATATTGAAGTCATGATTAACAAAGAATCAAAAACATCTGATGAGCAGGAATTTATTGATTTATTTAATCATTATTACATTCATCAGTCTATAAAGGATAAAGATTGAAAAGGGCGAGAATAGTATTTTTAATAATGTTATTATTTGCATTATTTTTTACAAATAATGTGGTATTCTCATCTGATATTAAAGAAATTCAAAACAGGCAAAAAGAACTTGTATATTTAAGAAATTCAAACCTTTCGGATTTAGTATTTTTCTCTGATTACGATATATATTATGACAGAAAACTTCAATATAATCCTAAAGTCAGAAAATTTATAAAGGATTTTGAAATTGCGGAAAAACATACAGAACAATCAAATGTTTCAGTTGCGTATTATGAATTTAGAGATATTTTAGACAAAACAGAACCAAACGATTTTTATTATATGCATGCTGCTTATCGACTTTCAAAACTCGGTTTCTTTTCGCTTGCGCACTACTCAATGTCGAAAGTCCAAAATCACGAGATTTGGAAAGAACATATTAACGCAATAAAAAAACAATATTTCCCTAACGTTTATTTCAAAAAACAAGAAGAAGTATTTTTGGTTGGATTATATGCCGATATTGTTTTTAACAATTTAACCGACGAAAGTCTTGAAAAACTTGATAAAAGCGGTTCTTTAATATCAAAATCGGATTATGCGAATTTTTTAAGAGCAAGGGCGTATTATGAACAAAAAAAATATCAAAATGCCTTGTCGTCCATAAATAAGGCAATTTCAGCAAATACGGATAACTTAAATTATAAAAAATTCAAAGCGGAAATATTGACAGCAGACGGAAAATCAAAAGAAGCCTCAAATTGTCTAAAACAACTTATTTCTGAGGACATTCCGTTTATGATGATTGAAAAAGATATAGACAAGACAAACTATTATGCCCTTTCGGAAAGCAGTAAAGATGAATTGGAACAGAAATACTATCTTGCATATTATTTTTACCTAAATAATGATTACACACGTGCAATTAATGAATTAAATCTTCTTCTTATGAAAGGAGAATACAAAAATTCTCCAAAATTATTGGGAAGAATATATTTATTAACAGAAGATTATCAATCGGCAAAAAAGCTTTATGAAAAGATTTTATCAAATGATAAAAAGGCATATTATGCGCATAAAGGTCTGGGAGATATATTGTTGCATGAAAACAATTATAAAGCAGCATATGATGAATATAAATTAGCAGAAAAAGGATTAGGACGAGATATAGAACTTGTAATTTCACTTTGTGTATCTTCATTTCAATCCAAGCAATACCCAATTGCCTACAAATATCTTGCAAAAGCAAAACGATTAAATGCAGAAAACTATAAAGTACTGTACTTATCTTCTCAAATACAGAAAGATTTTGGTAAACAAAACTTAATTAAAGCGCTTTCAAAGAATGTTTTTTATCCTGACGGTTGGTTGGATATGGCGAGAGATGCAATGGATATGAATGATTATAAATCAGCGGAAGAATATATCAATACGGCAGCATTTATTACAAAAAATTCTTCAAGATATTTTTATTTTAAGAGTTTGTTAAATTTAGAGAACAAAAATTATAATACGTCATTGACGGATATAAACAGAGCAAAACAAATTATTAAAGAACAAGACAGGAAGAAGTATGAACAAATATAACGTATTGATTACGGAAGACCATGCTCTTATAAGATTTGGCTTAAAAACAGCATTGTCATCGATGGAACAAGTTAATAATATATATGAAGCTGAAGATTCTCAAGCGGCAATTGATATAGTTAAAAAAAATCAAATAGATGCTGTCATAATGGATTTAGGACTTCCCGGAATGAACGGAATAGAAGCAACTGAGGCAATAAAACAGATTAATCAAAATATAAAGATATTAATATTAACATCTCATAAGACAAAAGAAGAAGTAATTAATTCTGTTAAAGCAGGAGCAAGTGCATATTGTTCAAAAGAAATTAATCCTTGTGATATTGCGTTAATATTGAGGTCTGTTTTACTCGGAGCAATTTGGTTTGACCCTGGCATTGCTTCATATATTTTAGATATAATTAAGAATGATAAAATGCAGGTTAACAATAATTCAAATTTAGATTACAACTTAACAAAGCGTGAACTGCAAGTTCTTTCTTTGATAAAAGAGGGTTATAACAACACAGATATAGCGAAAAAACTGCATTTGAGCATAAATACGGTTAAGGCTCATGTCAGCAGTTTAATGCAAAAATTAGAGGTTGAGGATAGAACTCAAGCTGCAATTAAAGCAATAAGTGATAATATTATATAAAAAGTATTTGTATTTTAAATAAAATCGGTTAAAATAGTTATGAACACAAAGCATGACAAAAAGGAGAACGAAATACATGTACACTAAAGACCAACTGTCAGATATGATTATTCATGACGTTGATGCATTCAATTCTTTTAGAGCAAAATCAGATGAAGAAGTTGATTTAACGGAGTTGGATTTTTCAAATGCAACTTTGGAAGGTGTCGATTTTACGAATTGTGATTTGTCTGGTTCAACTTTTGCTGATACCACATTGTCACTTGTTAATTTTACCGATGCAAATTTAGAATCGGTTGATTTTACAAGAGCAAATGTCGTAGAATGCGACTTTTCTGGTGCTTTGTTGAATGGAACAAATTTCAATTTTGCTGTATTGAATTATTGCAATTTTACTGATTCTGATATGGTTGGTTGTGTATTAACGGAAGCGGATTTGACAGATTCTGATTTGACAGCTTCCGAAAATCTTTCTGTTTCAAGATATGATGATACAACAATTTGGCCTGATGATGATATGTTGCCGGAAGATTTTGATACGTCGTCAACAAGGGATTTATCTTCTCTTCAAGATGACGAAGAACCGATTAATCAAGATTATTAATATTGCAAACAATATTAAAACAAGCCAATGACGAAGAACTTGGCTTGTTTTTTATTTTTAAATTTAAAAAAACACTATTTGTGTTAAACGCTTGTTTTTCTTTGAATAAAGTACAAAACACTATTGGTGTTTTTTTGCTAGTTCTAAAGTATTTTGGATTAACA
>CAZKAS010000014.1:0-31600 GCA_964550875.1 uncultured Muribaculaceae bacterium | reverse complement strand
GGCACTGATAAATTTCGTTACTCCTGCCGTGTGTCTTACTACATACCAGCTGTCTTCGTCCAAAATCATTTCTACCAGTACGTATCCGGGATAAATCTTTTCTTCTCGTTCTGTCTTCTTGCCATCTTTTATTTTCGTTACAGGCTTCTGCGGAACCTCAACTCGGAAAATCTTCTCTCCCATATTCATATACTCTATTCTCTTTTCAAGATTTGTCTTAACCTTGTTCTCGTATCCTGAATATGTGTGAACAACATACCATCTCTTCTTCGGTGTTTTGTCCTTCTTTTCCGCTACCGGCTCTACGATTTCGCCACTTACTTGATTTTCGCTATTTTCTGTAGTCATTTCTTTTAAATCCTGTCTTCTAATACGAAACTATGCCTTCGGGATAAAATCCAAAAGCCATTGGAACAATAAATCAAGCGACAAAATTATAACCGTAAAAATCGTCGTGATTATAATTACTTGCACCGTTTCAGCTATAACCTGCTGCTTCGTCGGCCACGTAATCTTGCCCCATTCCGATTTAACTCCTTTTAAATATACCTTTAAATTCTCGGCAAATTTTCCGTTCGTTGACTCTGTCATCGTTCCTCTTCTTCTATAAATCGCGCCCTGAAGGACTCGAACCCTCGACATCCGGTTTTGGAGACCGACGTTCTACCAACTGAACTAAGGACGCTCTCTATATAATATTACTATTTCGTTTCCTTGTGAGTTGTATGCTTCTTACATCTCGGGCAATACTTATTGAGTTCCAGTCTTTCCTTGATGTTCTTCTTATTCTTAGTAGTGGTGTAATTTCTTTCCTTGCATTCTTCACAAGCCATTACTACC
Organism: uncultured Muribaculaceae bacterium; assembly: GCA_964550875.1. Taxonomy (GTDB): domain Bacteria; phylum Cyanobacteriota; class Vampirovibrionia; order Gastranaerophilales; family Gastranaerophilaceae; genus RUG841. The sequence goes on along the minus strand of CAZKAS010000014.1, from coordinate 30,760 downwards.
ATTTTATCTACTTTTCCTTTAATACCCATAATTTCACCTTCTGTGTTCTTTTCTTATACAAGACATACCAAATCTATAGAATATCTCTATTCTACTGAAAAAAGTTTTCTCGTATTAAAATCATAATTCAAACATAAAAATTGTCAAAGCCCTGTATTTCAATCTTTAAGAAAATTTAATAACAGGGCTTTCTTATATTATCTATTCTTTTGTCTTTTTCATTCGCTATTTTATAATTTCTACTCTCGAGGCCTCTAATTCTACCCCTCTGAAATCTCTGTCAACTTCCCCAGTAATCCTTACTTTATCATTCGGCGTTATCGTTACATTCCATATTAATTCATCATCTATATCGACTGCTATTGTCGCATTTCCATTCTTTAACAAATATTTCTCTTTGCCTATCTGTTTAACTATATTTCCTTCTACCGTAACAAATGATTCATCTGGCATTTTTGTTACCACTTCAAGTCCTGTTACGGCATTTTGACCTGCCGGCTGAAACCCTGCATATGCCGGCGATACCATCATAATTGCTACTAAAACTAACATTACCTTTTTCATCTTTTTTTCTCCTAATACTATAACACTGTGAGTATAAACTATAACTCAACTTTTTCAATACCATTTTTTTACTTATTAAATTTTTTGTTACATTCTCTGTTGACATTTATTTTTTAATTCACTAATATAGGTATAGGGGGTATGCCTATATGACTTGCAGAACCGAGAAACAAAATTCTCAAATCATAAGAAGATTAAGCCGTATTGAAGGGCAAATCAGAGGAATAAGCAAGATGATAGAAACAGACAGGGACTGTATGGATATTTTGCCGCAAATATTGTCGGCAACTTCCGCTCTCAGGGGTGTTTGGGAAATCATTGCCGCCTCTCATTTAGAAGAATGTTTAAATGATGCGGATAACTTAAAAAGGCATGAAGTTATCGAGAAAATCGTAAAACACATAAAGGATCTGAAATAATGGAACATTCACATTGCCATAACCATAACAACGACATAAATGATGAAAATGCAAAAAAAACACTTGCTGTTATAATCATAACCATTTTAACAATGATTGCGGAAATTGTATTTGGGCATTTGGGCAATTCAATGGCATTGCTTTCTGACGGCTGGCACATGGGAACTCATGCGCTTGCTTTAACTGTCACCTTTATTGCATATTTTATGATTAATAAATTTAAAAATTCCCCAAAATTTCCTCACGGAACAGGAAAAATTTCACCGTTTGCAGGGTTTATAAGTGCTTTATTTCTTGCTGTAACCGGAATTTTTGTTTTGGCTGAATCCACATTGAGGTTTTTTAATCCCTTAAAAATAGGTTTTAACACAGCAATAATGGTTGCAATAATAGGGTTGGTCGTAAATGGGGCATGTCTTTTGGTTATGCACTCAAAAAACAGCGAAAAGGATTACAATTACAAGGCTGCTTACCTGCATATTTTAACTGATGCTTTAACTTCTGTTTTTGCAATTGCTGCACTCCTTGCCGGAAAATATTTTGGTCTTTATTTCTTAGACCCCATAATGGGACTTCTTGGCGGTTATCTCATTTTGAAATGGTCTATTTGCCTTATCAAAGAAACTTCCATTATCTTGCTTGATATGAAAAATCATCACGGTCACTCTAAACCTGATGAACACAATCACTGTTTTTCCCATTAAAAATCAATCATTGAAAAAATCTACGTATATCTTACCGTTACTTTTCTGCTTATTGTACCCGTCTATATCAGAAAAATTTGTTTCCATAAGTTCCTTTTTTGTCATTAAACAACCTGATTTTTTGTGTAATAAGTTAATAAATTTTTTTTGACATTTTTCAAAAGAGTCGGATTTTTTACATACGTATTTTATTTTGTAATCCTTATCATTTCCTCCATACCAGTACTTTAAGTAATAAATCGAATGCTTATCTACTGAGGCATCAGGATAAGTAGCATAAATAACATTATGTGTTTTTCCAAAAACATCGTAAGCTTTTTCAATCATATATTGATTTACACGACATTGTTCCGCAACAAGATTTTGTACTTTCGTATTAAACAATCCGCCTTGATAAAAAAATAAAATCCAAAAAGTAAAAAACAAAGCAATAAATATCTCTATCGCTGTTTTATACTTCTCTGAAGAATATACAAATAAAAATCCTAAGTTAGAAAACAGCAAATAAGAAAATATTGTCCTTGTAAGATAAACTATACCGTTATGCTGTGATATTTCAAAATGTTTTCCGCAAATCAAAATTATTATCAAGTTAAACAAAATAACGGATATTAAACCTGAAAAAGTAACAATCATTAGCCTTTTCGCTGAATTTCTATTATCAGAAATAATAAAAGAAAGAACAGAAAATAAGAGAATAAATAATATCTTCAAAATATTATCCATAACTACGTATTCACAGAAATATTCAAACATTGGAGCAAATGAACAGAGGGGTTCAGATTCATTTAACAAAATTTTACTCCAGTTATTCCAAGCTGTTGTAAGGAACAAAAAACAAGACATTATCAATAAATACGATAAAAAATACCAAATTTTATTAGTCTTGAAATGAGTTTTAAATACAATTTTGTGAAATATTAATCCAAGAATAAACGTACCGCAAAGTACAAAACGATATAATTCATGCCCGATTCCCGTTATTAAAATTAAAGTCAAAACACTCAAAAGATAAATGTTTAGTTTTGATTTTGCGGGGGGGGGGCGTATAATTTCGCCTGTTGTTACATAATTTTTTTCAAGAATTACAAACAACAAAAGTTGAAAAATCGAATTGAAAATATAACAAAAAAACCATGTATCGTTAAACAGAACCCACATAAATTCAGATGATTGAAGATTGCTAAACAAAAAAGGAAACATAACAAAAAATAAATATAAATATGCAAACCGATACTTAAAATACTTAGCAACATTAAACGTTAAAATAGAAGATTGTATGTAAAAGATAAAAAAGAATATTATCCAACCATAACTAAGGTAAAATTCTTGAGGGTGTATATCCGTAAATACAGGTAGAACTCTTGACAATAAATGAGTAACAAAAGATACCAAAAACCACGAATGATCAGAGGATAAAAACATTTTTACAAAATAATCCGTATTTTGATTAATCGGAAAACACGAAAGAAAAGGCATAAATAAAGTTTCCGCAGAAATTACAATATTTCTAATCATACCTCCTGTAAGAATATATACAAAAAGTACTGATAAAATCAACAAAATAAAAGGAACTATAAACTTTATTACCGCTTTTTTCATTGCTAAACCTTTTATAAACGCAATAATTTCATTCTACTATATTTAATGAATTACAATCTTAACAATTAATCATATTTAACAAATCTTAATATTTCAGAATAAAAAAGCAATTTTATTTTTTCAGGGATATTAACATGGCAGAAAGTGTGTTTTTAGTTTTAAAAGAAAGTGTGTAAAAAATGGCTATTGCCCCTATTTCAGCAATGATGACAGTAAATCATGTACAAGGAGAACAAAAAGTTGCAACAGATAAAAAAGCGGCACCGCAAGCAGTTCAACCTCAAATGCCGCAAGCAAATTCCGGAGAAGCTCTTCGTTCTTACTTTATGGGAGGAAATGCTGTTTCCTTTGGATTTAACTGCTCAACAGGTAAGTTTGTAACAAAACAAATTAAAGACGTACCTTGCTGTTGCTGTGGTGGCAGAATGATTTTGCAAAAAGACCTTCACAGTGTTGCAAGCAGTTTTGCAAGAAATAGCGGTACTAAATTGGCTGATAAAATTAACAGAGATAAAGATTATTTTAGAAGCAACCAAGGTACAATCGCAGGCATGATTGCTATTGAAGCTGCAAAAAATCCTAAATTAGATGCGAAAGGTGCTATCCAAGAAATAGGAAAAGATTTTAACGGCAAACTTCAAAATTATTGCCACGGTATTTTAGACAGAACTAACGAAATAGCAAAAGCAAATTTAGGCGAAAATAACGCTGTTTCTAAGTTAATTGCAAAAGAGCAAGACAAAGTTGCTAACGGAAAAATTGACAGAATTTCTTTCACTGAAAAATTAGTTTCTATGCAAGAAAACGGAGATATTGACCCTGTAAGTTATGATATGATTATCAACTCTGCAATGGAACTTCCGCAAAATACAGAAAAAGCCTTAAAACATTTCAATAAGGTTCAATTCAAAGACAACGGCGGTATTTTCAACGAATTATTAAAAGAATCTACTCAAACAATTGAGCACGTTCACCCTCACTCATTGGGTGGCAAAAATGATACAGACAACTATCTTGCAGAATGTGGAGAATGCAACCATCCAAGAGGAAATATGTCTTACCTCAAATGGCTTGAAGTTCACCCTGAATACCCCGTAAATGCCCAAAAACATATCGAATGGTTCCAACAACAAATCGTTGACGGTAAAATTGATAATAAATATGATGACTACGGTACTAAAATTAAAGCAACTCTTTCTAAAGAATCCGGCGGTAGAATGGAACTTAAAGTTCTTGATAAACAAAAAATTCAAGAACTCAGAAACCAAGCAAAACACGGTAAAATCGTAAACGTTTCTGAAGAAATAAAAAAACAAGAACAAGAAAAAAAATACGAAAACGACTAATCTAAAATTTATTACACACTATCATAAACACCGATTTATAAAACTTGAATAAATCGGTGTTTTTTTGTATAATCGGACATAATTTTTAGTTTTCGAAGATTTAGGATTATTCATGGACAATTTTGAACCGTTAAATAACGATTTTGAACCAACTGATTTAAATTTTGATAATTTTGAACCTTCGCAAAATATTGATGAAAATTTTTCTGAAAAATATGAAGAAAAAAATTCAAAAAAAAACTTCATTATTTTTTCTGTTGTGATATTCATTTTCCTTGCAGTTATTTACTATTGTGTTTTCTTTCAAAGCAAAAACAATACTAACGATTATATGGACGTCATTGCAGAAAGACCTGCGCCTTCAAATAGAATATACCAACTTAACATTAAACCGAATAAATCAATCTTAAAAGAAGGGGAACGCTTCAAGTTTGATATTGCAAGAACAATTCATTTTAGCGGTGATTTAAAAGAAGTCACTTTGTCTTTCAAAATTCCTGTAAATATTCCTAATCGACAAAAAATTGACAACCTTGTTATTACACCGACTCCAAATAAAATTGAAAAAAAAGAGGACGGAACTTATGCCTATATTTTTGTAAAAAGACCGAAAGGAAACCTTGACTTGCACCTTGCGGGATATGCTACCGTATACTGCCACAATGAACAAAATGCCCGAAAATACGGCAAAAATATCGACGGAATCCTTTCTGACGAAGATAGAATAATTTATACCTCTCCTGATGATAAAATAGAATCAAATAATAAATTGATAAAAAGTACCTCTGCTAAATATATTCCAAAAGCTACTAATGATTTAGATACCATTAAAAATATTTTTGATTACGTTGTTGAAAATATTAGGTATAACAAAAAAGATATAGGTGCTAATAAAGGTGCCTTCCTTGCTTTGGCTTCAAAAAGAGGCGTCTGCATGGAATTTTCAAACTTGATGGTTGCTTTTTGCAGAACTAAAGGTATTCCGGCAAGAGTCGTTTATGGTTTTGACATTCCGTTAATTGATATGGAACGATTATCAAACAGTTCTCACGCTTGGGTCGAAGCATATACTCAGGAATTTGGGTGGGTTACTTTTGACGCCACTAATAAAATTTCTCCAACTTTATTTAAAAAATTAAAAAAATTAAACATTACTCCGTATGAACTTTTCGCTTATGCTTTCCAAAATCGTATCTACTTGACTGCCGATTTAGCAGAAATATATATGACTTACAAAGGCGAAGGCAATATTAAAAGTGACGATATTATTATTAAATTTTCAGCAAAATAAATAATACTCTAATTTTTATCTATATCAAAGCATTTCTTGAAACGTTTTGCCGGCATTTTTTATCTCTTCCGACAATCCGGGAACCTTCAGCTTTTCCGATTCTTCCAACATTGTCTTATACGTATTTTCAATTTTTCCGACAATATCCGTTCTCTCCGTTCCTTTTGATTGAGATAAAGCACTTTCCAAAAATTTAACGTATGTTCTGTATAACTCTATTTGCGCCAAGTCAAGACCAAACTGCTTCGCTATCAACATACCTTTTTCCAAATACATCTTAGCAGCACCTGTATCTCCCTTTGCAAGATTTATTTCCGCAATCAACTTCTGCAAATATACAGTTATATGATATTGCGAAAATTTAGGATTTTGTGCTACCTCTAACGCTTTCATCGCTACGTGCTCAGCACTGTCAACACCGGCTATCGCCAATGCATTTTTTGCAATAAATAACCACGAAATCAACGCTCCAGTAACTATTTTTTCTTGCGCATAATACGTTAATTCTTCATCAAAAATATTGTTTGACTTGACGTACTCTCCTTCTGAATATGTCAACCAAGCCAGCATTAATTTATATATATGCTTTCCTATTTCATCATTCGCATTTGCGGAATATTTTGCATATTCATATAATATTTCCCTCAAGCCGTCCTTAACATTTGAAAATACTAAATTTAATGCGAAAATAAGATTTCTTTCCAAAACAAATTGTTCATTGTCATACTCCGGCATCTGTTCTATCTGTTTCAAAATATTAACTGACTCTTGGATTTTTCCTATAACCGTATATGCAAATGCTTTCGATAAAGATAATTTTATCGTATAAACTGCCTCTTCTATATTATTCATTTGCAATATTTCAGCAGTATTTTCAACAATTTCTACAGATTTTGAATTACCTTGCAATGCATATAACTTAACCAACGCAATTGATGTATCAAACCAAGTTGTAAACAATTTTTGCGAAAATTCGGGATCATTATTTTTCGCCAATTCTTCTTCCAATACAGGAAGTATATCATTATTTGCAAGATTAATTCCTTCTTCGCAATTGCCTTCGTTAAACAAAGCATTCAATTTTCTCGATAAAATCAACACTTTATCTAATGCAGAAATTTCTTCTCCTGCAGTATTAATAATCATATCTACCGTTTCACACACTCCGTTATTATCGGAAAGCTGATAACAAATCTTTATCATATAACCGCAAAGATCAATGAGTTTTACGATATCTGAATTTTCTCTGGCATTAATTATAGGAATTTTCAAATATTGCTTCGCCTTTGCCGCATCTGTCTTGTATATTATCTTCGCAATCTTTTCAAGCGCCTCTTGCTGGATATCTGATATTTCCTCTAAATCATCTCTATATCCGGAACTTATTAAAAACTGTTCCAATGCAAGTGCATAAACATACGTATCGCCCATATATCCGCAAAGACTTGAAACATCAATCCACGTTTGACTTGCAACACCTTCTTCATCTCTATACTTGGCAACAGACGCCTTTATAATCGGATTGGATAACGCATATTTGCCCAAAATATAAAAAACTTTCTTGCATATTACCGCAAACCTTGCATCACTATGTGCCTCTGAGAATATTACAGACCACGAAGTCATATTTTTAAAGCTGTATTCATACTCTGAACAAGGCTGTATAAACATTAAATCTGTTAATCTTTGTAAAATATCCGTCGTCTGATCTTCCGTGATATCAGCAATTGCTGCAAATGCCGATTTATCAAACTTGAATCCCAAAATTGACGCCGTTATAAGCGCATCTTTCAATTCCGGCGCATTTAACGCTTTAAATCTTAAGCTTATTATCTCTTCAACATTCTTTGGTAAGAACGGCAACGGTTCGTCCTCTTTGAAGCTCATCGTGTTATTATTGATAAACATATATCCAACATCAAATAACAACGCAAGGAATTGTTCCGTAAAGAATATATTTCCTTTGCCCTTCTCATTTACGGCAAAATTTACCGCCGTCGGAACCTGCTGTGTATTCGCAAAATTTGCTATCAATGTACGTGTATCTTCTTCTGATAAATTGTTCAAGTACATTGTCGTAAAAATATCTTGCGTAGAAATATCTTTATCAAAATATAATCTCGCTGACTTTCTTTCCCTGTATGAAATAAAGAATTTCGTGTTATTATTGATTACTTGTTTTCTAATTAAATACTCTATAAAATCAAACGATGCGTTGTCTATATAATCAAAGTCGTCAATTATAAACACTGCTTGATTCTTCGTCGTAATTGATACAAAAATCTTTTCAAGTAAATTATAAGTAACATTCTTATTGTCAATTATACTATCAAAACCTGCATGCATTGTAGGATACAAGAAGTTCATGAAATTAATGATTTCTGAATTACTTAAAGTTTCAAAATTTTGCTCAAATAATTTTTTTGTTTCTTCTCCAAAAAATGTTTGTGCATCAGGATGCAAATCAGGTAGTGTCAAAAGTTTCAACAAAAAGTCACGTATTGTTCCAAACGGGGAAACCTTAATTGATTCAGAACACTCTGCCAATACAGGAACAATTCCTTTTTGATTTAAAGACTCAACAAAAGACTTTATAACCGTTGATTTACCCATTCCCTCTTCCGAACAAATGGCTGCTATCACCGCATTATTAGGTGTTTGAATTATATTTGTTAACTGCTCCAATAACGGTTGAGCATTGTCAAAAAATACAATTTCTTGACTTTCATCTAATTCAGCTTCCGCAACCGAATTTTCACTCTGAGCAACCAATTCCTCAGTTGAAATAACCGGCATGTCATCAACAAATTCTTCTTGTGTATCAGATATATCTTCCGACTGCGGCTCTTCTTCAAAGCCATCATCTGCTACTTCAAAATTTTCGTCATCGGTTATCGCTTCAAATTCTTCTTCTGACTCTACTTCTTGTTCATTTTCATCAAAATCCGGAACAAAATCAGTTTGCTGAATGTCTTGATTTTCAATACTTTCATCAAATTCATCATCAACAATTACAGTATCGTCTTCTTCATAAAAGTCCTCACTGCCTTCGTCAACAACTACTTCTTCATATTCTGTTTCTTCATCAGCAATTATTTCATCTTCTACCTGTTCTGATTCATTAACAACTACAGACTCTTCCGCATATTCTAAATTTTCTTGAACATCAACAGTTGAAACATTATGAACAACTTCTTCATTCTTTGCAGAAATAACCTCTATGACATCTTCATTTTTTGGTACATCTTCTCTTGTTTCTTCAACAAATTGTTCAATCTTGCTTTCGACAAGTTCATTTGAAAAAGTTTCTTCTTTTTTTTCTTCAATCGGTGTTTCCGCAAAAACAGACAAAGAACTGTTCACATCTGTTTGAACGGTTTTTTTTGAAAAAGCTTTTGAACGATTTTTTTCAAACGTCAAAACCTCTTCCTCAAACGAAAAATGACACTTCCGACATTCTTTTGCTTCAGGGAAATTAGCACTTCCGCAATTTTCACAATACTTCAAAAGAACTGTACCGCAATTTGTACAAACATCTATTCCAAAAAGATTTGCCGTATTGCAAGTCGGACAAATAACCTTCAAACGCATACCGCAATGCGAACACCTTATCGCATTGTCATCTACCTTCTGTTTACATTTTAGACAATATTTTTGAGTCATAATTTCTTCTATGTATCAATACGAAATTTTATTAACTTCGATAATTCTAAAAGTCTTTTGCTGACTTCTGATTGAGAAATATTTAAAAGTGAACTTATTTCTCTTTGTTTCATACCTCTAATATATCGTGCCTGATATATTTCCAAATAACACTTCCCAGGATTATCACTGTGTACAACACATACCGCATCTGCTATGCGTTGAATTAAATCCTTCCTGATAAGTTTATCCTCTATTCCAACTTTCGGATCTTCTATATCATAAGTGTATTTTTTTGAAGAAGGTTCTTGATATACCGATACGGAAGGTGTTGTTTCTACCTCAGGTAACGAAAAATGTTCCTCTTCTAACGGAAGTTCTCTGTGACGCTCATATCGCCCTGCTGAAGTTCTCTTCAATCGTCCTGAATCTTTTAATACACTTATTATTGAAGTGTTTACAACTTTTTGCACATAACTTTCTATCTTTTGAACAGACGATGCGCTATTGAAAATAATATACGACTTTTGGAAGGCTTCATTACAAAAGTCTTCCAATAAATCTTCGTTTCCGTTGTATTTTATATTCGACTTGACAAATTTCTCTATCAGTCGTCTTTGTTCTTCAATTTCAAGTCCCATTAACCGACTCTCGTGAGTTATCTGTTACTGAAATCATATCATAAAGCGTAAAAAAATGTAAATAAAGTTAAAATGTAACTGTTAATGACATTTTTACAGTGTTGCCTCCCGTTGCTTGATTGTTTGCTTTTAAAGTATTTTCGGATAATTTTGGGAATGGGCATGCCGCTGAAGTTTGTTTAACACTTTGTAATACTATTTCATCAACTTGGGAATTGCCACTGGATTTTAAAATTATAACATCTTGCAATACTCCTGCTTCTGACATTTTTATCTGAACTTTTACAGGATTTGTCGGAGCTTCTCCCCTTACTGATGCCAATGACTTTTTCAAATTTGCTTTCACCAATTTTCCCATTCTTTGTAAATATGCCTTAAATTCCGTATCCGCCGCTAATGTCGCTCCGACTCCCCAAGATGCTTTTCTCACTGTCATTGATGAGGGAGTTTCTGAAAATGCATTCGCAACCGCTTTATTCATATCTGAAGTCGTAGCATTCGGAGTTCCAGCTTTTGGACTTGCCGGAACTTGAGGTTCTACCGCTGTCGGTTCTGCAACAAGAGAAGGCTCCAGAGCAACTGCTTGATGTTCTGTTGCTGTTTGCGACAATTCCGCATCACTTTCCGGTATTGCAAGTCCGCCCTCTTCCGAACCTACTACAGGCTCTCCTTCCGCTACGGTATTTGTCACTTCGGGAACTGTTAATCCGCCTTCCTCTTCAGAGCTTACCGTTTCGTCAGTTGCTACTCCTGCATTAAGCGCCTCTTGACCTGCATTAGCATTAGAATGAGATACAATAACCTTTGTCGTAATACCTCCGCCAATAAGCACAATAGCAACAGCTGCCGCAATAATCGACTTCTTTATTATTGATTTCTTTTTTGCGTCCTCTTGAGTTTCTAAATCTTCATCTTCTTCTGAAATATCTTCTTCCTCTGATTCCTCTGATTCTTCAGTTTCTTCTATTGACGCCTGTTCCTCTTCGTCCGTTTCGTCTTGTTCGTCGTCACTTTCTTCCGTAAATTCCGTTTCATCGTCTAAAGAAACATCTTCTTCAGAAGAAGAATTGTCTTCTTCATATTCTTCCTGAAGTTCTTCTAATTCTTCTGCGTTTTCTTGAATACCTTCTTTTCCTTCCTTAGGTTGAACTTCTCCTTCGTCAATTATATTGCCGTCCTCGTCCTCATAAACATATTCAACCTCTTCTCCGTCTTCCGGAATATATTCATTTCCGTCTTCATCTTCATAAACATATTCAACATGTTCTGTTTCATCTGTTTCCTTATTTTCCGCAGTTTCTTGCTCTTCTTCTTCGTAAACTTCTTCATAGTCATCTTCATCATATTCAAGAGCCGTCGTATTTATTAACGTATTCACTATCGGTTCAGAACTCGGTTTCAAACTAATTCTGCCATCTTCGACTGCTTCGTCTTTCGCTGCAATTGCATCTTTGAAATTTCTTTTAAACATTGTTGTTGTTCTTGGGGATTCAGAAACACGCTCTACATTTTCCTTTGGTAATTCCTTTTCTTCTTCCTTTTGAACTGTTCCGCTCTGAATTGCATCAATTTGTTCTTTTTCCCTTGATGAAAGTGATTTAAATATTAAATCTAATTGGCTGACAGGCTTTTGCGGTTCTTCTTGAGATATTTCATCTTCCTGCTCATTCTCAGTAACATCTTCTTCTAAAACTTCCGTGTCATCTAATAGCAAGTCTGCTTTCTCTTCTGTTTCCATTTCAATAACATCTGTCTGATCTTCTATATCGGAAATCGGTTGTATATCTTCCAATTCCTCTGTTTTTTCATCACTTAACGAAGTGAAATTGTTATCAAAATCAGTATTATCGTAGTCAAAACTTGCTCCTGCCGGTCTAAAGAAATTTACTGAATCATCATAGCCCAAGTCGTCAGAAACAGGCTCAAAATCAGGAATATTGTCCGTCTTAATCTCTTGTTTATCACTTATTGTGCTTATTGCTGCCCCTTCATCATCAATAATGACTATATCTTCATCTTCATCTTCTTCATCAACTGTATTTTCAGAAACTGAATATCCTTTTTGACTATCGGCAAAATCAGAAGAATTTTTATCATCTATGATAACAAGATCTTCTTCCTCTTTATCCTCGTTTCCTAACGTTGAATAGTCGGCTTGTTTATCTCCAAAATCCGAAACAGTTGTTTCTGCATCAATTATGGTCAACTCTTCTTCGTCTTGTTCTCCAACTCGTAAATCCACTTGTTGTATGCTGCTTCCGTTAATATTTTGAACATCATTATCTTCTGTCGCTTCTTCCAGTACAAATGGCTCACTTTCGTCTGATAACAACAAGTCTTGCTCGTTATCAAAATTTAATAAATTTGAATTATCTTCATCAAAAGACAATAAATTTGACTCATCATCTTCTAATTTCATTTGTTCAGACGTTTGTACCTGTTCTTTTTCCTGTTGAATTTCTTCTTTATTTATCATCGGCAAAGAATCAAGGAAATCATCACTTAAATCTTCATCTGTCTTATCATCTTTATCTTCTAAAGACAAAACACTATTTGTATTCTTATCCGCATTTTTCTCTTCCGGCTTTTCAAAATCATTATCTATTACGATGGAATCATCATTTTCAGCATTATCATCAATAATTTGCAAATCATCATCTTCAACTTTTTCAATATTCACAAATTCTTCTTCTGTATCAACTTTTGTCGGAATTGAATATGATTTTTGGCTATCCGTATCTTCATCAATTATTATAAAGTCATCATTTTCCGCATTATCATCAATAATTTGCAAATCATCGTCTTCGTCTTTTTCAATATTCACAAATTCTTCTTCAGCGCCAACTTTTGTCGGAATTGAATATGATTTTTGACTATCCGTATCTTCATCAATTATTATAAAGTCATCATTTTCCGCATTATCATCAATAATTTGCAAATCATCGTCTTCGTCTTTTTCAATATTCACAAATTCTTCTTCAGCGCCAACTTTTGTCGGAATTGAATATGATTTTTGGCTATCCGCATCTTCATCGCTATCAAGAATAACAAATTCTTCTTCAAGACTATCTTGGCTAACACTATTTGTGTTAAGGCTCGAATCATAGTTATCATCTTCTATATCTATAAGCAAATCACCAATATCCGATTTTTCAAAATTATCCGAAGACACAACAGAAGAGTCATCTAAGACATTTTGAACAGGTAATTCATTTTCAATTAAAGATACATCAGAAGAATTTATCAACTTTTTGGCGATAATTTCCTTTGTTTCATCTTCGTAATCGTTAATTAAACTCGAAGCGGCAATCCCTGCATCTTCTATCGTAGAAGGAACAATACTCGGTTTTTCTAAATATTGAATATCTTCTTCATTAACAATATCTATATCCACAGCATCAAAATGAATTATATCATCTTCTGTCAGTGCATCTTCCGTAAACTCAAAATTGTTAACTATCTGCTGTGACTCTGTTTTTTGAACGTTTTTCTCTTCTGAATTTTCGTCAATAACTGTCATATCATCAGAATTATAGTTTAAATCATCTTTATCAGTTTCATTTGCTAAATTTTCCTGAAGAACTACCGTTTCCGGAAAATCTTCTTTTAAATTGAAATCGGAAAGGCTTGTTTCCGTATCACTGTTTTCACCGGGAAGAAGTGTTAATAAGTTATCTTCTTCTGAATTTTCCAAAGTTTCAACTTTGCCCTCTTCTTCATTATCGTAAAACACCACTCCGTCCATAGAAATCGGCAAATCATCTTCTGCCTTCATCGGTTCTAAAATACTTAAATCTTCATCATCTCTATTTACTGAGATTAAATTGTCATATTCTGTTTCTTCAACTAGTTTTTCTTCGAATTCGGGTTTTATCTGTGAAATAAATTCAGGTTCATCTACCTCTTTTTCTTCTTCCAGCAATATCATTTCATCTTGTACTGAAACTTTAGTTTCCTCTGATGCATTTAATTGCGATGTAAATTTCGGCTCATCAATATCTGATTTTAAAGATTTTGGAATTTTTGTATCTGAAAGAAATTCTGTTTCTTCTTTATTTTCTTCTTCTAAATCCAAATTTACAACATCATTATCTTCTTCAACTATTTCAAAGATTTCATCATCTTCTTTATTCAAATTAGTAATACTGTCTATATCTAATTTCAAATCTTCTGAATTTTGTTCTGTATCTGTACCTTCCGGTAAACCTTCAGCATAATATTCAGGATTAATGACTCCTTCATAAGAAACATTCATTTCCTCCGGTGAAAGTGCCTGCTTCGTTTCCTTTTGTGCGGATTTTGAAATATCTGACATTACACTGTCAAGAATACTCTGCTTTTTGGGACGATCACCCATCAAGTCAAATATTTGTTTGTTTTTATTTTTTCCGTAAAGAATTTGTAGAGGATCTTCTATCGCTGATTTTATCTGCTTACCGCCTGCATTTTCTTCTTCGTCTTCCTCATATTCGTCTTTTTGTTTCTCTATCTGTATTGTATATTCCTTATAATCCTTATACTTAGGGTCATTAACAGCCACCGCACCAACGATATCTAATGTATTGTCCGCCAATACATCAGGAAAATTCTTGGTTTCTTTTGCTATCATTTCATAATCAAAAAACTCAACAAGTTCAGAACGACATTCCTTACATTCTATTAAATGCGTAATTAATCGCTTTTTTGATGTATCATCTAAAACACCATCTAAGTAATCAACAAAAAATGAAATAAAAAGTCCGTGACTTGTTTCTGACAATTCTTCAGGCTTAACACTGCTTAACAACTCATCTACCATTGCCGGCGGTTGAATATTCTTGATATTACATACATAATAAGAACCGTTCTCAACATTCTTGGGTATCTTTTCACCTTCAAAACACCCCAAAAATTTAACTCTTTTCGTCGTTTGATTATAATCGGCAACTACATATAATTCAGGAACAACATCAAATATCGTATGATTTTTAGGAATAAGAACATATTGACCGTTAACTACAGGAACAACATTAATAAATCTTCCGTTGCAATGAATATCCGTAAACTCAAATTCTTCATTTAACGGTAAAATTTTATACAAATTTTTTGATATATCAATGTCAAAACCTTGTGAATATAAATAATCTGCCAATGTATCCATACATAATAACGCCTTAAACGCTCTCCTTCTGGAGTCTTGATTCGTTATTTTTGAGCAAATCCTTTTAACCGCATTAAAACCTTTTGCACTAACTCTATATTCCGTTGTTTCCGATAATGTCATTTTTCTGTCCTTGAATTAAATGTTACACATATAAGAGAGAACAGTAAAAATATATTTATTCCAAAAAATACGAATTGTAACTTTTTTGTTACATAACAACGTTTAACTAATCTATATAACGAGGATAAGACCCTGTCACAATTAAGTTTCCTGTATATTCAGAAACAAGATTTAGCGCAGCTTCTACTTTTTTATCGGTTCTATGCCCTTCAAGGTCAATGCTGAAATTATACTCTCCCATTTTTTTTCTTGACGGTCGGGAATCAATAAAAAGCATGTTAATTTTGTACATATTAAAGATACTTAACACATTAAACAAAGCTCCCGGCTCATTATTTACCGAAAAGAAAATACTTGTTTTGTCATAACCTGTTGCGGCACGTTCGCCTCTTGATAAAAGAATGAAACGAGTCTTGTTATCCAAAACATCGTTAATATTTTTGTCTAAAATATTCAAGTTATATAAATCCGCAGCAACTTCCGCCGCAATTGCAGCAAAAGAATTATCCTTATCCTGCAATGACTTTGCAGCTTCACTGGTTGAAGCCGCAGATGAAATTCTTACATTCGGAAAATTTTTGCAAAGATAACCTGAACATTGTCCAAGTGCTTGAACGTGAGAAACGACTTCCTTTATTTCATTTTTATCGGTTGTTTTCGACATAATGCAATGATTAATCGGTATAACAGTTTCTGCAACAATTTTGAAAGATTTATCTTCCAGTTTAACCAAATTATCAATCGTTTCTCGAACAATTCCTTCAATAGAATTTTCTATTGGTAATACGGCTATTGCACTTTTATCTTTTTCAATTGCATTAAAAACTGCCGTAATCGGAAATACGGGAATAGTATTTTTAACATTTATGTTCAAATTTTGAACAAATTTTCGCATTGCCGAATGTGCATACGTACCTTCAGGCCCCAAAAAGTATAAATTTTTCGCTTCAAAAATATTCATTTTACCATACTTCATAAATCTGATAGAATTATTTTAACACAGCATTAAAAAATAAAAAAGGATTTGAAATGAGCGAAATTAAATTCGGAACAGATGGTTGGAGAGCCATAATCGACAAAGATTTTACCGATATTAACGTTAAAAGAGCATCTTATGCAATTGCAAAATATGTTCTGGATAATTTTGGTATTGAAAAGAAAATTATAATCGGATTTGACCCACGTTTAAAAGCCGATTACTTTGCGCAACTATGTGCAAACGTTTTTAAAACAGTTGGATTTAAAGTTCTTCTATCAGAAAAAGTTGTTCCAACACCTGTCCTTGCATACTCTGCAAAATATCAAAATGCTTGTGCAATAATGTTTACGGCTTCTCACAATCCGCCTGAATATCTTGGAATGAAATTTATCCCTGATTATGCAGGGCCCGCAACTAATGAAATTACATCAGAAATTGTTGCAAATATTGATAAAGAAGTACAAACACAAGAAACAGGTGAAATTAAAACCTTTAATTTTGTACCTGATTACATCAAACACATTGAAAAATTAATTGATTTAAATAAAATTGCTAAAAGTGGACTAAAAGTTAATTATGATGCCTTGCACGGTGCGGACGGAACTGTTCTGGTTGAAATTTTAAAAAAGTACGGAATACCCTGTAATGCAACAAATTTAAACTATGACCCAAATTTTGGCGGGAAACTCCCTGAACCTGCCGAAAGATTTTTGGCAGAATTGAAAGAAAAATGCAAAGAAACAGGTATCATCGGTTTTAGTAACGATGGCGACGGTGACAGATTTGCTCTTGTTGATGAAAACGGTTCCTTCGTAACCGCAAATGAAGTAATTGCAATCCTTTTAAAGCATTTAAAAACAAACAAAAAAATGACTGGAAAACTTGTTAAAACGGTTGCAGGAAGCCTTATGCTGGATATTTATGCAAAAAATCTGGGTATTGAAGTTGTTGAAACACCTGTCGGTTTTAAATGGGTCGGTGAAGCAATGAGAACGCATGACACAATTATCGGTGGTGAAGAATCGGGCGGTTTAAGTATTAAAGGACATATTCCGGAAAAAGACGGCATAATAGCAATCTTACTAATTTGCGAAGCCGTTGCTTATACAGGAAAAACAGCAACAGAACTTCGCAAAGAAATAGTTGATGAAGCAGGCTGTTTATTCATTAACAAAAGAAACGACATAAAACTTTCAAGTGACGAACTCGTAAAATCTGCTCTTGAAAAACTGAAAAATGCAAATTCTATCGGTGATTTCAAAATTGTTCGCAAAAATTATGCAGACGGCATTAAACTTTATCTGAATGACGAAATTACAAGTATTTTAGTAAGAAAGAGCGGAACTGAACCTCTTTTAAGGATTTATTTTGAATCGGATAAACACGATAAAATTCAAAACCTTATAGAAAAAGTTAATGAATTAATCAAATAAAAATAAGCCCCGAAATTAAATCGGGGTTTGTTTTTTAAATTATCTATTTCAATTCTACAATTTTTTTAAAAGCATTTAAATCATCTATTGTATCAATTCCAACAGAATTATATATAACAGGTGCAACTTTAATTTTCATTCCGTTATACAATGCCCTCAATTGTTCCAAACTTTCCGCCTTCTCCATCTGTGGCTGTTCTAGTTTTATCATTTTAAAAAGGGATTCTCGTCTGTAACCATATATTCCAATATGCTTATAAAAATCTGCAACATCGTAATTCCTTTCATACGGAATTTTTGAACGAGAAAAATACAAAGCATAATTATTACAGTCAAATACTACTTTTACCATGTTAGGATCTTCTTTATCATCTTCCGCTCTAACAAAAGTACAAAGAGTCGTAATATCAGCATTCTTATCATTTTTAAGATTTTTTATAACCTCTTCAACACAAAGAGGATCAATCATTGGTTAGTCACCTTGCAAATTAACAATTATTGAAAATTCAGGGTGGCGTTCCGCAACTTCCGCTATTCTGTCACTTCCGCACTTATGGTTTTCTGAAGTCATTTCAACTTCTGCTCCAAATGATTTTGCCGCATCATAAATATCTTGGTTATCCGTTGCAATAATCACTGCATCAGCACCCTTTACTAATTTTGCTCTTTCCCATACCCATTGAATAATCGGTTTATCACAAACTTTTATGAGCGGTTTTCCGTTCAATCTCTTTGAATTATATCTTGCAGGAATAATAATTGCCGTTTTGCTCATTTTAATCCTCTCTTTCCGCAACAAAAGCCACCCACTCTTTTTCTTGGGTCTTTTCCAAAATTTTTAAATTATTCTTAATCAAAGCTTCATAAACAATCTCGGACTTTTCTTCCAAAATACCGCTCAAAACTGCTTTTCCGCCTATTTTCATTATCCTTTTTATATCAAACATTATGTCCCTTAACACATTATGCAAAATGTTTGATGCAACAAAATCATACGTCTTATCAGGCAATACATCTATCGTCGCCGTTTGAAAATTAATATTTGCTCTATTAATTTTTGCATTTTCTATTGCAGTAATTACAGCTTCTTCATCATTGTCAACCGCATCAATTTTTTTCGCTCCGACTTTTTCCGCACAAATTGCTAAAATTCCGGATCCACAACCAACATCAGCAACAGAATCTCCTTCTCTAACATATTTTTCTATTGCTTGAGCACAAAGTCTTGTCGTTGAATGTGTTCCTGTCCCAAAAGCATTTCCCGGATCAAGTACAATAACCTTTTCTCCTTCTTTTGGTTCATATTCTTCCCAACTCGGACAAATAACAATTTTATCTGAAATGTTAGACGGTTTCCAATGCTCTTTCCACTTTTTTGACCAATCTTCGTTCGGTTGCTCCGTTATTGTAATGTCCCATGTCCCTAAATCTTCATCAAAAATCTGCTTTTCAATCATCTCATCTCGTTTTTGATGAAAATATGTTTGAACAGTATCAAAATCAAGATTTTCGTCCGTAACATAAGCCTTGACTACATCATAAACAGCTTTTGTAAGTTTTGTCTTTTTGAACTCCTCAATCCCCGTAATGATACCTTCACATTCAAAATTTTCCTGACAAATGTCACATACTATATCTGCACATATCGGATTAATCTTGATTGCTATTTCACGATAGGTTTTCATTTTAAAAATACACCTTTCGTTCTGAATTTCATATATCTGTCTTCACGCAATTCTTCAGCAGACATTGCAGTTAAATCTTTCAGGCATTTTACGATTTTCTTCTTTAAATTTTTTGCCGTCAAATCAGGGTCATAATGCGCACCGCCTTGAGGCTCCTTAATAATATCGTCAATAATTTTAAATTTAAGTAAGTCTTCAGGTGTAATTTTGAGTGCCTCTGCCGCCTTATCCGCAAGAGCTGCATCTCTCCACAAAATAGATGCGCAACCTTCAGGAGAAATTACTGTATAATATGCGTGTTCAAGCATCAAAACTTTGTTTGCAACAGCCAGTCCCAAGGCTCCGCCCGAACAGCCTTCCCCTGTAATTACAGCAATAACAGGGACTCTCAATTTTGCCAACTCAGCAAGATTTACGGCTATTGCCGTTCCCTGTGCCGTTTCTTCCGCTTTAATTCCGGGGTATGCACCCGGAGTATCTATCAACGTAACTATAGGCATATTGAACTTTTCTGCATGTTTGAACAACCTTAATGCTTTTCTATATCCTTGAGGTTGTGGCATTCCAAAGTTATGTACAAGATTTTCCTTCGTCGTTTTTCCCTTATAAGTTCCTATCAACATCACGGGAATTCCGTCAATTTCACAAGGCCCTCCAACTATTGCCCTGTCATCTGTTCCTACTCTGTCTCCGTGAAATTCTATAAAATTCTCTGTTATTCTATCTACGTAATCTTGGAAATTCGGTCTTTCTGAATGACGAGCAATTTGTATCTTTTGCGAAGGAGTCAAGTTTGAATACAACTCATTTGCATACTCTTCTGCCATTTTTTCAAAATGCTTAACTTCTGTTGCCATATTATGTCCCGATTTCTCTTCCTGCTTCTTCAATTCTTCTATCTTTTCCCTTAATTCATAAAGATTTTTCTCAAACTGAAGCATATTCATTTTTTTCCTCTATCTTTGTTTTCGCTTTTGTCGTCTTTTTCGTCGTTTTTGTCGTCTTTTTTACAGTCTTTGTTTCTGACTTTTCTTCTTCTTTTACAACTTCTCTTGATTTATGCAACTTTAAAATCTTTGAAATCGTCAATCTTAAATTCTCTCGATTTGATAAAATATCAATCTGTCCAAATTGCATAAGATATTCTGCCGTTTGAAAGTTTGAAGGCAAATTTTGTTTAATTGTCTGTTCAATAACTCTTCTTCCGGCAAAACCTATTCTGGCTCCTTGCTCTGCAATAATTACATCACCCAGAGTCGCAAAACTTGCAGTTACTCCGCCAAATGTCGGCTCTGTCAAAACAGTTATATACAACAGTCCTGCTTCCTGCAATCTGGACACTGCACAACTCGTTTTTGCCATTTGCATTAAACTTAATGCACTTTCCTGCATTCTTGCACCACCGGACGCCGTTACCACCAACATCGGCATTTTGTGTTCGAGAGCATATTCCATAGCCAATGTAATCTTTTCTCCGACTACACTTCCCATAGAACCACCCATATATTCAAAATCCATTATCGCTGCAGATACTGTTTCTCCTTCGATTTTACCCGTTCCGCACCTTACCGCCTCATTCAAGTTTGTCTTTGCATTCGCTGCTTCCAACCGTTTTGCATATGATTCGGTATCTACAAAATTCAATGGATCCGTCGGCAATATATTCTTGAACATCTCTTCAAAACTGCCTTCATCAAATAATTGCTTTATTCGCTCTTCTGAATTTATCCTGAAATGATAATGACATTCAGGACAAACAAACATATTGTTTTCTACATCTTTCTTAAGTAATTGAGCACCGCAGTTATAACATTGTTGCCACAATTCTCCTATATGATCATCAATATGTGTTTCATCAAGTTCTCTATGTGCTATCTGTAATTCTTTTCGTTTATTAAACCAATCTTTTATTGTCATTTCTATTTCTCTTTTCGTCTGAATTTTAGCAGATAAAATAAATTCGGGCAAAATCGTTACATTTTTTCGGGCGCTGTCGCTCCAATAAGCGTCAATGCTGACTTTGTAACATATATTGTCGCTTGTGCTATTGCAAGTTTAGTTTTTGAAGTTTCTTTATCCTCTGTCAAAATTCTCACTGCAGAATAAAATTTATGGAAAGTTGCTGCCAATTCTCTCAAATATTTTGTCAGCAAATACGGGGTACAATTAACCGCTGCATTCACTACTACCGTTTTATACTCATTTAATTTTTCAATTAAAACCTTTATTTCTTCCGCTTCTTCTTCGTTTTTCCAAAGTCCTGTCAAATCATCTTTTTGCAATTTATCAAAATAAGCTGACAATTCTTCTTTTGTAAACATTGCAGGAATTGTTTTATTATTTGCAACATCAACTCTCTCATTTATTGCATTCCTGATTATCGAACAAGCTCTTGCATGAGCGTATTGACAATAGAAAACGGGATTTTCATCTGTTTGTGATTTTGCGAGCTCGACATCAAATTCAAGCGTATTATTGATATCTCGCATAATCATCCAAAATCTTGTCGCATCAACTCCAACTTCTTCGACAAGTTCATCAAGAGTAACCATTTTCGTTCGTTTACCCATTCTGACCTGTTCACCTTTTATACTCAAATTTACAAGTTGTCCTAAAAGAACAATCAAAGAATCAGGATTATAGCCCAATGCTTCAATTGAAGCTCTCATTCTCGGAATGTAACCGTGATGATCCGCCCCCCAAATGTTAATCAGTTTTGTAAATCCTCGTCTTAATTTGTCGTAATGATAAGCAATATCTGCCGTCAAATAGGTGTATGTTCCATCTTTTTTCTTGATAACTCTGTCTTCATCATCTCCGTAATCAGATGATTTAAACCACAATGCTCCTTCTTTTTCATATAATTTACCAAGTTTTTGAAGTTCGTCCAAACACTTTTGAACATCTCCTCTCTCATGTAAAGAGGTTTCAAAATAAAAATTGTCAAAATGAGTTCCAAATTTCTCTAGCAATGCTTTTTGTTTCGCATGCATATCTCTTTTTGCAAAACCTTTTAATATTTCATGCGTTGCAGAATCTGCTTCTTTACGATTTTCCGCAATCATTTTGTCGCATATATCTCTATGCTCTTTAACAAATTTTTTAGCGCAATCTATTAAATAATCACCGGTATAATAATTTTTTGCTTCCTCTTCATCTTGAGGAAAATCCATATCAGAACCAAGTTCTCTCATTACACGAATATACAATGATTTTCCGAGTTTATTTATTTGATTACCGGCATCGTTTACGTAAAATTCCTGAAAAACATCATATCCTGAAAATTTCATTACATTTGCCAAAGCACTTCCCATTGCCGCCCATCGTCCATGACCGATATGAAATGGCCCTGTCGGATTTGCACTGACATATTCAAGAATAACCTTTTCCCCTTTTCCTGTATTATTTCTGCCAAAATCTGTTTTTTTCGATAATATTTCCGCAATAATACCATTCAATACATTTGTCATTGAAGATTGCTTGACTTTAAAATTAATATAGCCTCCGACAACTTTAACACTATATTTTTCTAAATCTTTTTCTTCCGAATCCAATTCACTTTCAAAATCCATATAATTAATAATGCTTTTTGCTGTTTCCAACGGAGATTTCCTAGTAAATCGGCATAAACAGGATATATTTATTGCAAAATCGCCAAAATCACGATTCTTTGGCACCTCAACATTGAAATCAGGAATGTCAGTTTCTGTTAAATTTCCGCAAACTCCCTTGCAAATAGCCGTATTTATTCCACTTATAACTAAATTCAAACATTCTTCTTTAAGCATTTCTTTTCTCACAATTGTGTATTTATAACGACATTCTATCAGAAAAAAGTTTCTGTTCAAATTAAGATTATATTAAAGCCGTACTTGAATAATAACAAGGCTTTTGCTATTCTAAAAAAATAAAAATATTAAAAAGGTTAATATGAATATAAAAATTATTGCTGTCGGAAAAATAAAAGAAGACTACGTTAAATATGCCACAAATGAATATATAAAAAGGCTTTCTCCCTATTATAGATTATCGGTTATTGAAATTCCTGCCGAACAGATTTTAGACGAGTCACTTGCAGAAAAATATAAGGAAATTGAGGGTGAAAAAATCTTATCAAACATAAAACCAGATTCCTTTGTCATAACTTTGGAAATTTTGGGCGAAATGCTCTCTTCCGTAGAACTTGCGGGAAAATTAAAAGAAATAACAAATTCAGGTGTTCAAGAACTAATTTTTATTATAGGAGGTGCAAACGGCTTGCATAAAAAAGTTTCTGAAAGAGCAAATTTTAAATTAAGTTTTTCAAAACTAACTTTCACTCATCAGCTAATGAGAATGATATTAACAGAGCAAATTTATAGAGCTTCAAAAATTAATGCTAACGAACCTTATCACAGATAGAACCTTTTTGTAAAATTTTGTTACGATTTAAAAGGCATGTGAAATCGAGAACTTACAGAAAACTTTATATATATGTAGGCGAAAGGGGTTCTCATGAATATTGATATTTCAAAAATTACAGCAAATTTGAAAGATGCCGCAAAATCCGGCTTGAAAACATTGCAGGAAAATCCTGCGGAAGGAAGTATTTTTGATGCTGCTAAAAAATTGGGAATCAACAATAAAGATGATTTAAAGGCAGGTATAGAGCTTTTCAAAGAAGATCCGTCAGGTGCGGCAAAAACTGCATTTTCGGAATTAGCTGAAAAAGGATTTTTTGGCGATGAAACGAAAGACAAGGTGAAAGAATTTTCGGTTAACAATATCGGTAAAAACGTAGGAAAAGCACAAGCAACAGACACTAAACAAATTACCACACAAAATACCGTTGCCAAAGAAGCGACGACAGAGGAAGTTGCAGAAGAAAAAACAGAACAAACATCAGGAGAAGATACAGGATTATCTTCGATTGTTAAAACTGTTATAAAAAAGGTTAAGGAAAATCCGACGGGAGGTCTTGAATCCGTTGTAAAATCACTTGGTCTTTCCGGAGAAACGGCACAAAAAGTTTCCAGTATCGTTTCTAAATTTATTAAAACATAGAAAATTAGTAATAAAAATTCAAAATAAAGAACTCTGATAAGTTAGCAGGGTTCTTTATTTTTTATAAGTTATAATTTTTTATCTTGTTTGAACGAATTTTCAGACTTTTGTTTTAATACATCATTTAACAAGTCACAAAAATATATACAGATAGTAAACAATGATATCAAAACACCCAAAAATAAGAGATAAACAGCCATATTTTCCTTTTATTTGCCTGACAGAAGAATAATAAAAAGAACAAATAAGACGAACATTCCACAAGTGATTATTGTTCTGAAGATATTTTCTTATCTTCAAAGAGAAAAGAAATCAAGAGAACATATTGAAACAAATTTTATATTTTGTGTATAATTTTTTCATAAGAATCGGAGCAATAAAATGAAATATTTAGTAGGTTTATCAGGCGGTGTTGACTCTTCTGTTACCGCATTAATATTAAAGCAGCAAGGGCACGAAGTTATCGGAGCGACGATGTCTATATGGGGTAAAGACGGTATTGCGCTAAAAGAAGGACACAAAGGCGCTTGCTATGGGCCTGACGAAAAAGAAGATATTGAAGAAGCAAGAAAAATTGCCGAACAAATCGGTATTCCGTACTATGTTTTTGATTGCTCAGAAAAATATGAAAGAATTGTTTTGGACAATTTTAAAAAGGAATATGTTGAAGGTAGAACACCAAATCCTTGTGTATGGTGTAATTCGCAGGTAAAATTCGGACTTTTACCACAACTTGCAAAAGCAAACGGTATTAATTTTGATAAATTTGCAACAGGACATTATGCAAGAGTTGAAGAAGAAAACGGACGATTTTTATTAAAGCGAGGAATAGCTACAAAAAAAGACCAGTCATATTTTCTTTATCGTTTAAAACAAGAGCAACTTAGAGAAATATATCTTCCATTGGGAGAAAAAACGAAAGAAGAAATTCGAGAGATAGCGAAACTGAATGGTTTAAATTCCGCAGAAAAGCCTGACAGTCAGGATTTTTACGGAGGAGATTACAACGAACTTTTAAATATTAAAGATAAAATCGGAAATATTGTAGATACAGAAGGAAAAATTTTAGGAACTCATAAGGGAATTTGGAATTATACGATAGGACAAAGAAAAGGTATTGGAATTGCAGCATCGGAAGCCCTTTACGTTCTCGAGTTGAAAAAAGAAACAAATGAAGTAGTTGTAGGTTTTGCAGACAAAACATTCAAAAATTCTCTTGTTGCAAATAAACTTAACTGGATAGCGATAGACAAGTTGACGGAAGAAATGGACGTTACAGCAAAAATTCGTTCAACGCAGCAACCTGTTCCCGTAAAGATTTTGCCGATAGGAGAAGATGAAGTCAAAGTGATTTTTGAAGATGCCCAAAAATCAATTGCAATAGGGCAGTCCGCAGTATTTTACCAAGGAGATACCGTTCTTGGGGGAGGAATAATCACATCTGTTGAATAACCTTCAAAACATCTAAACATTTACGTTTATTGACTTAAAATATCATGCAAACTATAATAAAAAGACCAGATAAGCAGAGCAATTTAACAATGAAAAATAAAAATGTTACGGTTGTGATTCCGACATTGCAAAAATGTAAGGACATATTACACAAATTAATTGAAGCATTAGACAGAGATGAAAGTGTAATGGAGATTTTGCTCATCGACAATTCCCTCAAAGGTTTCAATCACGAAAGTAAAAAACTTGAAGTTATAACTCCCAAAGAAAATCTTTTTGTAAATCCTTCTTGGAACTTAGGGGTAAAAAAAGCGAAATCAGAGATAGTTGCCCTTTTGAATGATGACATTATTATTCCTGAAGGATTCTGTAAAGATATCTCGGATAAAATGACCGAAAATATGGGATTAATTGGATTTACAGGAAAAAACATAGAACCTCTGCCAAAAGAATACAAACTTCCTGAAAAAGGAGAAATAAACTTGGAACCGATAAATTATCTGGATTTCTATTACGGAGTGGCAATGTTTTTTTTCAAAAAATCATACGTAGAAATTCCGGAAGAAATGAAAATAGTTTACGGTGATAATTACATTTTCAATGAGTATAAAAAGAATAAATTTAAAAATTATCGTATAAATGGTTGCAAAATTTACCATTACGGAAGTTTGTCGTCAGGAGCAAAATCTTTAAATCCCATTTGCAGAAATGATGCAAAAATTTATAAAAAACTGACTGTTAAATGGTTTCATAGAATATTGTCTTTTGAGGAAGTTTGGGATTGTTATAAACTAAGATTTTTGGGATTAACATTCAAAATTTCCAAAAATAATCCACTTGGAAAATAGGGAAAGAGTTACATTATTTCCTCGTCAACAATATACCTTGGGCGACCTTTAACTTCCTGCAAAATTTGTCCGATGTACTCACCAACCACACCAATGCAAAAAATTTGCAAACCGGCAACAAAAATTTGCCAAATTCTAAATGGGCCGATATCGTTAGTGATTATTTTCACATCAAAAATAACTCCAAGAAGGAATAAAAAAGCAAAGACCAAACTTAGAAAAGAAATTATTGCACCAATGAAGAATACGATATCCAAAGGTCTTGTACTAAAAGAAACCGTACCGTTAAGAGCCATTTTTGCAAGCGAATAAAAGTTAAACTTTGAAGTTCCTAACGCACGTTTAGAAATATCATAATTAATATATTTTGTTTTCAAGCCGAGAGTATAAACAATGCAACGCATAAAGAGGTTCGTTTCCGTATATTCGTCCAATACGTGCAAAGCCTTTTTGCTTAAGAGTCTATACTCGGAATGATTTGGCTTTAAAGGAACCTTTAAAAAATTCATAAATTTATAATAGGCTGCAGAAGTAATACTTTTTAAGCTTATATTATTGTCATAGGAATTTCTCACCCCGCAAACAACGTCATAGCCGTCTTTCAGGGCATTTACGAAATCTTCAATTTTGGTTATATCCTGCTGCAAATCGGCATCAATAGTGATAACAGCATCGCACCCAATTTTTTTTGAGGAAAGATAACCTGCAAGTATTGCATTTTGGTTTCCAAAATTTCTTGAAAATCTAATACCTTTTATTTGTGAATACTCATCGTGCGCTTTTGATATGATATCCCAAGTCTTATCAGAACTTCCGTCATCAACAATCAACATGTAACTATCTTCTGAAAAAACTCCTCTCTTGATATAATCTTTCATAAGAGAGGACAATTTTTCTATAGTCAACGGCAAAACTTCTTCTTCATTATAAGCAGGAATGACGATTGCTATTTTCGGATTTAACATGCTTTAACCTTTATGTTACAATTTTATAATAAGGATTATACTACGAATGAAGAAAATAATCATTACTGCTGACGATTTAGGAATTGATAAAGAAACAAATACGGCAATAGAAGATTGTTTTAGAAGCGGTGTTGTAACAAGCAGTTGTATAATATCTGTCGGTAACGCTTTTGATGATGCTGTAGAAAAAATCTTAAATAAAAATCTCGATTTAGAAATCGGTGTTCACATAGACATTATCGAGGGAAAAGCATTAACAAAAGCGGGGAAATCTTCTTTGACCGATGAAAACGGCTTTTTTAACAATTCGTTTTTAGAAATAATTTTAAAATCCTTCAATAAAAAATTTCTGGAAGATGTCGAAAATGAAA
Organism: uncultured Muribaculaceae bacterium; assembly: GCA_964550875.1. Lineage (GTDB taxonomy): Bacteria > Cyanobacteriota > Vampirovibrionia > Gastranaerophilales > Gastranaerophilaceae > RUG841. The sequence continues at coordinate 2,512 of CAZKAS010000014.1, read as the reverse complement.
TTAATGCGCAAATTGAAAAGGTTTTATCCGCAGGAATTAAACCTGCATACATAAACTCGCACGTTCATACCCATTCAATTCCGAATTTATTCAAACTGTTTTGTAAATCAGCAGAAAAATACTCAATTCCGTATATAAGAATGCAAAACGAAATACCATACATTACAGCAGGCGTAAAGAGGCATCTGAGTATGCATTATTGCTTAAATATTGTCAAAAATGTTTTATTGAATATATTTTCACTTATAAACAGAAGAGAAATAAAAAAACATAACCTCAAAACAAATCAATATTTTTTAGGTGTTTTATATACAGGACAAATGGACGAACAAACAATAATATCAGGTATTGAAAAAGTTCCCGATAATTCTTTAACAGAAATTATTTGCCACCCTTCAATAAATCCTGAAAAACCACAGCATTACAAGGAATATGAAAGTTTAACGGGTGGAAAATTAAAAAATTTTTTAAAAACAGAAAAAATTATTGCTGTTAATTGGAAAAATCAAGAAAAAAAAGTTGTATAAAAGAGGAAAAAATGAAAAAAATTATTTTGACAAACTTACTAATATTTTTTGTACTTTTTTGTATTTTGGAATTTGTTTCATACCTTTATTTGAAAGAGGATTCAAGAGAGTACGTTGAAAATTATAATAATGCGGCAAGAGCAGAAAACAGACCGATATTAACTCTAAGATACGGAAAAATAAAAGTTGCGGACACAAACTCGTTTCAAGACTATAGACAAAATAATATAGGAAATAAAAATAAACCGTCAATATTGTTTTTCGGTTGTTCATATATGTACGGCACAGGATTGCAACAGGAAGAAACTCTTCCGTATTTCATAACAAAGAAAACAGGGAGAACAACAGTAAATCGGGGTGTCCCGGGTGGTTGTATTATGAATATGTTCAGAGATTTGAATACTCCGTCATTTTATGAGAATTTAAAAAAATATCCTGAACCTGATTATGTCGTATATTTATGGATAAACGACCACATTAACAGAATAAATAATATTTATATGAGTTCCGTAAGACCGACAGATTATCCATATTACTTGATTAATACAAAATGGATAGAAGAAGACGGAGAACTGAAAGAAATATATCCGAAAAAGTGGGAATTTCCATTTTATGCTATGTTTTGCTCAAAAGCATACCACTTCTTTTATGCTCAAAATTTTTCAAGGGAAAGTAGTTCTGAAAAAATGTTCAGATATTTCAAAATAGCAAATAATAAACTGAAAAACAAATTTCCAAAAGCAAGATTTGTAATTATCGAATACAAAGACGGAGGACATTGCTTAATGCAGGAAGAATTAAGAGAAAATCTCAAAAAAGAAGGTATAATGGTTCTAAATGCAGAGGAAATAGTAGGTCACGAACTGGAAACAGAAAAATGGAGAGGTAGCGATAAAGAACACCCAAACGGAAAAGCGTTTGAAGATTTATCCGACGGATTGATAAAGGCATTACACTTATAAAATGAAATAAAATATATAAAAATCGAAATGAGAGTATTTTCATATATTTTATTAGTGAAAAACATCACAAATCCCTATTAAAATAAGGAAAAAAGTAGCGATATGAAGAATTGTAAAAGTAGTTATAATCAAGTCTTGACGAAAGAAAGCCATTGAAATATATTATTAATTGGTGAAATAAATCACGATTTAAAGGAGGGCATATGCCGAAAAAGAACGCAAACACAGCAGAAGAAACAAAGGCTAAAATAGTTGATAATATTGAATCATTCAACGAATTAGTAGCGAGAGTGAAAGTTGCGCAAAGAGAATATGCAAAATTTTCACAAGAACAAGTAGATAAAATCTTCAAGGCAGCAGCGACAGCGGCTGACAAAGTTCGTATTCCGTTAGCCAAGATGGCAGTAGCAGATACAGGAATGGGAATAGTAGAAGATAAAGTTATTAAGAATCACTTTGCATCGGAGTACATTTATAATAAACACAAGAACGCAAAGACTTGTGGAATTATAAAGGAAGACAAAGTAAACGGAACGAAGATTGTTGCGGAACCTTTGGGTATTTTAGCAGGTATTATTCCTACGACGAACCCGACATCAACAGCAATTTTCAAATCATTAATTGCGTTAAAGACGAGAAACGCAATCATTTTTTCTCCACACCCGAGAGCAAAAGCTTGTACAATAGAAGCAGCGAAAGTTGTATTGGAAGCAGCGATTGAAGCTGGCGCACCGAAAGACATTATCGGCTGGATTGATGCACCGTCAATGGAATTGTCGAACGCACTTTTACACCACCCCGATGTTGATTGCATTCTTGCAACAGGCGGTCCCGCAATGGTTAAGGCAGCATATTCATCAGGAAAACCTGCACTAGGCGTAGGCCCCGGAAACGTTCCAGCTATTATTGATGAAACAGCAGAAATCAAGATGGCTGTATCATATATTTTGATGTCAAAAACATTTGATAACGGTATGATTTGCGCATCAGAACAATCAGTAACCATTGTAGATAGCGTATATG
>CAZKAS010000013.1:0-37704 GCA_964550875.1 uncultured Muribaculaceae bacterium | reverse complement strand
TAATAACATAAAAATTCCTTTCTAGTAAACCCCGCAACAAAGATGTTACAAAAATCTTTTTTATTTTCGATTTACTATGGCGGTATCTTTATATTTCATCACTGCAATAGTCAAAAACTTTTCCGGTTTCTATCCATAATTCTTCATCTGTTTTATCTTCCGGTAATTCTAGTGTTATTGTCGGAATATTTCTTTCTTTTCCTGCATAAGTGCCAAAACTTCCGGGCGTTTCGTATCCTATGTCCGCTTCTACAGGATATCCTGTAATTTCTGCTATCTTCTCTGCGTAAACTTTTGCATCTCCGTCATAATTGACTACTCGATATGGTGCGTGCAGTGACAATATAAAGTCAGGTTTATATTCTTCCAAAACTTCAATAATAAACCGAGTTTCTATCTCGCTTGCAGCCTCTTCTCCACAATAATAGTGCCTATCTTTCAGCATTTTTCGATTTTTTGTCGGAAAATTTCTATTTAAATCTACCCCGTTGGAATTTTGTCTTGTTCCTAATATCTTTCCGTCAGGATTTAAACAAGGAATTATTAAAGTTCTGTTCTTGCAAGAGTCTTTTTTCGTTTCCATAAATTTTCTTATTAAAAATTCGCCTTGAGGTTCATCTCCATGAAAAACACCAATAATTAACACTGTCTTCTCTTTTGATGTCGACGGCATTTCAAGAAGTTCTATTTTCCGTTTTTGCTTTGTTTCTATTTTCTTTAATGTCTTTATCATTCGCCCATTACCTTAATCAAAATGCGTTTATCACGTTGTCCGTCAAATTCTGCATAATATATTTGCTGCCATGTGCCAAAATCCAGTCTTCCGTCTGTTACAGGTACTATGATTTCATGCCCGATAACAAGACTTTTTAAATGGGCATCTCCATTCGTTTCTCCTGTTTGGTGATGTTTATAATTAATGTTATATGGTGCAACATCTTCAAGCCATTTTTCTATATCTTGAATTAATCCGCTTTCCGCATCGTTTACATATATTCCTGCTGTGATATGCATTGCGCTGACTAATATCATTCCGTCATTAATTCCGCTTTCATATAACGCCTCTTCGACATCTCTCGTTATGTTAATGTAGTCGTGAATGTTCTTCGTATGTACCCATAAATATTTTGTGTGAAATTTCATGTCTTCTCCTTTTTATTAATTCTATCAATGTTTTTCGTTTTTGCGCAATTCTTTACATTTTTATTATGGTACAATTTCAAATTAAGAAATGAGGTATTTATGTGGTTTTTCTATGCTATAGGAAGTGCTATATTTGCGGCTTTGACAGCAATCACTGCTAAAATTGGTGTTTGCGGTGTTAATTCTAATTTAGCAACTGCTATCAGAACTTTTGTAGTTTTATTAATTTCTACAGGTATCGTTTTTTTTACAAAAGAATTTCATAATATCTGTTCTCTTTCTCAAAAAACTTGGCTTTTCTTGATAACATCAGGAATAATGACGGGGCTGTCTTGGCTTTGCTACTTTAAAGCTCTTCAATTGGGTGAAACAGCAAAAGTTGTCACAATCGATAAATTTAGCTTGATTCTTGTTCTCTTCTTTGCGGCTCTCTTTTTAAAAGAATCTTTAAGTTTGAAAATGATTTTTGGCTGTATTATGGTTATTGCCGGTACTATTTTAATTGCTCTTTAATGCTTTTTTAAGAAATCTTTATTAATTGCAAAAATTGAATAAATTACGATATAATGTCAAAAAATAGAGGATTTGTATGAAAAACACTTTTTTATCTTTATATCATCTTTCTCAAACTCTGACGGTTTTATCAGATTTGAAGCATGATGAGGTCTTATCTAATTTATGTAAACTTCTTGAACTGTTTGTCAAAAAAGATTTTAAAGAACGAATTTATCCGGAAGCCTCAGAGTATTACTCAAATATGTGTAAAGCCTTGTATAACGCTGATAAATCCGCAAGTTTGCCTAATTATTTATATGACTTGATTTTGTATAACGAAAATACCTTCTCTTTGGCTTGTGCTAAAGAAAAGTTTCACGAAATTTCAACGCATATTATCGAAGCTATGAAAAACGATGTTAAAACTATAAGGCTTCTTTCTGAAATTGATTACGATGACATCGTTGCAATGTTGATAAAAAATAATCCGGAATTGGAAAAAATTGCGGATAGTTTGCCTTCTTATGCCAATTCATTCAAATACTATGGAAAAAAAGATGTATGGGAAGATTTTTTGGCTGACTATGTCAGATTTTATGCTAAAAACGGTACAGGAATTTTTGCAAAAAATTATTCGTTTAGGTTGGATTTAAACGGAGAATTGCTTCCTGTTACTCACCCTGATACTATAAGATTAGACAATTTAAAATTGTATGAATCCCAAAAACAAAAAGCTAACAACAACATCGTTTCTTTTTTGTCCGGCAATCCTTATAACAACGTTCTTTTATATGGTGACAGAGGTACCGGTAAGTCCTCTTGTGTTAAAGCTTTGGCAAATGAATATGCGGAAGTCGGTTTGAGGGTTATTCAACTTGAGAAAAATAAGCTTAAACATCTTAGTGGTTTAATGCAAAAACTTGCCGATAATCCGTTGAAATTTCTTATATTTATTGATGATTTAACTTTTAGTGAAGATGATGATAATATGGGAACATTAAAAGCCGTTCTTGAAGGCTCCGTTTGCGCTCAACCTGAAAATACTGTCATTTACGCTACTTCAAATCGCCGCCACATAGTTAGAGAAACTTTTTCAGCTCGTGAAGGGGACGAACTTCACAAAGAAGATACTATTGATGAAATTATGTCGCTTTCTGACAGGTTTGGCTTGATGATTACTTTTCAAATGCCGACAAGAGAAAAATTCCTTGAAATTGCAAAACAAATTGCCGAAGAAAGGGGTATTCAAACTCCGTTTGATGAAATTTCTGAAGGTATTGAAAAATACGCTCTCGCCAGAGGTTATCGCTCTCCAAGGATTGCTAAACAATATTTCGATTTGTCTTTTAATGAGTAGAATAGGTTTGCAATGAAAATTATTATTTCGCAAGAATTTATAAAGTATTGTTTGGTTGGCGTGGTTAATACAATCGTTAGCATGCTAACAGCTTTTATTTGTTTGAACTTTTTGCAGTATAATTATTATCTTTCTACCGCTCTTTCGTACTTGTTTGGTATAATTACATCTTTTACTTTAAACAAAAAATTTACTTTTAAAGATAACAACAAACATGTTCTTCGACAGTTTCTGAAATTTAATATCACCTATATTCCGATTTATGTTTTATCTTTTTGGTTTTTAGGAAATAATTTAACTTATTGGTATTTTGAACATTTTCCGTCTACTGCGGACTTTTGTATAAATTTTATAAATAATTTCTTAAATTATTCTATTGCTAAAGATATTTTTATTGATGATGTTGCGGTTTGTGTTTCGATTGGTGTTAACCTGTTTTTGGCATTTTGCGCCGTGAGAAAATTCGTTTTTACTCAAAAAATGGAATAATTATGCCGGAAATGTTTAAAAATCTATCTTCTTTCGACACCGATGAACAAATAGCAAAGAAAAAATGCATCAATTGTAATTTGACAAATTTTGCAATTTTATTTTTTGCTATTTTCTTTCATCTCGCTATGAGAAAAATATTTATTGAAACAGAAACAGAATATAAATGTATTACCGATATAATTTTAGTTTTAATTGCGATTTTCAGTTTTTTAAATTTTAAATTTCAAAAGAAAAATATCTTTTATTGGCTTAATTCAATATCTTCTCTGCTTTTGTGTATTAACATTTATATTTTCCTTTTTAAAATAATCGGATTTTAAAATTACTAATTATCAATTGTAAAAATGTTAACAAATGTAAACAAAACCTCAAAACCCTTTAAGTCACATGGTTTTCTGTCGATATAAAAAGTGTAGGTAAGTGAAAGGCGCATGAAAATGTCCAATATAAATTTTAACAGTTTTGTTTTGAAGAAGATTGCTTTTGAAAAAGCGTCATCGGGAAATAATGCACCAACAGCTTATACAAGATATGAAAGTGTTTCAAATTTTAATTCTGCGTCACTTGAAGAGTTGATGAACCTTGATATAGCAGCGTTGTTAAAAGCAGACAATTCTTTAGATGTATTGGGAGAAGATGCAACAGGTGATCAAAAAGCTTTAGCAGAAATGGTTAAGACATTCTTGGAACTTGACGGAATAAATCAAGCTGCTGACACTGACGGTGATGGTGAATTGAGCCAAGAAGAAGCACTTAATTTTATGCAACAAACAATGGCATTTGATGGAGATTTGTCTAATTTAACAATGGACGATTTAGATGCTGTTGTACAAGCAATGAATATTAATTTTGAAGAAGTATTCCAAAATGCGATAGATGAATCAGTTGCAGAAGAGATGGCTACAGATGAAGTTGAAAAAGCAAAACAAGCACAACAAACAGCTCCGACAGGTTCTGTTGGAGGAAGCGGTTCTGTCGGTGGTTCAGGTGCTTCTTCAAATGTAGGTAACAGTTCTAAAGTTGCTCAAAAGATAACCGCTGAAACTGTTGAAGAAATTGAACAAAAGATAGCTGAAAAAGAAGATGAAATTTCAAATGTTGAAGCAGAAGCTGAAGAGCAAATTCAAGAACAAGAAGATGCAAAAGCAGAAGCGATGAAGTCGAATGGTATGTCAGAAGAGGAAATAAAAGCATACCAAGAACAAGAAAAGAAAATTGAAGAAGATATACAAGCAACAGAGAAAGAAATAGATGAAAACAACAATGTTATTTCTGAAAATGAGGCAACAATTTCTTCAAACAAAAATTACATCGGTTCAATAGAAAGTCAAATTTCAAGCAATCAGTCTGCTATGTCTTCAATTGCTGACGATGATGAAAATGCATCATCTAAAAAATCAGAATTTCAATCAAAAATTGATTCTCTTCAACAAGAAAAAGAAACAATAGAAGCAGAGAATAAGAAACTTGAAGAAGAAAATGCGCAAAAGAAGAATGAAATAGCGACAGCAGAAACTAAGAAACAAGAATTAGAAGCTCAAAAGCAAGAATTATTGAATAAGACATTGAATGAGTCAGAAGGATTTGCAAAGGGAATTGCGTCAAGTCAAGCAGTTTCAGAAATTAAGGCTCAAATATCTAAATACGATGAAAATATTGCACAAATCAGAGCAGATAAAGATGAAAAAGTTGCTTCTTTGAGAAGTGAAATTCAAGAATTGAATGTTCAACTCAAAGATGTACAACAAACAGAAGAAAGAGCTGCTTTCTTGAAAGACAATGTTTGTTCTAACGGACTTGGTTTAACAGGAGAAGAGCTTGTTGATTATGCTAAGCAAATGTTAGAAAGATATGGAGAGTCAAGAGGATACTGTGCAACAGGTGTAAGCAGAACATTCCAAATGGCATACGGAATATCAATGGGTGGCAACGGTTGCGATTGGGATTCAAATATGGATAAACTGGTTGCTGACGGAGCTTTCAAAGAAGTTACCGGAGATTATGCGACATCTGCTGATTTAGCAAGTTTACCGGCAGGAGCTGTTGTATGTTGGGAAGCAACAGGCGGAACCTCTGGCGGTGCGGCTTATGGTCACGTTTGTATCGCAGACGGTAACGGCGGTGAAATATCTGACCACTATTCCGCAAATATCTACAAATCTATTGGCGGAAGAAGCGATCAATACAGAGTTTATATTCCTGTTTAGTTTATATAAAATTAAAACAAAAAAATCGCAGTTGCGACTGCGATTTTTTTGTTGAATTAAATTACTTTTACGCTATTATTCAGCATCTTTAGCTTCTTCTTCAGAAATAATTTCTTCCTTAATAATTTCTGATGCAACAAAAGTTCCTAATGCATTAAGAGGTGCGCTCAAGGTAATTTCTTTTCTGTCAATTTCAATACCTGTTTTTGCAAGAATTTCTTCTGCCAATCTCTTTGTTGTGATTGTTCCGAATAATTTTCCGCTTTCACCTGCTTTTGCTGCAATTTCAATTGTTCCGATTTCTGTGAGTTTTTCTGAAACTGCAAGTGCTTCTTGGTGTAATTTTTCTTGTTTTGCCTTAATTCTTGCAAGATTCTTTTCTCTGTTTGCAATCGCTCCTGCTGTTGCTTTTGTTGCTAAATTTTGTGGAAGTAAAAAGTTTCTTGCATAACCGTCTTTAACTTTAACGATGTCGCCTGCTTCTCCGATATTTTGAACGTCTTTTGTTAAAATAATTTCCATTATTAATCTCCTTTGTGATGTTTAGAAGTAAGAAAATCATATTAAAAACATAACAAAATGTCTATCGAAAATTTTTTAAAACTTAACAAATGTCAAGAATTGCTTTTATTTTAGATTGTTTTTGTTCTCTATATCTCTTCTTTTATCTATTTCCCGCAAAACTTTGCTCCTTATTCCTAAGGAACCGGATCGTATCCTCCTTTGTTAAATGGATGACATCTGCATATTCTTTTCACTCCGAGCCGGATTCCTTTCCAAAATCCATACTTTATAATCGCTTGTCGGGTATATTCTGAGCATGTCGGGTAAAATCTGCACACTCTTGGTGTGTATTTTGAGATAAATTGATAAATTCTTATTAAAAATAGTGAAATCTCTTTTAGCATATTCTTTCTATAGTGAAGTGGGTGTGTAATAAAGCGTAAATTCTTCATTGGCGTTAATTTTGGCATGTCCGCCTTTTATCGGAAATAGTATCGGCAACACAGGATAAACCCAAAGTGTTCTGTTTGCCCCTTCTTTCTTTATTTGCCCTTCCAGTTTTATATTCGACATGTACTCAATTTTAAAATCGCCTATTATTAAATCTGCCGGAACTCCTTTTATTCCGTTTTTAGAAACAGTTTCTACTTTTCCTATCACTCTGCTTCCTGCTGAAAGAACTTTATTGTGCTTTAATACGGTGTCTTCTGTCGTTAAAAAAATTAACTTTTGTCCCTCTTCTATTTCTTTTTGGGTTGAAATATCTTCTATTGACTTGATTTTAAGTGGTATTCTGTTTAATTCTTCAAAATTGCCTGTTTTAATCTTGTTCGATGGCAATGGTCTGTAATAGCGGTGAAAATCGTCTGCTGGTGTCGGAAGCAAAGACATAACATAAAATATTGTTAAAATTATTATTTTCTTGTTCATATTCTCACCTGTATTCTGCTGTATCTTCCGAATTTGTGCTATTTATCATTCTCTCTTGTAATATTTCTCGATTCTTTCTCGATGTTAACAAAAAATTTTGAAAATAAATGTTCATAAAAAATTTCGGATTATTAAGTTTTTCAGGATATTTCTTTACTATATACTCATAGATGTTTGCCAATCGTACTGATGTTTTTTGATGGAATTTATCTTTTTTATTTTCTCCAAAAGTCTTATTAATTATTATTATGTGCGCAAGTGGTGAATAACCTGCCTTTACTAACATATCTACAGTCCGTTTATCTGCTAATTGTTCATATTTTATCGGAGATAGATTTGCCAATATTTTCGTATTTTTACTCTCTGCATATTTTAAACAATTTGCTGTTTGAAATGCTATTACTGCTGCCAGTTCGTCCTCTGTTTCAACATTCATTATAATTCCTTTTGGAATATATACTTCCATGTTTTCACTGCATTTTCCCCTTAGTCCTTTGCTATCGGAAAATTTGAAAACTATGCGATTTTCTACTTCGTTCCTGTTTAATATTGTAAAACCGATTTTATTTATGTATTCCTGAAATTCTCCTTCTGCCATAGGCGTCACTACCGCTGCAATAACACTCGGTGAACACATCATTACTAAAAACAAAATAAAACTCGATATTATTCTTTTCATAAATTTTTCTTTCTCTTTGATATTATAGATTTTTTTTTATCCTTTATCAAGAAAACAAACTTTCTAAGAACTAAACTTTACAATCTAACCGATAAATCGATTTAAATTGTCACCCACAAATATTTCAACATTATCTTTTCCGTGAATGTATATTATACAGGATATTACCGATTTGAATGTCGAAAAATCAGGATATGACAGCTTTTGCTTTAAATCTTCTATGTTATCTGACAAAAATTCCGTTAGCATTGTCTTATTTTTAAATACAAGAGAACTGAAATAATCCAAGCCTTCTTTCGTTGTTATATTTTCAAAATATAAAACATCAGGTTCTTGAAATTCAATATATCTCATCGCTTTATCAATGTTAAAACCGATATTTTCGTTTAGTTCGGATTGTTGAACTCCTTTTAATCTGTATTTAACAATAGACTCGATGGTCATATAGGTTTTTGCAGGATTTCTAAGTTCTTGCAAAATTGAATATATAATATGTGTTTTACCGCAAAGAGATGCTCCACAAACAGGAATAACGCCAGCTGTGTCAAGAGCTTTCCGCAATTGCTCGATTTGATTTTGTGAAAGCCCGTATTCTGATAATTTCTTTGGCGGTTTATAAAGCTTCATCAAAATCCTCTCGTGTTCAAGAGTCGGAAATGCTGCAACACTAGCTGTTAACTTTATATCGTCATCTATTGGAAATTCTAACTTTCCAGCTTGGGATATTTGAGATACATTCGGATCTAAATCGGACATTACCTTTAATTTTGAAACAAATGCTGCCTCTATCATGCCGGGGATTTCTCCGGTTGTTATTACCTCTGAGGTTGTTCTGAATTTTACGGCAAGTCCGTTTTCTCCATGTTCAAAAATTACTTCGTGTATATCCTGTAACATTGCTTGTTTCAATATGGAACGAATTAGAAGTCTTGTATGCTCATCTGTTGTAAGCATTCCGGTCTTATGCAATTCTTCTGTCCAGTCATATGTTTCCTCGCTGTCGTTGACTGAAATTTTGCCTACTGAATCATCTTTGTAATATTTATCAATAGCCTGTAATATTGAGGATTCTGATACTATTACCGGCTCAATTTCCAGTCCGATTTTTTCAAATATTTTATCTATTGCAAAAACATCAAATGGATCACTCATTGCAACACTTAAGCTGTCTTCTATTTTGAATAGCGGAATCATTTTGAATTTTCGTGCTTCCGCTGCCGTGATATATTTCAAACATTTTTCATCAATACTATACGTACTTAATGTCGTTGTCGGAATATGCATTTTTGAGGCAAGAAAATCAAGCAAAACTTCTTCTGTGATTAATCCTTTATTTATCAATACCTGCCCGATGTTTTGCTTCTGTACCGCGGCTATCTCTTCTGATTTTTCTAAATCTTCATATGTTATAAGCTGTTCCCTTACTAAATCATATTTTAATTTAGCAAGTGTTTTATTACTGACTGAATTCTTTTCCATACTACCCTAAGTAAGCCTTAACCCTTTCCATGACAAAATTTATGTCGAACGGTTTTGTTATATATTCGTTCGCTCCGGTTTCTTCCCCTAATTCCTTATCTGACTCCTGTGAACGTGCTGTAAGCATTAAAATTGGTATGTCTTTGTATCTTGTATCAAATTTTAACATTCTGCTGACTTTATATCCGTTCATTATCGGCATCATTACATCTAATATTATTAAATCCGGTATAATTTCTTTGGCTTTATTTAAACCTTGTTCACCATCGTAGGCACAATGGCACTCATATCCTTCCATTTCTATCATAAATTTTAATGTTTCGACTATATCTTGTTCGTCATCAACAACTAAAACTTTTTTCGCCATTATAGTACCTCCTTCAATAATTTCTTTGATTTCTTTATTAATTCCTCTGAATCTCCTGCATCTTCGGGGTAATTTGCCAGTGACCAATATATCTTTTTCCCCGATTGAAGGATTTTATCTCTTTGTGCATATTCATGCATTCTCTGTCCTATAAAATGAACTACCTGTCTGTTCATGTTTATATCGTAAAATGAATAATAAAATCGTTCTTTCGTTTCTGTGTAAAAACATCTCGTTTCTACAGTCTTCTTCAAAATGTTTTCACTTTCAAGTTTTTTTATAAATTCTATCAAATATGGTTCTTCTGATATTTTACTCTCACAAAATGTTAATAAACTGAAAGATTTTTTATCCTTATTTGCATCTGAAATATCATGTTTTAATTGCATTTCATATCTCTCATCTTCCGCTAATACAGGAATTGCAAAATAAAAATTTGAACCCTTCCCAACAACTGATGCCAGCCACAAAAAACCGTTGTGTACTTCTGCAAACTTCTTTGCTATAAATAATCCTAATCCTGTTCCTCCAACGCTTCTTGAAAGAGTTCCGTTAACTTGTTCAAATTTTTCAAAAACTTTTGGAATATCCTCTTCCGAAATGCCGGGGCCGTTGTCTGCAACTGTTACTAATACGTATTCTTCTGATAACAGTACATCTTTGTTTGTTGAAAAATTCATTTCTTTCATTGTGATTGAATCTATAAGTTGTGATGTGACTGTAATATTTCCGTTATTAGGTGTGTATTTTACAGCATTTGCAATTAAGTTCGTTATAACCTGCTCAACACGTTTTTTGTCAATGTACAAAGATGGTAATTCATCAGTTGCATTAAATGATAATTGAATTTTCTTTTCTTCTGCTAAATTCGACAATGTTTGTATTACTCCGTCAACAATCGGATTTATTTTTTCAATTTCAAATTTGTAATCAAGTCGCCCTGATTCTGCTTTTACGGAATCAAGCCAATCTTGTACTATTGACATTACTCGAATGCAATTTCTTTCTACCATCTTGATAAAATATTTTGCCTTCTCGGGTAAAACAGCCGAAAATGCATCACTTAACAATATTTTTACCGCATTTTGTATTGATGTTAACGGAGTTCTTAATTCGTGTGAAACAATGGAGAAAAATTCTGATTTCTTCTTTTCCATTTCTTCCAGTTTTTTGTTTTGTTCCATCATTTCTTCATACATAACTGCATTTTGAAGTGGAAATGCCGCTTGTTGTACCAAAGTTTGTAAACATCTTATGTCATCATTTTTAAATTCTTTTTCTCTGAAAACTTCAATAATTCCGAAAAATTTATTCTGTATGTTTATTTGCTGTAAAGAAGCATCGAAGTTAAATACATTCAAATCGTATTCTATTTCTTTTCTTTTAATATTCTTAACAACTTTTACATCTTCATTTGCGGTATAAAGTTTGAAAATATTTTTGTAACTCATAATTGCACGCAATTTTATTGCTTCTTCAAGTCTTTGGCTAATTGCATGAATTGAATTTATTACAAGTGTAATATCTTCGTGAGAGTTAAAAATTAGCGAATAACAAAGATTATAACTTAAACTTTTATCAATTCCGTCTGTCATAATTGTTATCAGTTCTGTTTTGTTTAACGAACCTGATAGTTCTGTCACCGTTTGGTTTAGAACATTCAATCTGTATAAATTGGTTGAAAGTTCTGCATTGCTTTCCGCCAGATCACCTAACGATTTTTTCAAATTTAATGCGGAATTTATCGTTGCTGATAATATTTCTTTATTGAGTGGCTCTGTTATAAAAAAATGGGCATATTTTAAAAACAAATCCTTGTTACTGACATTGTTATCTACAATTAAAGTTGTAGATATATTTTTATTTTGCGCAGTGAATTTTACGGCTCTGCAAAAATTTATGCAATCTTTTAGATTGACAGTGTCTATAATCACCACGTCAGGGAAATTGTCTTTAAGAAAATTTAAAAAATCATTCTCATCTTCAAAAGAAGATATATTGAATGTTTTAAGATTTTCTTCAATTACTTTTGTTCTGTTCTTGTTTTTTGTAAATAAAAGTATTTTTGACATAATTTTTCCCTATGACAGATATTTTAACAGTTTTTTTAAAAATATACTCGTAATAAATAAAACTTAATCTTTTAGCTTCACAACTGATTACAAAAGAAAAATTTGGAGTAATATGAGCATGCAAAAGGTTTGACATCAAGTTACTGTCGCAATACAATAAAGACAAAAAATATGAGATTAATTTTATTAATCCAAAAAGGAGAATAGATATGGCAAAAATTTATTACGCAAGTGATTGCAATTTAAGTTTATTAGAAGGTAAAACAGTTGCAATAGTTGGATATGGCAGTCAAGGTCATGCTCACGCTCTTAACCTTCACGAAAGTGGTGTAAATGTAGTTGTAGCTCTTTATGAAGGTTCAAAATCAAGAGAAAGAGCAGAAAAAGCGGGCTTAAAAGTTATGAACGTTGCTGATGCAACAAAAGCAGCAGACTTGATTATGATGTTAATTCCTGATGAAAAACAAGCAGATGTGTATAAATCAGAAATTGCTCCTAATTTGTCGGCAGGTAAAGTATTGGCATTTGCTCACGGCTTTAATATTCATTTTAACCAAATTGTTCCGCCTGCTGATGTTGATGTAATTATGATTGCTCCAAAAGGTCCCGGACATACAGTTCGTTCTGAATATGTAGCAGGTAAAGGTGTTCCATGTTTAATTGCCGTTCACCAAAATGCTACAGGCAAGGCTCATGATATTGGTCTTGCATATGCTGCAGGTATTGGTGGTGCAAGAGCAGGTGTCCTTGAAACAACGTTCAGACAAGAAACAGAAACTGACTTGTTCGGAGAACAAGCTGTTCTTTGCGGTGGTGTTACTGCTTTAATGCAAGCAGGATTTGAAACATTGGTAGAAGCAGGATATGCTCCTGAAAATGCTTATTTTGAGTGTATTCACGAAATGAAACTTATCGTTGATTTGATTTATCAAGGCGGATTTGCAAAAATGCGTTATTCAATTTCTGATACTGCAGAATATGGTGATTATGAAATCGGTAAACGTATAATTACTGATGAAACTAAGAAAGAAATGAAAAAAGTTCTTTCTGAAATTCAAGACGGTACGTTTGCTTCAAGATGGATTACTGAAAATAAAGCAGGTGGAAGAGCTCATTTCTTGGCTACAAGAAAATTGAAAGCTGAACATCAATTGGAATCAGTTGGTAAAGAGCTTCGCAAAATGTATTCTTGGAATGAAGAAAAATAGTCTAAACTGACGTTATTTATGAAGGGGACGACTGTTGCCGTCCCTTTCAATTATAAGAAAGATTAATCATGTTCAAAAGAACGGCCTTAATATTAAGTTTGACATTGTTGTTGTCCGGTTGTATGCCTGCTCCAATTACAAAGAATGATATTAATTATTCTAATAAAGCAATGGTTTCTCGTTCGTTAACAAATACAGGTAATACTAACAGAATAAACAAAGTAATCGAGAAAGCTGTAAATGGACAGCCTATCAAAATTGCATTTTTAAGTTCGTCTGCATTTATTTTTGATGACGGAGGTCATTCTGCAATAGTTGACACCGTTAATTTGTTAAAGGATTTTTTGGGCAAAAAGTCGAATGTTGATGTCGTTGATTTTTGTATCGGTGGTTCAACTTCAAAAATTGCAGCTATTCTTCTCGAAAAAGAAATTTTTTCTGCAAAACCTGACATAATAATTTTGGATTACGCTGTTTTTGACAAACATGAACAGGAAGATAGAGAAGCTTTTGAGTATATTGTAAGGAGTTGCATTGAGCAAAAAAATGAACCTCAAGTTGTGATTTTTCTGAACTCAAAGTCTGATAGTAATGCAAAGCAAGATTTTATGGAACAAATTGCGAGATATTACAATTTGCCTATTATAAATGCTGCTAATGCAATATTGCCTGAAATTTCATCAGGAAGAATGAAACAAGAGGAACTTTTTATTGATTCTTTTAGTTATACGGAAAAGGGACGCAAGGCAATTGCTACTTATGTCTTGAATTATATAAAATCTGCTCTTGAAATCAAAGATGCTGATTATATTTTGCCTATACCGATGTATCCTGTTACCGTAAATTCCGCTATTAAGTTTATTGATGCAGATTCTATTCATGCTAATAATGACGGCTCTTTTGTTCGTGAAAAAAATGATAATAAATTTTTCAAAACAAAAATCAAATATCTTCCCAATACACAAAACATGCCTTTTGAATTTACTCTTGGTGCAAATGATATTTATTTGATAGTTCCGACAAGCAAGTTCCGCTCTGAAATTGCTGAGATATATGTTAACGGTGAAAAGTTTTCTGAAATTAATACAAACGGTGAAACTTTGTTTGATGTTCCGCATTCTTTTAAAATATATTCAAGCAACAATATTGACTCTGTAAAAATTCAAATTAAAATAAAAGAGAAACAAGAAAATCAAGAATTTGCCAACAATGACGAGAATAATGAAGTAGTTCTTCCGATGATTCAGAAAGATTTTGAATTTTGGGGAATTGCGTATAACTTGAATAAAGAGGAAAAATGAAAAAAAATATATTTACCGTAATGTTTTTGTTGTCTGGTTTAATTGTACATGCTTCCGACCACCCAATGGATAGTATGATTAAAACATGGATTGATTTTCCTGTTAAAGATGTCGTTGAGAAATGGGGAGAGCCCACTGATATTAATTATTTACGAGGACAACGAGAGTATATTTGGGTGACGACGGGTACAAGATTTATCCCCGGCACTATGTTTGAAGAAAGAACAAGTTGCCAGAGAAAATTAATCGTTGGGAAACGTGGAAAAATAATATATGGTACATATAGCGGTAACGGTTGTCCGTTTACGAAAGAAAGCGTAAAAAAATGGAATAACCCAAATTATGACTATTTACAAGACATAATAGAGGAATAGTAACTGCTATTTTTTCTCTAATACGAAAGTAACAGGTCCGTCATTAATTAATGAAATGTCCATCATTGCCCCGAATACACCTGTTTTTACGGTTAAATTACTATTTTGCATTATTTTTACAAAATTTTCGTACATAATTTTTGCTTCGTTAGGTGGCATTGCAGTATCGAAACTTGGTCTGGCTCCTTTTCTTGTGTCGCCTGCAAGTGTGAATTGAGAAACAATTAAAAGTTCGCCTTGAATATCTCTGACAGATAAATTCATCTTTTCGTTTTCATCTTCAAAAATACGAAGTTTTAATATTTTATCAGCCAAATATTTTGAAAATTCTTCCGTATCACCTTTTTCAACGCCGTATAATACCAGAATACCTTGATTAATAGAGGAATAAAGACTTCCTTCTATTGTAACTGAAGCTGATTTTACCCTTTGAATAACTACTTTCATACTCTGATTATACAAGATTTTGTAGAAACTGTAAAATCGTAAGAGTTAAACATGCTTTTTCTTGGAGTTATAATTATATTGGAGGCGGAAATGCAAAAAATTGACTATAAAGCAGATATTATTCAACCTGATATTATAAATGATTTATTGGATAAAAAGGTTGATAACTCAAAAATTGATGAGATTTTAAATAAAGCAATGAAATTAAAAGGGTTAGATTTAGATGAGTCTGCCGAGTTAATGAATGTTACGGATAAAGAAGCAGCCGAAAAAATTTTTAAAGCTGCTAAAAAACTTAAGGAAATTATTTACGGAAACAGAATAGTGCTTTTCGCTCCATTATATGCTGCAAATGTATGCACTAATAATTGTTTATATTGTGGATTTAGGCGAGATAATAACAATATTGTTCGCAGGGTTTTAACTCCCGATGAAGTGGCGGAAGAAGCAAAAGCAATTATGAATTTGGGGCATAAGAGAATAGTTCTTTTGACCGGTGAAGATTATGCTGAAACAGGGCTTGATTACCTTGAGGAATGTATAAATAAAATTTATGAAGCAAAAGTTTTTAACGGTGAAATTCGACGTATTAACGTAAATATTGCTCCGTTAAGTGTTGATAATTTTAAACGTTTAAATTCTTTCGGTATCGGAACATATCAAGTTTTTCAAGAAACTTATAACGAACAAGTATATAATTACGTTCATCCGTCAGGTAAAAAAGCAAATTACAGATGGCGTCTTGAGGCAATGGACAGAGCACTTGAGGCGGGCATGCATGATGTTGGAATCGGACCGTTGTTTGGATTGTCTGATTACCGATTTGAAACCTTGGCTACATTAATGCACTCTCATCATTTGGACGCAAAATTTGGAGTCGGCCCACATACAATTTCCGTACCTCGAATTGAACCTGCAAAAGGAGTTACTTTTAGTGAAAACCCACCTGATAAAATTGATGAGTTCACATTTAAGAAAATCGTTGCGGTTTTGAGATTATCTGTTCCCTATACCGGTTTGATACTTTCGACCAGAGAAACTCCTTCTTTGAGAAAAGAACTTTGTGATTTGGGGGCTTCTCAGATTTCAGCTGAATCAAAAGTAAATCCCGGGGGTTATTCAGTTCATAAGGAAACAGATTCACAGTTTACAATGAGCGATAATAGGACATTAGATGAAATAGTAAGAGCTTTAATGAAAGATGGCTATACTCCGAGTTTTTGTACTGCGTGTTATCGGAAAGGCAGAATTGGTAAAGATTTTATGGACTTGGCAAAACCGGGATTAATTAAGCAATTCTGTCAACCTAATGCTGTTTCTACTCTTGCGGAATATATCTATGACTATGCTTCAGAGGAAACAAAAAGAGAAGGTTTAAATTTTATTGAACAACAAATTTCAAATACCGAAAATTCTGCAATTCAATCTCAATTAACAGATATGATTGCCAGAGTTGCGTCGGGAGAAAGAGATGTTTATAATTAATAAAAATTTTTACTTCGACTAAGTTGTGCCAAAATTTTTGTAATCTTTCTTAATGTTTTATGAAAAATACGCAATTAATAACATTTACGCTCATTAAAGCATTGTAAGTGTGTAAAGAAAGTGTGTATTAATGAATGTTACTCCGATTTCCACTGCTTTAGTGAAGCCTAATTTGAGATTAGGAGTTGATAAAAAAGCAGAACCAAAAGCAGAACAACCCAAAACGGTTTCCGTTCAAAATTCAGGAGATGCACTTCGTTCATATTTTATAGGCAGTCAAGCAGTTTCTTTCGGGTTTAATTGTACGACAGGAGATTTTGTTACGAAAGAATTTGAAGATGTTCCTTGTTGCTGTTGTGGCGGCAGAATGATGCTTGATAGCGAGCCAATGGCATTGCATTTGGCATCTTATAAAGGAAAAGAATTAGCAAACGAAATCAAAGAACACAGGGATTATTTTAGAAACGATCAAGGAACAATTGCAATGATGATTGCAACAGAGGCGGAAAAAACGGGGTGTTCCGCATCAAAAGCCGTAAAAAATATTAAGCCTAATTTCTTACCAAAATTAAAAGACTACTGTCAAGGCATTTTAACAAGCACTAATGAAATTGCTAAAGATAGTTTAGGTGAACAAAATCCGGTTTCGGAAATTATTGAAAGAGAACAAAAAAATATTGCGAAGGGTAAAATAGACAGAGTTCAATTTACGGAAAAACTTGTTGGTTTGTACAAAAGTGGCAAAATTGATGCAGATAGTTGGGATAAAATTATTAATACTGCAATGCAACTTCCTCAAACGGCAAATACTGCTCAAAAGATGTTTCAAAAGGTAGCGGGAAGACAAGATGCAGGGGTCTTTAATACTTTATTATTTGAATCAGGTCAAACTATAGAACATGTTCACCCCCACTCAAGAGGTGGTAAAAATGATACTAACAACTATCTTGCTGAGTGTGGTGAATGTAATCATAAAAGAGGGAATGTATCTTATATGACTTGGTTGAAAATTCATCCGGAATATCCCGTAAATGTTCAAAAACACATTGAGTGGTTTCAACAACAACAAGTTGAAGGTAAGTTTGGCAAAGAATATGATGATTACGGCGTAAATATCAAGAAAACTCTCTCTAAAGAGTCCAATGGTGTTATGGAGTTAAAGGTTCTTGATAAAGAAAAAATTGTTGAACTTCGTGAAAGGGTTAACAATGGTGAAGAAGTTAATGTTCATGAAGAAATTAAGAAACAAGAAGAGCAAGAATAGGATAAAGAAAAATTAAAAAAAATGAATTCACAAAAGCCTCAATTTATTCTTGAGGCTTTTTGGTTATAATGTTTATATGAATATGATTTCTTCATTAAAAAAATTGATATGTAAATATATCTTTAGGAAAAAATACATTCGTTCAGGTGTTTGTAAACGTTGTGGCGCTTGTTGTTCAAGAATTTATGTCAGACATGGACGACATACAATTAATTCGGAAAAAGAATTTACTGTTTTAAAACATCTCCACCCGTTTTATTCTTATTTAAAAGTTGAAGGAAAAGATGAATTGGGGTTGATTTTCAGCTGTTCAAATTTTGATGAGGAAAATCACATTTGTAAAATTCATAAGCGCCGTCCGGGAATTTGCAGAAGGTATCCCGATGAAATAATTTTTTCAATGGGCGCTTGTCTTTCGGAAGGTTGCGGATATTCCTTTTCTCCGATTGACAAGTTTGCTGATGTTTTGAAGTCAATAGAAAAAAGACCTTTGAAAAATTGTGTTATTTTTTTAGATGATATTGAGGTTGACTCATCAGATTTTAATGAAGAAGATGACTTTTGTGTTGACGAAAATTCTGAAAATTAACTAATTTTTGACAGATATTTTATTAAATCTGAATGTCCTTTTACATCATGAACTCTCAAAAGATTTACACCTTGCGCCATTAGGTGTTGAGCGTAGATTTTAGATATGTTATCTCTGTTTTCTATATCAAAAGACTTTGATATAAATGATTTTCTGCTAATTCCGTATAAAATCGGATAATTTAGCGTAGAAAATTCGTTTGCTCTTTTTATTAATTCAAACTGGTCATTTATGGATTTTCCAAAACCGATACCGACATCTAAAATTGGCAGATTTTCCGGTAAGTCTTGCTGTTTTAGGTATTGAATTTTTTCTGCAAAAAATTTATATATTTTTTCCACAATATCGCCTTGATAATCTTGATTTACAGGTTCTGGCGGAATACTTTCCGAATGGGTTATTATTATTGGCGTTTTATACTCTTTCAAAACATCAAAAACCGATTTAAATTTCTCAGGTTTATCAACATTATTTAAAACATCTGCTCCTAATTCAATTGATTTTACAATTGTTTGAGGGTGAATTGTATCAACACTTATGATAATTTGCGGATACGATTTTTTTAACTCTGAAATTACAGGTAAAATTCTATCGCACTCTTCTTCATATGTGATAGGTATTGCATCGGGACGAGTACTTTCTCCTCCTATATCAATTATTGCAGCACCGTCTTGAGCCATTTGTAATGCATTTTCTATCGCTTTTGATTTGTTAAAGTTTATTCCTCCGTCAGAAAAAGAATCCGGTGTGATATTTAAAATCCCCATAAGATATGTTTTTTTATAATCAAATAATTTTTCGGCTATTTTATATGTTTGTCGGGTGTTTATTTTTTCGGATAAATTCATTGATAATGTTTTTAGTCGAAATGGTTGTTGTGCCAATTTTTCGCATAATTTTTTCATTTGACACACTGAACCGTTAATTATCGCATCGGAAAAATTACATTTACAAGTAACTGCATCACGATGTATAGCCGCATCAAATCCCAAAGAAAGGCATGTCTGTTTCAAAATATTTGCTTCTGCAGGTTTTAAATCGAAAATTTTAAAAGTTAAATTTTGATATTTGTCTTTTGCTAAATTAATGTAATCACTCGAAAAACTAATGTTTTTAAGTTCTTTCTCTATATTTCCATTGATTTTTTTTATTAAAATTTCATCTTTCATACTTTACATTATATCTTAAGCATGTACTATTATAAATATAAATATTATACAGGAGATATACTATGTCAGTTGAAATAAACGTACAAAAAAGAGATGAAAAGAAAAATCCTCGTCAAGTAAGAGCAGAAGGTAATTTACCCGCAACAGTTTACGGAAAAGGTCAAGATTCCGTTTCTGTTGAACTCAATGCAAAAGAATTTTTGACAGCTTACAAGAAAGATTCAGATGCAACTTTTGCTTTAAAAATGGATAAAAAGTCATTGAATGTAAAAGTTAAAGATATTCAAGAAAACTATAGAACCGGTGAAAAATTGAACGTTCAGTTCGTTTTGGTTTAGTTTATTTTTAAAATAATATTTTGGCGGGCTGGTTTGTCCGCCTTTTTTATTGTAATCTTTCTAAAAATATTATTTCAGTATCTTCTGCTTTTTCGTGGTAAATTAATCCATAATGTTCTTTTATGAAATTTGTTACCTTATTCTGTGTTTTATAAAAATTGGATTCTCCAAATGAACCAAGTCCAAATCCGTCCAGTATTACAATATATTTGTATTGTAGCAGATTATTAATTATCTTTTGTTCTCCTAAA
This sequence comes from uncultured Muribaculaceae bacterium, assembly GCA_964550875.1. Taxonomy (GTDB): domain Bacteria; phylum Cyanobacteriota; class Vampirovibrionia; order Gastranaerophilales; family Gastranaerophilaceae; genus RUG841. The sequence goes on along the minus strand of CAZKAS010000013.1, from coordinate 17,553 downwards.
GTTTCTATAAAAATACTATCTAAGACATACATTTTCATATCTGTTTTTCTTTGACTTAAAAAATTAAATAAACAGCCTTCCGGTAAAAATAAAATTTTGTCTTCTTCTTTTGTATTTTCTTCTATGAATGTGAGTAATCTTTTTGACTGTTTTGCCCATGTTAAACTAGTGTCAATTCTTCCCATTTCCGTTTTGATAGGAGAAGAATATATTATTTTCTTGTTTGCATTGTAGAAAAAATTAGACATCGTTCCTGAAATAAGTAAAAATACAATTAGTGTTTTTAATGACGATTTTTGAGTTAATGTAAAATGTACTTTCCCTTCTTCAATTATTTTTGAATAATCATCAAATATTATAACGATTAAACTGATTAGTAATAACGGTAACGTAAATGCTCCGTATAACAGTATATCCGTATTAAAAAATGTTTTTAAAGACGTTAAAATTGAAGAGGAAACTAATATAAATTTTGCAGGTTTTGTTAATAATTTTCTAAAGTTTAAAATGGTATAAGTAGTTAATAAAATCGGTAAGTATGAGAAATGCATTTCTCCTTTTGATATATAATGTATAATTGTTGCAACAAATAGTGCTATCAGATATGATATTTTGTTTTTCGATGCTTTTAGGAGCAGAACAGATGTCGCTACAAAAATTGAAAAGCAGATTAATCCAATTCCCCAAGATAAAATATCTTCATTTGTATATATAGTTCCTACAGTTTTAGAGAAATTTATCATAGAAGGAGAATTTGCTTCTTTTAAAAATATACAAAAAGCTTCCATTGCTTCTTTTGTGTTCATTCCTTGAATTATGGGTATTAAGTATGCAATAAAAGGTGTGACACAAATAGTGACAATGTGTTTTAAAATTCGAGCAATGTCTTTTGTTGTGAATATAGATACAAATAGTGTTATGATGCAAATTCCAAAATATTCAACTTTACAAGCGAATGCTGCACCGCTCAATAGACCTGCAAAAAGAAGATATTTGTCGTTTTTGTTTTCGGTATATAAAATTAACAGATAGATAGCGCTGAAAATGAAACACAGTGCGTATGTTACGGAAAATGCATATGGCATTATGAAATTAAACAGAGTTGAATTATAGAAACAAGTTATTGCAATGAAAATTATTAATAATTCTGCTATTCTTTTTTCAAGAAATTTTTTTGCAATTTTAAGCAACATAAACAAGGATATAAATGAACTTATTATGCCGCCAATGTATAAACTTTCAAGTTTTATTCCTAATGCCGCCATAATACAAGCATTAATGTAATATGCTAACGGCGCATATATGTTCAAAATATCTTTATACATGATTTCTCCGTTTAAGAGAGCCATTGGTATCATTGCTTCTCGCCCAATGTCTGTAGAGATATTCCCATGAGAATAAAAAAACATGAAATTTATCCCAAGAAATAATACTATTAGTGTTATTTCTTGGTGATGTTTTTTTATAAAGTTTTTAATAATATGCATCAGTTGTCCTTGTTGTCATCAGAGGGATAAAAATTAAGGTAACCTTCTTCGTATGCTTTTACGACGGCTTTAGCAAATCTTTTTGCATATTTCCAATACGAAGTATGAGCGGAGAGGCAGATAGGCGGCCATCTAAAATCAGACTTGTCGGGAAAAAAGCCTCTACCGTTTTTAGCAAAAGACATATTATGTAATTCTTCAATTTCTTCATCGGTTAAGTTTCTTGACAGCGGGTATCCGAGAGGGTCGTTGCTAAAGTTAACGGTTAACCAAAAAATATTATCATTTTTAATCTTTAAAAATAAATCTTCATTATATTCTGTAATTTCTATGGTTGGGTCATTGAAATCAGAGTAAAACAGAACTAAAGGGCTTGCATAATTAACAATTCCTATAACATTATTATCAGGGATACAGGCAGTATTTGTAACAGAGTTTAAAGAGTCGTATGCTTTTTTAAATTCTTCAAAATTTGCGTTAGGGATTAATCTTTCGTCAGAAGTATAATAAGCTAAATTTACTTGCATCATAGCATCGACACAAGTCGAATTAATATTATGCTTGGTAACATATTCCTTTTGTTGTTCGTTGAGGTTCATCTTTTTTATCATTGTATTGGTTGTTAGGTAAGGAAGTTTATAAAAAAGGTACCTGTATGTTATAAAACTACCTGCACTATATCCGAAGAGTACTACTTTTTCACCGTTATTATATGATTCAAGTATTTGTTTATGCAATTCTCGAACGATTTTTTGCATGTTATGAGGTTTTTGTACCCAAATTGCATCGTGCATACAGTGACCAAAAACAGTTCTGATTGTTTGTGCAAGTTTGGGGCTAAGCATGTCTGTTAATTCAAGTTTGGCATTGACGGTTTGTAAATTTTTTGCAGCTTCATCACCCCAGAAAAATATTTCAGGTTTTTGTAAAATTTCACGTTGACCGTTTTTTAGAAAATATTGATATACGAATGGAGCCGTATCAAATTGTTTTTTCATCTGGACATGCAGTTTTTCTATACCGTCATAGAACCATTGCTTCATTTCTGGCGTGTCATTATTTGCGCCGTTTATATATATAAATTTAATCGGTTGTTTTTCTTCGGCAGCTGAAGCAAGTGTGCCTAAAGACATTAAAAATAGTAAAATAAAAATCTTTTTCATAATCTTTATTATATTAGTTATAATTCAAAAAATTAATACTATGTGTATTTTTTGTAATATTATTTGAAAAAATAAACTATTTTTTGAGAATTTGAGTTAGAATATATTACATAGTAGATTGTGTGATAGGAGAAATATGAGTAATTTTACTGGTCTTATTGGAATTATGGTGTTTATCGGCATTGCTGTTTTGATGTCGAATAACAGAAAGAAAATTAACCTTAAAACAGTTGGAGTAGGTTTCTTACTTCAAGTTCTTTTGGCTGTGTTTATTTTAAAAGTTCCGCTTGGACAGCACATTTTTGGTTTTATCGCTCAGCTGATAAACAAGATTTTGGCTGCATCAATGGAAGGTGCTGCGTTTGTATTTGGTGATAAACTTACGGATACAGTGAACTTTGGATTTATTTACGCAATTATGTTAATTGCAACAATGATTTTTATTATGAGTTTAGTAAACATTTTGTATTATTACGGAATAATGCAAAGAATTATCCTGTTCTTGGGAAAGATAATGAATAAGATAATGGACGTAAGCGGTGCAGAGGCGCTTTCTAACTGCGCAAGTCCTTTTGTTGGAAACGTTGCTGCTCAATCTATGATTAAGCCTTATTTACCTAATTTAACACGTTCTGAACTTTTATCCTCAATGACCGGATCAACGGCGTGTCTTTCTGCGGGTTGCTTGGCAATGTACGGAAGTGCCAATTTTGGTATTCCTTTGGAATACTTGCTTGCCGCTTCTGTAATGTCTGCTCCGGGTGCTTTTGTTATTTCAAAAATTGTATATCCGGAAACAGAGGAACCTCAAACAAAAAATGACTTCAAAATAAGCAGAAGAAGAACTGATGCAAATGTTTTGGCGGCTATTTCAAAAGGTGCAGGCGATGGTATGAAGGTATCCTTAAATGTAATTGCTTCTTTAATTGCATTGGTTGGTTTAATTGCTTTTATAAATGTTCTTTTCGGAAAAGTAGGGCTTTTCATCGCCGGTACTTGCCATATGGATTGGTCGGTTATCGGTATTGACTTAAATAATTTTACTTTAGAGATGGTAATTGGAAAAATTTTCTCTGTATTTGCGTGGATTATGGGCGCTTCACCGGATTCTGTTAATGCGGTTGGTACTTTAATCGGTGAAAAATTAATTTTAAATGAATGTGTTGCATATTTACATTTTCCTCAATTATTTGATGGAAATATGGTTAATGGCGTAATGACTTTTGCTCCTCAATTTAATAAAAGTATTGCTGTTGCAACGTTTGCTCTTGCCGGTTTTGCTAACCTCTCAACTGTAGCTATTCAAATTGGCGGAATTGGAGAATTAGTTCCTTCCCAAAGAAAAAATCTTGCAAGATTGGCTATAAAAGCAATGATTTGCGGTACGCTTACTTCATATGTATCTGCTTGTATTGCAGGTATTGTTGTTAGTTTGTAGGAATTGAATTTTATATGCCTGTACATAAAAACAAATTAAAAGAAACAGAAGAAGAGTTGCAAAAACGAATTTTGCAAAAGAAAAAATTTCATACTACATTAAAAATTCTTTTTGCAATTCTTTTTTTATCAGCTATCCCAACGTTTGTTTGCAATCCTGATATTTCTTTGGGACCGTTGGATTTATTCCGAAAAGAATTATTCAAAACCGAACTGATTTTAAGTGGAGAGAAATTTTCAATTGAAAATTTTACAAGGGCTATTCAGGCTTCAGACTTTAGAAAAGTTAAATTGTATATTCGTTCCGGAGTAAACGTTGATGTTATCGGTGATTCCGGCATCTCTCCGTTGTGTTCCGCAGCGCAGACAGGAAGTAAAGAAATGGTTGATATTCTTTTAAATTCCAATGCAAATATTTTACGGAAGAATACTGCAAATGGGTTAATTCCTCCTTTTTGCGCTATAGAAGGTGGCAATGTTGAGGTTTTAGAAAAATTTATAGATCAAGGTGTTAGTATTAGAGTGCGAACCGAGAAAGGTTTGTCGATGGTGCAGTATGCGGCGTTGCTGGGAAGAGAACAAATCCTTTCTTATTTGATTGCAAAAGGTGCAGATCCTAATATGCAAAATATTTATGGGCAAACAGCCCTTCATTATGCAGTAACTCAGGATAATTCGTATATTTTGAATATATTACTTAGTGCCGGAGCTTTGGTTGATGTTGAAGATGTTCGGGGAAATTCTCCTATTTCCATTGCTCGTGCTTTGGATAAACAATCTTACGTCAGATTGCTAAGCAGGTATTCAATCAAAGGATAGTTTTTCAGAATAAAACGCTTATTTTTTTAGGTAATTATTAAGATTTTCTTTGTAAAAATCATCAAAAGAACCATCCATTATAGAGTTATGTATTAATTCCGATAATCTTACCAAGTATCTTATGTTATGAATAGAAAGTAAGATTGCGGCGTTCGCTTCTCCTTCCCGATAAAGATGTCTTATGTATGCTCGTGAATGATTTTTGCAGGTATAACAATCACATTCCTCATCTAGGGGTCTATAATCCTTTTCAAACTCTTTGTTTTTAATAATTTTTTTGCCATATTTTGTAAAAAATGAACCGTGACGAGCGTTTCTGGTCGGAAGTACACAATCTGCCATGTCTATACCTCTGGCAACAATTTCAAGTAAATCTTCAGGAGTACCTACTCCCATAAGGTATCTTGGCTTGTTTGTCGGTAGTAAATCAGTAACAAAATCAGTATAGTAATTTTTAATGTCTGTCGGTTCTCCGACACTTACTCCTCCAATTGCGTAACCAACTGCATCATATGAAGAAATTACATTTGCACTTTCTTTTCTTAAATCATCAAAAAATGCTCCCTGTACAATGGGAAAAAGAGCTTGGTCTTCTCTTGTATGAGCTTTGAAACATCTGTCAAGCCATCTGTGAGTCCTTTCCATTGCCGATTTAGCTTGTTCGTATGAACAAGGATACGGAGAACACTCATCAAAAGCCATTGCAATGTCGGGGCCTAAATCTTGTTGTATTTCCATTGATATTTCTGGATTTATATTGTATGAAGTTCCTGTTTTTGGGTCACGGAACTTTACTCCGTCTTCGGAAATTTTTCGAAGATGTGCAAGACTAAAAATCTGAAATCCACCTGAATCAGTTAATATTGGTTTATTCCAGTTCTGCCATTTGTGTAAACCTCCGGCTTCCTTTATTTGTTTGTGTCCCGGACGTAAAAGCAGGTGATATGAATTATTTAAAATGATTTGTGCTTTTGTTTCCTCAAGGTGATGTTTCGTAAGCATTTTGACGGCAGAATTTGTTCCAACCGGCATAAAGACAGGCGTCTTTATATCTCCGTGTGGAGTATGTAAAATTCCTGCTCTTGCTTTTGTCGTTTGACTTTCTTTTAATAATTCAAATCTAAAAAAATCACTCTTAGCCATTATGCAAGTTCTTCTATTAACATTTCTGAGATTGTTTTCCAATTCTCAGAAATTTCTTCCTGCTTAAACCAAACATTGATTTCTCTTTCTCCGCTTTCAACGCTGTCTGAAGCATGAACAACATTTTGACTCATTATTTGAGCATAATCTGCTCTGATTGTTCCTACATCTGCATTATCAGGGTTTGTTGCTCCGACAATTTGTCTTACGCCTTTTATTACGTTTACACCTTCTATCGCCATTGCTACTATCGGACCTGATAAAAAATATTTAACCAATCCGGCATAAAAAGGTTTTCCTATATGCTCTTTGTAATGTTCTTCAATGAGTGCTGTAGTCGGTTGTATCAATTTTAAGCCGATTATCTTATATCCTTTTCTTTCAAATCTTGAAATTAATTCTCCGATTAATCCTCTTTTTACGGCATCAGGTTTTAATGCTACAAATGTTTTTTCAGTATTCATAATAAATCTCCTGTGTTACAACTATTACAACATTAAATCATATTTTTTTCAAGTTTGCGCTTTTGTGTTATTATTTCTTTGAGAGGTTTTTATGGAAGATAAATACAATTTTGAAGATGCTTTGGTTTTAATCCAAGAAAAAAAATTTGTTGAGGCAAAAGTTATTTTAACAGAATTACTTAAGAGTGATGATGAAAATCCTGCTGTTTGGAAAAATATAGGGCTTTGTAATGTTAATTTAGATTTAAAAGAAAAGGCATTTCTTGATTTTAAACGAGTTGTTGATTTGACTCCGCAAGATGCGACATCTTGGTTCTATTTAGCAAGCATGGCTGATAAACTTGGTAATACCGATATTGCTGAAAATGCGTACAAAAAAGTTATTGAATTAAGACCTGACTACATTGATGCGTACAAAAGTCTTGTGATTATGTTTATGCAGTCAAATCAACCTGATAAAATTGCCGAGTATGAAGATGCTATTTTTGAACTTGGTTCTTCTGATTATCAAATATTTTACATGATTGGAACTGTCTATATGGCGGCAGGCAAGTACGATAAAGCTATTCAATTATTTGAAAAATCATTACAAGTTCACCCTAATCACCCGCTTATGCTTAACAACATTGGTTCCGCAAATCTCGCTTTAGGAAAATTAAAAGAGGCATTGGTTGCGTTTGAATCTTCTTATGAGGCGGATAACACAAATCCTGTTACTCATTATAATATTTCTGTTGCAGCAAGATTTTTAAAAGATTTTCAAAAGGCGTATAAATTCGCAAAATCTGCTTATGAACTTGAACCATCTCCGTTTTACTTGGCTTCTATGGCTAATACTGCGCTTGATTCTTCCGATTTTGATGATGCTGTTAAATATTTTGAACTTTTATCAAGAACCGGATAAACTTATTTATAAATTTAATTTAGCGTGTGCCTACGAAGGTATTAAAGACTATGAAAAGGCTCTTAATATATTAGAAAAACTAGATACTTCGGAAAATACGGCTTTTCAGGTAAAATTGAAAATTGCGGAAATAAGAATTAAGCTCCGTGACTATGAATCAGCCAAAAATGTTTATTTGGGGCTATTAAAAAAAGGCAAAGTTGATGAAAATATTTATTATGATTTTGCAATCTTATGCGGTCAAACCGGGGATAAAGACAAAGCCGAGCAACTTTTGAAAAAAGTATTGCAGTTAAATCCTTCTTTTGCTGCAGCGCATAAGGATTTGGCTGTTCTTTATCTTGATTCAAGACTTTTCGATTATGCTAAGGAAGAATTTGAAAAAGCTCTTAATTTAGAGCCTGATAATCCGTATTTTATATATGAATATGGAAATTATTTTCAAATGACAGGTGAGTCGCAAAAGGCTGATGAACTTTATGACAAAGTTTTGGATTCAATTTCCATGCCTGCTAAAATTTTGCTTAATATTGCGTTAAACAAACTAAGACGGGGAAAAACTGATGAGGCGCAAGATGTTCTCGAAAGAGCAATCAAAGAAAATTCACAAGATATTGATATTCTTCTAAATCTCGGAAAAATTTATTTCATGAAAAATAATTTTAATGCAGCAAAACAAATACTTGAAGATGCAATGTTTTTGGAAAAAAATCCTGAAGTTGAAAATATGCTTGCGCAAATATATGTGTCAGAAGAAAATTATCACGATGCAATTGGTTTATTTGCCGATATTGACAAAAAGTATCCGACAAATACCGCAAATTTGATGAATTTGGCAAAATGTGCGCTTAAACTTGACAAAAAAGATGATGCAACAAAATATCTTCATCGTTATACGGAGATTTTTCCAGAAGATACGGAAGCAATTTCAATGCTTGCAGATTTGTTATAAAACTGATATTATTGTTTAAAAGAGGATATTATGAAAAGAAAAAATATTTTCGCCGAAATATGGTCATTTATGTGGACAAATAAGGCTTATTGGATTTTTCCGGCAATAGTCTTTTTAGTTCTTTTAATTTTGTTGATAGTTGTTGGTACATCACCTGCATCACCATTCATTTATACTATTATTTAGGTGAAAAATGGTCGAAAACCCTACTATAAAAGATTTAAAGAAGTTTAAACTGACACTTCTGCTATTTCCTGTGATACCAGCAGTAATTTTGTATTGGAAAAATTATACGGATATTGCATTGTTGTTAGTGGAAGTATGTTGGGCAATTTTGATGACACTATTTGTTGCAAGGGCATTTGGTAAGAATATTGACAAACCCATTTATAATTTAATCAGGTTAATTTTAAAATATGCCGGTATGTTTATTTCTGCGATAGCACTCACAGTTACGTGGTTATGTGCAATTTTGCCGACAGCAATTGTGGCAAAAATAAAAGGTCGTGATAGACTTTTAATAAATAAGACAAATAAAAAGACTTACTGGAAGGACGTTAAAATTTCCGAACCATCGTATGAAAATCAATATTAGGAGCAATTTTGACATATATTTTAGGTTTAAGTTCATATTTTCATGATAGCGGAGCGGTGCTTATAAAAGACGGTGAAATTATTGCTGCTGCTCACGAAGAAAGATTTACAAGACACAAACACGATTCTTCGTTCCCCAAAAATGCTATACAGTTTTGTTTGGATTATGCAGATATTTTACCTGAAGATTTAAATGGTGTTGTATATTATGAAAAACCGTTGATAAAATTTGAACGGATTTTGGAAACACAACTTGCATTTCCGAAAAAAAGCCTTTCTTCTTTTGTCAGAAGTATGCCTATTTGGTTGAATACTAAACTTCATATGCCAAAAAATATTGATAAAAATTTTGAAAACAGATTAAAATGTCCAATATATTTTTCAACTCACCATGGGGCTCATGCTGCGAGTGCTTTTTATCCTTCTCCTTTTGAAAATGCAGCATTTATTTGTTTGGACGGAGTTGGAGAATGGACGACGTCTTCATGGGGAGTTGGGTATAATAACGAAATTCATTTTGAACAAGTTATTGAGTTTCCACATTCTCTCGGACTATTATATTCTGCATTTACCGGATATCTTGGATTTAGAGTAAATTCAGGCGAATATAAAGTTATGGGGCTTGCTCCATACGGAGAGGATAAATATTCGGATATTATTCGTGAAAATTTAGTTGATATCAAAGATGATGGTTCTTTTTGGCTAAATCAAGAATATTTTGATTATTGTACAGGAACAAGAATGTATAATTCAAAATTTGAAGATTTATTTGGAATGAAGGCAAGAAAATCGGAGTCCGAGTTAACAAGTAAGCATATGGATATTGCAAAGAGTTTGCAAGTCGTAACGGAAGAAATTATTTTAAAAATTGCTCGTAATGTTCGTAAGGTATCAGGAGAAAAAAATCTTTGTCTTGCCGGTGGGTGTGCATTGAATTGTGTTGCAAACGGTAAAATTTTAAAAGAAAATATTTTCGATAATATCTGGATACAACCGGCATCAGGTGATGCCGGTGGGGCTTTAGGTGCAGCGTTATGGGCTTATTATGAAGTTTTAGGAAAAGAAAGAAAAATTATATTGCCTGATGCTCAAAAAGGTAGTCTTTTAGGCAGTGAATTTACTGAAGAAGAAATTAAGCAATCTTTAGATAAAATTGGTGCTAAATATCGCAAAATTGATGATGAATTTGGCGAATTAACACCATTGGTAGCGAAATACATTTCCGAAGGCAAAAGTATTGGGCATATGAACGGTCGTGCAGAATTTGGACCAAGAGCTCTCGGAAATAGAAGTATTCTTGCTGATGCAAGAAATACAGAAATGCAGCGTAAGTTAAATCTTGCCGTAAAAAAACGTGAATCTTTCAGACCTTTTGCACCTACCTGTTTGGCAGAGGATGCGAGCAAATTCTTTAACATAAAAGAAGGTCTTACAAGTCCTTATATGCTTTTGACTGTTGATGTTGCCGATAATATCAGAGTTCCTCTCTCTGAAGATGATACAAATCTTTTTGGTATAGATAAGTTAAATGTTGTTCGCTCTCAAATTCCTGCAATTACGCATGTTGATTATTCTGCAAGACTTCAAACTGTTGATAAAGACACAAATCCTCGTTATTATTCAATAATTAATGAATTTAAAAAATTAACGAATTGTTCTGTTGTTGTGAATACTTCATTCAATGTCAGAGGAGAACCGCTTGTTAATTCTCCTGAAGATGCATACCGTTGTTTTATGTTCACGGATATAGATGTTCTTGTTATTGGAAATTTTGTTCTGCTAAAAGAAGAACAACCACCGCTTGAGGGGTATCGTGAATATTTGAAAACATTAATTTCCGATTAGTTGAGATAGCATTTTTTTTCGATTAAAATAACCGTATTATGAAGAAAAAAAGTTTGTTGTTAATTGATGGTCATGCTCTTGCATACAGGTATTATTTTGCTCTTGAACGTTCAGGAATGAAAACTGCTGATGGTCGTCCCATATGGGCTACATTTGGTTTTTTTAAGTGTATATTTGATTTGTTACAAGAAACCAAAGTTAATCCTGATTTAATAGCGGTAACTTTTGATGTTGCAAGAGTTACTTTTAGGTGTGATTTGTATTCTGAGTATAAGGCAAATAGAGAGTCTATGCCTGATGATATGCATAATCAACTTGAAGATATTATTGAAGGTTTGCACGCATTTAATATTCCGATTTATACTAAAGCAGGTTTTGAAGCAGATGATGTTATTGGAACAATTGCGGAAAAAGCAAAACGACAAGACATTAAAGTTATGATTTTAACAGGTGATAGGGATTCTTTTCAGCTGGTTGATGATGAAAATGATGTTACTGTTATTATGCCATCAAAAGGAGAAATTGTTACTTATAATCGAGAAAAAGTTTTTGAACGAATGGGTGTATATCCGGAACAAGTTGTAGATTTGAAGGGGCTTGCAGGCGATACGTCTGATAATATTCCCGGTATAAGAGGTATTGGCGACAAAACAGCGGCGAAATTATTATCGTTGTATAAAACTTTAGACGGTATATATGAACATATTGATGAGGTTTCAGGAAAAGCGTTAAAACAAAAACTGATTGATGGAAAAAATGATGCTCTTTTAAGTAAAGAACTTGCTACCATAAAACGTGATGTTGAAATCGATTTTGATTTTAAGGAAACATGTCTTGAAATAAATAATGAACAAGAAGTTATGAATTATTTCAGAAAAAATTCTTTCTATAACTTCTTAAAAAACTCAGATAAAATATTTTCTCATTTTAAAATTTGTGATGACAAACAAAATGTATCTTCAAAAGAAGAAAATTGTTTTGAAAATGAACAAATATCGTTAATTGAACAAGCTGAGCCACAAGTAGTTTCTGAAAACGGTCAGTTGGGATTATTTGCTTCAGAAGTTAAAAAAATGCGTGGTTCTTACGATATAGAACGCAATTTGGTAGATAGTGACAATAAATTAATAGAGATGATAGAAGCATTGAAATCCAAGACACTAATTTCTATTGATACGGAAACGACAGGCTTAAATCCATTAGAAGACGATATTGTTGGACTTTCTATTGCGTATAATAATCAAATTATTGCAAAAAACGGAAGAGTTAAATTTGATGAAACACAGGAAAATAAGACAATTTGTTATTATGTACCTTTATTTCATAATTACGGAGAACAGGTTGATTTTGATAAAGCAGTTAACTTATTAGCTCCGATTTTTGCAGATGAAAAAATTTCAAAAACGATGCAAAATGCAAAGTTTGATATGCATGTATTAAAACACCATAGAATGCCTATTTCAGGGTTAATATTTGATACGATGTTGGCAAGTTATATATATGATTCTACAAGGAAACACGGATTAAAAACACAGTCAGCAATGTATTTGAATTATATAATGACAGAATATGAAGATGTTGCAGGTAAGAATGTTTCTTTTGATACGGTAGAAATAGAAAAAGCAAAAAATTATGCGTGTGATGATGTATTTGCAACATTGGAATTAACAAGGTATTGGCAAAATACATTGGACTTGGAAGAACAGGATTTGTTGTATGAAGTGGAAGTTCCGACAACGGTTGTATTAACTGATATGGAAGAGGTTGGTGTTTCTATAGATAAAGAATATTTGAAGAAACTTTCAGAAGAAACTCAATTAGAGATAGATGAGGTTGATAGAAAAATTATTCAAGAAAGTGGAGAATATTTTAATGTAAATTCTCCCAGACAGGTTAAACATATTCTATTTGATAAAATGGGTTTAAGGGTTCGTGGTCGTAAAAGAGCAAGCCAATCCACAAATGCAAAAGTTCTGGAAGAATTAGCGATAGATTATCCTATAGCAAGATATATTCTTGAGCAAAGGCATCTTTCAAAGTTAAAATCAACGTATATAGATGCGTTACCGACATTAGTTTCTTGTGCGGATAACAGAATACATACATCTTTTAATCAAACAAATACTGCAACCGGAAGGCTTTCCAGTAGCAACCCGAATTTGCAAAATATTCCGGCAAGAAGTAAACTGGGTGAAAAAATTCGAGGAGCGTTTATACCCTCAAATCCTGAAAATATAATGCTTTCTGCGGATTATTCTCAAATTGAACTCAGATTACTTGCGCATTGTTCGCAGGACGAAAATTTAATGCAGGCATTTATTGATGATGTTGATGTTCATACATTGACGGCATCAAAAATTTTTGATGTTCCTGAAGAAGCAGTTACGAAAGAAATGCGACAAAAAGCTAAGGCGGTAAATTTTGGAATAGTATACGGACAATCGAAGTATGGACTTGCCTCGCAACTGGACATTTCTCCTGCCAAAGCAGATGAATTTATAATAAAATATTTTCAAACATATCCCTTAATTCAACAATATATGTTAAAAACAATAAGTTTTGCCCGAGAAAATGGTTATGTAAAGACAATATACGGTAGAAAACGATGGTTGGACAATGTTTTGTATGCATCTTCAAATCAAGAACGAGAAGCAGGAGAACGAGCAGCAATTAATGCACCCTTGCAAGGAACGGCAGCAGACTTGATAAAGAAAGCAATGGTTGACCTATATAACTACATCAAACAGATGAAATTACAGTCAAAAATAGTCATTCAGGTGCATGACGAACTGGTTCTTGAAGTGGTAAAATCAGAGCAAGAATTGGTAAGTGAGTTAGTCAAGAAAGCGATGGAGCAGGGTCAGCCATTGACGGTTCCTCTGAAAGTAGATATGGCTTTCGGGCACAATTTAATGGAGATGTAATGAAAAAAATATTAATAACCACAATTGCATTATTTGGCATTTCAGCAAGTGCATTTGCGGATTCTCTACCAAAGAATGTTCTTTTGCAACCTGTTCAACCGGCTCGTATTTCAAAACCGGTTGTTAGTAATAATTCGACATCAATAAATAAGACTCAACAAGTAACAAAAAGAGTGACAGTTCCGATTGCAAATACTCAGGTGAATTCAAATTCTTCGCAATCTTCATATAAAGTTTCAACCCCTGTTGCAAATGCAGTTCATAATAATATTTCTACGGTTAATTCCGAAAAAACATCTATTAATCAATGTTCCGAAACAGTTTCTGTTAATTCTGAACAATTGTTTTATTTAACATTAACTGCTTTGAATAAAATGAATTATAAAATTAAAGAAGTTCAGTCAAAGACAGGAACAGTACTTTTTCAAGTTGCTCAGAGAGAGTTTATGGTAACGATAGCAGATATTGGAGCAAATAAAACATTTATAAAAATTCTTCCGACAGATAGTGATTATGGTTTTTCTCCGGCATTGATACAAAATGTATTTTATTTTGTTAAAGCAAATGCAGGAGTAACACCGACAATTTTATAAAAATTAAGGGACTTAATAAAGTCCCTTTTAATTTTATGCCCCGATTCTGTGAACTCTGATAAAATTTGTTCTCCCTGTTATTAATTGAGGAATTGAACCGATAATAATAATTCTTTCATCTTTTTTAAAATCAGTTTTGCTTAAAATTAATTCGTCAAGTTTTGCCAGCATATCTTTGTCAAGGACAGTATCCCAGTCACAGAAAAACGGAAAAATATTCCAAGAAAGATTTAATTTTCGGCACGTTTTGCTTTGATCAGAAAGTGCAACAATCGGTATTTGCGGTTTTAATTTTGAAAGTAATCTTGGAGTATAACCGGTATGAGTAAAAGCAAAAATTGCTTTTGCGTGTAAATCGTGAGCCATTTTGCAAGCAGCATTTGCGATTGCTTGTGGTGTAATTTCGTAGTTATCATTTACACCTAAATCAATATATGCCGGACAAAAGTCACTTGTTTCTATATTTTTTGAGATTAAATGCATCATTTCTACAGCTTTGACCGGATATTTGCCGGCAGCAGTTTCTCCGGAGAGCATTACAGCATCGGCACCGTCAAGAATTGCATTTGCAACGTCACTTGTTTCTGCTCTTGTAGGAATGGGTTCTTCAATCATTGACTCAAGCATTTGTGTAGCGACAATGCAGGTTTTTCTTTGTCTTGCCGCTTCTTTAATTATTTCTTTTTGAGCAATTGGAACTTGTTCAGGAGACATTTCAATACCTAAATCACCTCTTGCGACCATGACACCGTATGATTCTTCCATAATTTCTTTTAAATTATCAAAAGCTTGAGGTTTTTCAATTTTTGCAATTATTGGAATATCAGCGTTTAAAGTTTGCATATACCTTTTAGCAACTCTTATATCTTCTGCAGAGCGAACAAATGATAAAGCTATAAAATCAGCATCATTTTGAACAGCAAATTTGATATATTCTTTATCTCGTTCTGTAACACATGGCAGACTTGCCTGATTACCGGGTATATTTATGCCTTTTCTGGGTTTTAAAATTTCTCCGTAAAGAACTTTAGTTTTAACGGTATCACCATTTAAAATTTCTAAAACTTCCAAACCAATTTTACCGTCATCTAAGAGAATTTTATCTCCTGCTTTAACATCTTCTGCTATTCCTTCATAATCAACAGGAACAAAATCTGATGTAGTAGTAGCATTGCTATGTTTAAGATTTATAATTTGCCCTTCTGAAAGTTGAATTGGATTATCAATTGCACCGACTCTAATTTTGGGACCTTGTAAATCTACAAGAATGCCGAGATAGAGATTTAATTCTCTTGCCGCTTCA
Source organism: uncultured Muribaculaceae bacterium (assembly GCA_964550875.1). Classification (GTDB taxonomy): domain Bacteria; phylum Cyanobacteriota; class Vampirovibrionia; order Gastranaerophilales; family Gastranaerophilaceae; genus RUG841. The sequence goes on along the minus strand of CAZKAS010000013.1, from coordinate 1,925 downwards.
TGAATTAAATCAATTTTTTTTAAATGATCTTGTACAGATCCGTGTGAAGTATTTAATCTAAATATTGTTGCACCTGATTTAGCCATGTTCAATATAGTATTAAAATTTGAAGAAGATGGCCCCAGTGTCGCAACTATTTTTGTCTTAATCTCTCTGAATTTCATTATTCTATCCTATCTAATTCCATAATCAACTTTATTATACATCAATTAGCAAAAATTTAATATAAATGGTAAAATAATTTTATGATAATTTCAGATAATGATAGTAGTAAAATAAAAGTCAGCAATCGCAAAGAAAAACTCTCACCATCAGTGACAGAGTTTGATATGACTTTTGAAAATAATATTCGTCCGAAAACATTTGACAGCTATATAGGACAGACGAATTTAAAAAGCATGCTTAAGATTTCAATAGAAGCAGCAAAAAAACGAGAAGTACCACTTGACCATCTTTTGTTTTACGGTCCTCCCGGATTGGGAAAAACGACATTGGCATGTGTGATTGCAAATGAAACGGGAGCAGATATCAAGATTACGTCTGCACCGGCACTTGAGCGCCCTAGAGATATTATTGGAATTTTGATGTCTTTAAAAGCAGGTGAAGTATTGTTTATTGACGAAATTCACCGTCTTAATAAAGTGGCAGAAGAAATTTTATATCCTGCTATGGAAGATTTTTATTTGGATATGAATACAGGAAAAGGTCAGTCCCTAAAGACCTTGCGAGTTCCTGTTCCTAAATTTACATTAATTGGAGCAACAACAAAAGCAGGCTCTCTTTCAGGGCCGTTAAGAGATAGATTTGGTATTATTCACCGACTGGAATTTTATTCAAATGAAGAATTAAAACAAGTTGTAAAGCGAACTGCAAAAATTTTAGATATTAACATTACAGATGACGGAGCATCAGCAATTTCAAAACGATCCAGAGGCACTCCCCGTATTGCAAATCGTCTTGTAAAACGAGTAGCGGATTATGCAATAGTTATGGCAGATGGAGTAGTGAATGTGAAAGTTGCTAATGATGCTCTTGATAATTTGAATATAGATAAATATGGTCTTGATACGACAGATAGAGCATTGTTAACAGTAATTGCCGAAAAATATCAAGGAGGTCCTGTCGGGTTGGAAACATTAGCGGCATCTCTGGGTGAAGATTCAAAAACTATTGAAGAGGTATATGAACCATATCTTTTGCAAGAAGGTTTTATTCAACGGACGTCAAAAGGTCGTAAACTTACGCCATATGCTGCAAAGATGCTTAAATTAAAAATTGAAGATATGCAGCAAACATTATTTTAAAATTATAAATTTTTGCAATAAAAAAGCACTTGCGTAAACAAGTGCTTTTTGAAAGTTGAAGTTTCTATTTAACTTCTTCTTTGAATTTTTTACCAGCAGTGAAAGCAGGAACAACTTTAGCATCAATTTGAATTGCTGCACCTGTTTGAGGATTGCGACCTGTTCTTGCTGCTCTTTTGCGTGCTTCAAATGTACCGAAACCGACTAAAGTAACTTTATTTCCATCAGCAACTGCTTTTTCAACTGTTGCAATAAATGCGTCAACTACGTCTGCTGCTGCTTTTTGTGAAACTTTTGCTTGTTTTGAAACTTCTTTTACTAACTCAAATTTGTTCATAGTAAATAATCTCCTTTTCCTGTGCTTATTCTTATTTATCACATGTTTTTTCAGATGTCAAATATTTAAAAAGATAAAAAAACAATTATAGTTGGGGATTTTAAGGATTATTTTAAATATTCCACTTGTTGCTAAGTTTTCCGAATTTTATATTGTTATAGTAATAGGAAAGGATTTGATAAGCGTTATATCCTTGTTTAGCAAGATTGTTAGCACCATTTTGGCTCATTCCAATGCCGTGAGCGTTTTTTTTCAAGTTGCTGTCAAAATATGGGACAGAGTGC
>CAZKAS010000012.1:0-42207 GCA_964550875.1 uncultured Muribaculaceae bacterium | reverse complement strand
CTTGATACATTTGAACGTCAAAATCGTGCAACGAGAGGAAAAGGCGGAATTAAGACAAAAGAAGATGATGATGTTGGAATTTTCTTTACAGCAATGATGCACGATAAAGTTTTGTTCTTCTCTGATAAGGGAACGGTCTATAGTTTGAATGTTTACGATTTTCCTGAAGGTTCAAGACAATCTAAGGGCTTACCTGTAATTAACATTTTGCCGATTGAGCAGGGAGAAAAGATTACAGCAGTTGTTCCCGTCAAGGAATTTTCTCACGATACAAACCTGATTATGCTTACGCAAAAAGGTTACATTAAGAGAATTGAACTTGATAATTTTGCAAACATAAGACGTAACGGAATTATTGCAATAGGACTTGAAGAAGGCGATACTCTTAATTGGGTAAATGTTGCAAAGAACAACGATGAAATTTTAATCGGAACAAGTTGCGGTATGGCAATCAGATTTGCAGTTGAAGAATTAAGACCGTTAGGCAGAAGTGCAAGAGGCGTAAATTCAATGAAATTACGTCAAGGCGACATGATAATCGGCTCAGATATTGTTCCTGCGGATTATGATGCAGACTTGCTTGTTGTAACCTCAGACGGTTTCGGAAAACGCTCAAAATTGAGTGAATTCCGTTCACAAAACAGAGGCGGAATTGGTCTTATTGCAACAAAATTCAAGACTTCTAAGTCAAGATTGGTTGCTCTTACCATCGTCAATGAAAATGATGATATTATGGTTGTTACGGCAAACGGAGTTGTTTCAAGAATTAAAGCAGGAGATGTTTCTCGTCAGGGCAGACCTGCAACCGGTGTTAAAATCCAAAATCTCCAAGAAAATGACAGCGTTATTACCGTTAATAAAATTGTCGGACAGGCTACAGAAGACCCGATTGATAAAGCAATTGAGAAAGCTGTCGATGAAGCTGTTGAACAAACTAAGCTTCTTGATATTAGCAACGAAAAAGAAGAATAAGTATTCTTTTAAAATAAATGAAAAAGACGGTGTCAAAATAAAATTGAAACCGTCTTTTTTATTAAGATGAATGATTTTTTAAATAGCAAATTGTTTTATCACCGTAACTTTTTTGTTTTGAACAAACAAAACGTCCTGTTTCGATTTTCAAATTTGTCGGTTTTTCAAGAATAATAATGCCATTTTTGGATAATAAATTTCTCTGTTCTATTTCAATAAGGGCTTTTTCGTACAATCCCGATTGATACGGAGGGTCCATATAAAATATATCAAAAGTATTATCTGTTTTTTGTAAAAATTTTATTCCGTCATAATTTATTATTCGCAAAGGAATTTTATGTTTTTCCGCATTTTTTTTAATAAAAACAGAAGTTTTTTTATCTTTTTCAACAGTTGTAACGTCGTATCCTCTTGAAACAGCTTCAAATGACATTATGCCAGAACCGGCAAAAAGGTCGCAAAAAGATGAATAATTACCTTGAGTTGCAAGAGAATTAAAAACTGCCTGCCTTATTTTTGACAATGTTGGTTTAACATTATCAAATTTGGGAGTATCAATATTCAATGAATTATATTTTCCTCCTGTTATGTTCATTATCCAATCCTCAAAAGATATTTTTTTTGAATATAATTTTTAAAAATCAAATTAGGTAATATCTTCACCCTGTTTTGAGTTTCCAAAAAAGAACCTATATTATTTTGAAAATGCCAAAGATTATTATGAGTATATCTGATTTCTATTATGCCGTCAAAGCCGATTATAAACTTTAAAATTTCAGATTTTTGAAGTTTTTGCGAACAATAAATGCAATAAAAACAATTTTTTTCATCTTGCAAAATATAAGTTTCACAAGTTTTATCACCCATTAAAGTTCTTGCAAGATATGCTTTTCCTACTTCTTGAGGTGTAATATTTTTTGTTTTTTTATGCAAAACTATTGTTTGCATATCAAAATAATTGTTGAAATCATGGTTATTTCTGATTTTTTCATATTTTACTTCATCAGCATTTTGGGTAATTTTAGAATTTTCCCTAAAGTTATAGAAATTCCAATCCGGTAAAGAAAGTGTTTCCGCCTCAACAGTTTCGGACAAAAACAATGCAAATATTATGAAAATTTTAGTTAAAATCGTACGGTCTTTTCTCATCAGCTTCCAAAATTTCAAACTTATTACCCAAAATACGTTTAAAAATTTCACCAACGTATTTTTCACTATCGTAATGACCAACTTCAAAAACGACTGTATCTTTTGCATCAAAAGCCTCATGAAATTTAACTTCTCCTGTTATGAAAAGGTCAAAACCCAAATCATTAACCCTAGAAATCTCAGAACCGCCTGCTCCTGCGCAAAAAGCAACCGACTTAACCGTTTTTTTATTACATAAATTGATAACCTTTAAAGAATCTAAACATAAACGCTTTTTTATATCTTCTTTTAAAAAGTCAATGTTAAATTCCTCATTTAAAACTTTTCCGTTTATAAACTCCTCAACTACAGGCGCTGTTCCAAATCCGCATTTTTCAATTAAAATATCCGTTGTTCCGCCTTTTGCAACATCTAAATTTGTATGCGCGGAATAAATTTGTATTCCTTTTTGAATTGCACTCGTAACAGCACCCTCTTCTATCGTTTTTAACGGTTCAAAAATCAATGGATGATGAGAAATAATTAAATCACACCCCTTTTCATAAGACTGTTTAACAATATCATCAGTTACAGTTAAAGCCGTCATTATTTTATTGAAATATTTATTTCCAAGATTAATTTGCCAGCCTGAATTATCCCATTTTGCAGCAGTTGCAAGAGGAGCCGCCTCTTCTATCAAATCTATAACATCTTGAACTTCAAACATATTAACCCTTATTTTCTTCATAAATTTTTAAAATTTCATCTGCCGCTCGCTCAATCACATCATTAATAACCTTGTAATCATAATGTTTAGCCTCTTGCATTTCAAACTCAATCGCTTTTAACCTTTTGGAAATAGCTTCTTCCGTTTCGGTACCTCTGCCTCTTAACCTTTTTTCAATTTCAGAAATTGAAGGAGGTAGAATAAATATTGTAACCGCTTCAGGCATTTTTTCTTTGACTTGCTTCGCTCCTTGAACTTCTATTTCTAAAAGTACATTTTTTCCGCATGAAAGCATCTTTTCAACAATATCACGACTTGTTCCGTAACAATTTTCGCCAAATTCAGCCCACTCCAAAAAATTCTCTTCTTGAACAGATTTTTTAAAATCTTCTTTTGTAACAAAAAAATAATTTACTCCGTGAACTTCACCCTCTCTCGGTTTCCTCGTAGTCGTAGAAACAGAAAGAAAAATATTATCAGCTTTCTTCAAAAATTCCTTTATGACAGTACCTTTGCCAACACCTGACGAACCTGAAATTATAAATAAACGACCGACCATATTTGCTCCTTTTTTACCATTATACCAAATCCCTCTAAAATATTCGATTTTATTAAAATTTTTCAAAAATTTTCTCAAAATTTGCAAAATAAAAATGCGACTCGAGAGCCGCATAAGTCAAGAAAGGAATGGTTAGACTATTAATTAATTTGATTATTACATACGTTTGTTTACTATGCAAATATGTGAATAAATATTAACTCTTTTTTTATTTCAAATTCGCTGATATAATGTAATTGCAAGCATTTTCAGAAAATAACTCTTTTTCTGCAAAATGCAACAATACTTAACATTTTGGAGAAAAAAATGAAAATAGGAATAGTCGGAATTGGTCTTATAGGAGGTTCCATTCTTAAGAAACTTGCCAGCTTAGGGCATAAAATGTACATAGTTACAAGGAATAAAGAAACTCTTTCAGAGGTGAGTAACTTTGTCGAGAAGAAATCAGACACATATGAAATTTTAAGCGAATGTGAAATCGTATTTGTATGTACTCCTATCGGAAAAATCATTGAAACTCTTGATAAACTGGAAAGTATTGTATCTGAAAAATGTATTGTTACAGATGTTGCAAGTGTAAAAGAATTTGTAACGAAAAAAAATTATTCATTCAAATTTATTCCCTCACACCCTATGGCAGGAACGGAAAACAGCGGTTATAGAGCATCTTTTGAGGAATTATTTGAGGGCGCAAAATGGGTGTTGACGCCATATAATTGTTCTTTTGATTGTGAAGAAGTTAAAATTTTAACAAAACTAATTAAAGACATGGGTGCAAAACCGTTAATAGCAAGTGCGGAAGAACACGATGAAGCAGTTGCAATGATTAGTCATTTTCCAATGTATATTTCTCAATGCCTTTTCAACGCAGCTAAAAACAATGATTTAGCGTTGAAACTTGCTTCAAGCGGTTTTCGTGACACAACAAGACTTGCTATGACAGACTTAACTCTTGCTTGTGATATGTTAGATTTTAATAAAAAAAATATTGAAAAAATACAGGAAGATTTTATTTTAGAATTGCAAAATTTAAAATCAAAAAACTATCTTGAAAAAATTACAAAAATAAGTAATTTGCGAAGAAAAATGTACAACGAAAACGGTAAAAATATTTTATAATTTTAAAATCAAAGTCCATTGTGAATTTTTGTAACATTTTATAAAAAAGAGAAAAAAACATGGCAAAATAAATTATTTTAATGACTTTTTACGAATGTAGAAATCGAGTGTGTTTGTGAAAATTTGTAGCGTAAACAATTTATTACCGATTAATGCAGGAGTTCGTAAATCCTCATTAGAAGGCAGGTATCTCAAGAGTCAGATGCCTGATACGTTTGAAAAGACAAGCAATCCGATTAATACAGAGAGAGAAATACCGGCGGAAGAATACAAAACCGCAATTAATTTGCTTGATTCAATGAACGGCAAAGCGCAAAGGGCTTTTGACAGACGAACGGAATATGAAGGTTGGTCAGGAAAGTTAGCTGAAAAGATTTCAATTCTTTGGGGATCAAAGAACAGAGCTCCACTTGTTTCAGAAGATTTACAAATACACAAATCACAAATTGAAAGACTTGAGATAGCCAAGAGAACAGGCAATTTCAAATCAGAATTTTTTAATATTTTTGGCGTAAATTATAATAAAGAGGCTATAAAGAATTTTGAAAACGAATCTGCAAAATATACGCTAATCAAGACATCTGAGCAAATTGCGGAATATACGGACGAGCGATTATCAACATATACAAAATTTTTCACAAAACATAAAAATTCAATAAATCCTGAATCTCCTGATTTTAAAAGAGAAGGGAAGAGGGTTAATATAGATAAGAAACTTGAAGAATTCAAAGCCGAATTAACCAAAATGGTTGGGGGCAAAGAAAATTTAAGAGATATTGAAATGCTCAAAAGGAAAGATTATATTACTCTTTCAAAGGAAGAGCAGATTGAACTATACACGGAAATTGCAGAAGGTTTAATTTATACATCAAAAGAAACCGCAAAAATGCTTAAAGGCGGGAAAAAAGATAAAGAGATACAAAAAGAGTATGATAATGCATATAAAAATGCATTTGGAGAGAATAACAATATTCAAAAGAGAGTTGACAAATACATCAAAACGCAACAAATACGCTCAACAGCACTCAAAGATATAGCAATGTCAGGGATAATAGGCGCAACATTAGCAATCACAAAAACACAAACACCGGCACTTGTCGGAGCAGCTGTATCGACAGCAGGATATATAGGAATGGATTTATCGGATCTTGCGGTCAATAAAATTCCAAATAAAGAAGATATGGGAGAAGAAATAGTTAAAGATATAGTAAAATGCTCCGCTATTATTGGCTTAGAATATCTTGTTGGAACTAAAATGTATGACGTTATTCCGGAAGCAAAAACCTGTAACAAACACTTGAATAATGCCTTAGAAGCAGCAAGAACACTCGGAATAGAACTTTCAGTTGCATTTGTCAGCGAATATGCACAAACAGGAGAATGGGCAACATATCAAATGAATCCCAAAGATTTCATCAAGATTACACTTGCCACATTTGCAGTTGAAGAACTTGTTTTAATGGGACTTTCTTCGCCGGCAGGAGCAAAAAATTATTCACCTGTTTCAATCAGCGGTAATGCAGCAGAAACAGTTGTTAAAAGGGCTTCCAAAGAACTTCAAAAAAACTTTGAAAAAAATCCGACACAATTTATGAATTTAAAACTTTTAAGTTTGGAAAAACCGGATTTATTTGCAGAATTAATAAAAACATCTTTAGATAGTGTTATTAACGAATAAAGAATTAATAATTTTTGTTGCAGTCGCAATACATTCTTCACAAGGACGATTTTCATAATAGGAGTCAGTTCTTTTTGCGGGGATATAACCGTCCGAATCCGTACCCAAAAGTTCTCTGCAAATAATAGTTCCGTGAACTTTTTTAAATTCTGTTGCTAAATCCTGAATTAATTTATAATGGTTTGACTTTTCCTCATCATCATTATTTGAAGTATAACCGTACTTTAAACCTGCAAGCATAAACATACCGCTGACAGCCCCGCAAACTTCCCGAAGTTTACCCATTCCGCCGCCAAAAGAAGATGATAACTTTAACCCTGTTTCAAAATCTATTCCAAAATCTTCACAAAAAGCACAAAAAACGGATTGACAACAATTTCTTCCGTCTTTAAAAAGTGCTCTTGCTTTCTTTTCTTTATCCAAAACATTATTCATACAAAGATTTTAACATAATATTAAATAAACATCATAAACTCGACCGTTTCTGACGCAAGCAAAAAATATTATTTTAGTTACAAAATATGAAAACTTTTTTTCTTGAAAGAAATAAGTTTATAATATAAGTACAAATATTTTGAAAGGTATATAAGAATGGCTGTAAAAGATAAAATAAAAGAAGTTGAAAATACTGCAGAGAACAAAGCAAAGGCGTTAAATCTTGCAATAGAAAAAATCGAAAAAGATTTTGGAAAAGGTTCTATAATGAAACTTGGTGACAGACCGTCCGTTTCTACGGAATGCATTCCAACAGGGGCGTTATCATTAGACATCGCATTAGGAATAGGCGGAGTACCGAGAGGACGTATTATAGAAATATATGGGCCGGAAAGTTCAGGTAAAACAACTTTAGCGCAACATATAGTTGCAGAATGTCAAAAAAAGGGAGGAATTGCCGCTTTTATTGATGCAGAACACGCATTAGATCCTGAATATGCAAAGAATTTAGGAGTTAATGTTGATGAACTTTTAATTTCACAGCCTGATACAGGAGAACAGGCACTTGAAATCACAGAAGAACTTGTTCGTTCAGCTGCAGTTGACATTATTGTAGTTGACTCCGTAGCGGCACTTGTTCCGAAAGAAGAAATTGAAGGAGCAATGGAAGATAAACAAATGGGTTTGCAAGCTCGTTTGATGTCAAAAGCTCTTCGCAAATTAACAAGTATTGTTTCAAAGACAAATACAACTGTTATTTTTATTAACCAATTACGTCAAAAAATTGGTGTTATGTATGGCAGTCCGGAAACAACCACAGGCGGTACAGCACTCAAATATTATTCAAGTGTTCGACTTGACATCAGAAGAATTGAAACACTTAAACAAGATAGTAAAGAATATGGAAACCGTGTAAGAGTTAAAGTCGTTAAAAACAAAGTTGCACCACCGTTCAGAGTTGCGGAATTTGATATTGTATTTGGAAAAGGAATTTCAAAATTAGGTTGCATTTTGGATATGGCAGTCGAATTTAGTATTGTCAAAAAAGCAGGAGCTTGGTTCAGTTACAACGACGAAAAATTAGGTCAAGGTCGGGAAAAAGCAATGGACTATTTAGAATCAAATCCTGATGTTTTAGCGGAAATAGATACTAAAGTTCGAGAAAAAATCAATCCTCAACCTGTTTCAGAAGAGGAAATTGAAAATAGCAACAAAGAGTAGTTTTATTTTAATAATTAAAAAGACCATTCTTTTCGGAAACGGTAAGGAATGGTTTTTTGTTATAATTTATTTATTAAGATTTTATTTTTTTCTAAGTAACAATTTTTTTGTTTTAGCCAGATATTCAAGATAAGCAAAAGCCGCAATAATGCTCAAAAAAGAAGCCGCCGGCGGAGCAATACCGATTTCAAATAAAGAAGGAGTTGCGGCAATCATTGTCAACAAAAAAGCAACAGGAACTCTAACAGCGAAAGCAGAAAATATACTATTTACCGCCGCAAAAAGTGTTCTTCCGCAACCAAAGAAAAATCCGTTCAGACAGAAAACGAAAGGAACAAGCAAGTAGTCGTAACTAAAAGAACGTAAATATCTTGCACCCTCTTCCAATACCATTTCATCAGTTGAAAATATTGCGATTGCACTTTTAGGTGCAATTTGTTGCCAAGCGAAGAAAATCACCCCAAAGAAAAATGCAAATAAAATTGACAGTTTTAGAGCATTCAAAGCTCGTTTCATCTTTCCTGCCCCCAAATTTTGCGCAGTCAAAGCTGTTAACGACAGAATGCTCCTGCCGGCAACATCATAAAGGCATTAAGCCTTACAACTGAACCATATGCCGCAGATGCAGCGACACCAAATGAATTTGCGAGAGAAAATAAGAACAAAAAAGAAAGAGGTGTTAGCGTATCTTGAAGAGAAAGCGGTAAGCCGATTTTAAATAAATCCTTTGCTGTTTCAACATCAAATTTTATTTGTCTGAATTTAAAATCAAAAACAAAATTACCTTTTCGTAAATAAATAAGACCAATAACTACACTAATTGCTTGCGAAAGAACGGTTGCAATCGCCGCACCTGCCGCACCCATTCCGAATTTGCCTATCAAAATAATATCAACAACTATATTTACAAAACAGGAAATAGCAACAAATACCATTGGGGCAATCGAATTTCCAAGCCCCCTTAAAATAGCACTAATTGCATTATAAGCAAAAATAAACAACAATCCGTACGAACAAATTACCACATAGTCTTTAGCAGAAGTCATCGCTTCAACAGGAGTTTGAAGAAGTGTTAAAAACGGTACCGCACAAGCAATTACAACAATACTCAAAATCACTCCTGCCACAAGGAAACAAATTGACATTGTATTTATAATTTTTGCAATTGCTTCATACTGTTTTGCACCAAAAGCCCTTCCTATCAAAACGGTTGCACTGACAGTCAATCCCGTAATAAAGAAAACCAGTGTCTGCATCAACTGAGAACCTGTCGCAACTGCTGAAACAGCACTGCTGTCACAAAATTTCCCAACTATTAACAAATCCGCTGCTCCGTATAATGCCTGCAAAAAATTTGCACCAATATACGGCAAAGCAAATGCCAACAACGTTGTAACTAAATTCCCTTTTGTTAAATCTTTTTGTCCGCTCATAATAAACATGATAGAACTTAAAAATTATATTTCAATTTTACCGACAAATTTGAGGAATATGATTTTTATTGTTTTTCAACAAGTTCTTTTATCTTTTCAAACGCCGTTTCCGTTATAACATGCTCAATTCTACAAGCATTTATTTGAGATTCTTCTTCTGATAAATTTAATTGATTTTTAAAAAAAGCACAAAGAACTTTATGCTTATTATAGACCTTTTCTGCAAGTTCCCGACCTTTTTCCGTCAATATTGCGGGTTTATATTTTTCGTAAATTATATATCCTTGCACAGCAAGTTTTTGCAATGCTTCACTGACAGAAGCTCGTGAAATATTCATTTTTTTCGCAATATCAACAGCTTTAAAATCCGACTTGGAACTTGAAAATTCATATATTAATTCAAGGTAGTCTTCTTTGCTTGCTGAATTTTTTTCGTATGTTTCGTTCACAAAAATTTCTTTCTAAGACTTTTCTTTAAAAAATTTTACCACAAAATGAGTAATTTTAGAACTTTTTACTCATTTACTTTTGCAACGGAAATTGATACAAAAAACTTGCTCATATCATCATAAGACATAACTACATCATGAGATTCGTTCCAAGGATTAGACACTCTGTATAATTCTTTTCCTGTTTTATCTTTAAAAGGAATAATTCTGTACGCATGTCTTGAATACATACTTTTTGAACGATCTAACTTCTTTTCAAACGAAAATTTACCGCCCTTTGTTCCGCCGTTAATAATGTAATCATCAGCATCATCAAAATGACTCAACATTTCTTTTGCTTCAGGTGTTCCAAAATCCGCATAAGAAGCTTTAAACCCAAAATCATTAAAGACATTTTCAGGGAAGCCACCTTCTGCCCTATAATAATCTGCGGTAGATTTGTAATACATGCCCGTAGTTTTAGCAAGATTGTCCATATTTATAAAAACACCAACGCCGTCATTACCTGTTATTATTTTGCACTCGCTATCGAATTGAAACACCATCTTAGGGTTTTCTGATGCTCTGTCTTCTTCAAAAGTTTTTGCCGTACGTTCCTGATCTTGCAAACGATACTCCAAATCTTTCTTCGTTTCAGAATCAGTTGTAGCAGCAAGTTGTTCCTTTAACTCGTTAATAACTTTTGCCTGAGTTTCTCTATATTGATTAATAGCATCAGCTTCTTTGCTGTACCCGTATGCATGTTCCAACAATTTCATACCCATCGAGCCGACTAAAAGTTTCTTCTTTTCCGCAGTTTCTTTTAATTTTGCATCTTCTGACACATATTCATAATCACTGTAAGGAAATTTAATTTTTACGTCTTCACCGTCTTGTTCAAAACATTGCAAAACCCTTGCTCTGGAATTTGGGTTTTCCATCATTGCATTAACCGCAGAGAGATAATAGCAGTCACCTGCTTTATTTTGAGCAGATGCGAACCTTTCTGCAGCAGGGAACAAAGACAAATACATATCTCTATCCATTTTTAATTGTTCTGCTTCACCGTCTTTATTTTTTATAAATACTTTTTCTTCTCCGTCAACAGCAAAAACATCTCCTACTTCGGATTTCGATAATGCTTCTTCTTTATTTGCCCTTATTGGAACATACCTGTCATTGACATCAACACCGTCAGCTTTTGCCTCATATATCATAACAATGTCTTTTTCCATCGAATCAGACATCATTCCGTCAGCACAAATAAACTTTATTGTTCGTTTACTTAAATCTCCGTCTTTTACAAGTCCAAAAAGCATTTCAATATTGCTCGTTTCAACAGAACCTTTTTCCATAACCTTAACAAGATTATTTATGTCAGAAGGTTTTAATCCTATACCCAAGCCTGTCTTGAGCAAGTAAGACCTTGCTCCGTAAGGATCAATTTTTTGTGTCATTGCTCTCCATAAAGAACCCGACACTTTTTCAGAACCGCTTGTTACTCTGTCATTCACTGTTTCTGTTTGTTCTTGTTTCTTTTGCGGTATCTTTTTATTATCTGTTATTTTATTTACATTATTTGTTGACGAAATTTGCATATCTAAAATTCTTTCTCGAGATATTTGTATTAAACACGATTTTGATATTTTTTGCTACATTTAGAAGAGGATTTAATATTTTTTTACAAAATGTAATTATTCTCCGCAATATCCTTTATCCATAATATCCTTTGTGTATTGCTGATACAAAAACATCATATTATTTTTTGCCGTAAAATCTTTGAATAAATCAAAAATTTTTTTATAATGTTTAGGGACTTCAAATTTACCTTTATAACCCAAAAGGTCATTGTAATCAATTTCAAATCTTACTCGAACAATTCCAAGTTCTTTCATCAGGTTTAAAAATTTTTGCGCTTCTTCAAGGTTATCATTAATTTTGTTAACAACTATATAAGGAATTAAAATCCTATATTTTTCATCAATAGCAGAAAGATAACGTTGTAAATTTTCCACAAAAGTATCAAATTTATCAACTTTTTTTACTTTCTTGTATGTTTCTCTGCAACCGCAATCGAGAGAAGATATCATGTATGCTCTATTTTCCTTCAAACATTTTTCAATCATCGGCTGATAAATCAAATTGTTAGTCGTAAATTCAATTTCTCTGCAATCATTTTTCAGCAGAAATTGAACAATATCTTCAAATTCATCAAGAACACTCAAATCACCGCCTTGAAAATCAACTTTCATAAACTTTGCATTAACCTCAGTTTCTCCGAGAGCGTATATCTGCTTAATTATCGGTAATGCATGGTAGAAATCGGGGATTTTCGGAATTTCGGTAAAATCACGATTATAAAATCTTAATCTTGCACAATAAACACATTTACAATTACAATGGGTATAATGATTAAGTACTATTTTTTTGTACCTAAAATCTTCTTCCTGAGGCATTGAACCTTTTCTCAAATACGGACAATTACGACAGTCGTCAGGAATATCATTGTTCTCAAGTCTTTTTATAAAATCCAATTTTTTTTGTTTTATTTCACTCCAATTAATTTCAACATCATTTGAAGGATTTTCCCAAAAAATCGGACCTTGAAATCCGGAGCAACAACCTTCAATTTTTTGAGGATAAAAAGTAAGATTATGATTTATTTGCTCACACCACATTAAATATCCTTTCCAAACCAACCCTGTTTCAAAACATTCTCCGTATGCGTAAACAAAGTCAATTGAGTATTGTTTTCATAACATCTTTTTTTGAAAACTTCCAACAAATCATAGTAATATTGGGGAATTTCAAATCTTTTTTCGGGGTGCATCATTATATCCCGATAATCAATCTCAAACGACACTGTCGGAATACCGATTTCAAACATTAAATCAAGGAATTTATTTACTTCTTCAATATTGTCGTTAATGCCTTGAACGGTGATATATTTGACAAAAATGTAGGCATTTGGAGAAGCTTTTTTATATTTTTTTAAATTTTCAACAGTATTGTTAAAATTATCAACTCTTTTCATTTTCAAATAGGTTTCACGGCAACCGCAATCGAGAGAAGTCATTAATTCCGCTTTACCTTGTTTAAAAAATTCTTCAATTAAGGGCTGATAAACAATATTATTTGTCGTAAATCTGATATAGCCGACGTTATGCGCCATTAACTCACGAAGGATTTCATCAAATTCCGCCAGAACGGAAATATCTCCACCTTGAAAATCAACGAACAAATTATTGTCTGTTACAAGTAAATCTTTAGCGTACATTTCACGGAGGATTGGCAGCAAGTCGTAAAAATCACTGTTTTTGGCTTCTCGAGTAACTTTTCCGACAGAAAATTCATTTCTGGCACAATAAACGCAACTGCAATTACAATGCACCCAGTGGCTGATTATCAATCTCTGAAATTTTTGCGAAAAATCATTATTTTCGCAAGGTTTCAAGTTAAAACACCCTTCACAATTTTTCGGAATAATACCGTTTTTCATTTGTTCAAGTGCATCTTTTTTGATTTTGATAATCAAGTCAGTATCAATCTTTTCTCCGCCATAATTAGCATAATAGACAGGACCAAGTTGACTTGAGCAACAAGATTGAATTTGATTATGAAAAAAGGTTATTTCATTTTTTAGCAAGTCACAAGAGAAATTATTCATTTAGCAGCCAACCATGTCCGCACAGGGATTTTTACCTTTGAAATTTTTATCTTCAATCATGCGTTTTCGCCACAAATAGATAGCATTTTCAATGTAATCAAGTTTAAGAAAATCATCTCTGTAACTTTCAATCAAATCTAACATTTCAAAAAGATTTTTGGGCATAGGATTATTAGAATTTTCATTCCACCAATTATATTCAACCGCAATTCTAATCCACCTGCAACCGACATCTTTTGCTTTTTGAGCAAAGGCTTTAAATTCTTCGATAGAGTCATTAACGCCAGGGATTATAATGTATTTTAGAATAACATAACCTTTGTTGCAAAAAGTATTTTGAACACCGGCAGCGGAGTATTTTGCCATATTTTCCCAAACTCTGTCAAAGGCTTTAACTCTCTTAATTTTTTCATAAGTTTCTTTTGTTCCGCAATCAACGGAAACGAGAATATTTGCTCTGGATTTTCGCATTGCATCGGCAATAACTTCCGAATAAAAAATGCCGGACGAGAAGAAATGAATCCAATAATCATCGCTCAATACAAAATCGACAAGTGCTTCAAGTTTTCCATTTTCATATTCAGTACATTCACCACCGCAAACATCAAAAGTAGTATGTCTTAGGAGTTTTTTTTCTTTTAATGATTTCAAAATAGGCATAATGTCATAACTTCTGAATTTATTATAATACTCTTTTTCTTCTGCAAACCAACAATAATAGCAATCACAAGAGCATTTTGTTTCATTTCCTACAACGATAAATTCAATACCCGGCTCATCAGCCCAATCTTTCAATTCCAAATTTGAGCAACCGACGCATTGTTCGGGGATATCGCCTCTTCTCATCATATCGACATAGTGATTACGAAGTTCTAAATATTTATCAGCATCAAAATCCCCACCATAATAATCCTTTGCCCAATAAATTTTGTAACCGGGGGTGCAAGGTTTTACATCATTCCTACCAAAAGCCATTCCGCTTTCTAAAAGTAAACAACTGACATATTTCATAGAGAACATTTTATTCTTTTTACATATCAATGTCAAATTATAAATAATTTGCATTGAATAGCATTAAATGATAAAGTTGACTATAAGTTAGATATTTAAGCAGAAAAGAATGATGGAAAATGCAAGAACAACCAATTTTATCTATCTGTATTCCGACATATAACAGAGCGCAATTTTTAAAAAGAACCGTTGAAAGTATTACAAATTCAAAGATTTTTCAAGAAACAAACAAAGTTGAAATTGTCATTTCAGACAATTGTTCAGCCGATAATACAGAAGAAATTTGTCGGGAATTTAAAGATAAATGGGGAGAAAAAATTGTTTATGTAAAGCAAAAAACGCCTTTATTTCCTGACGTAAATATGTTCAAGCCGATAGATTATGCCAGCGGTATTTTTTGCAAATTAAATAATGATACTTGCGCTTGGAGAGAAGGAATTGTAGAAGAAGCTCTGGAAGTCATAGAAAGTAATATTGAAGAAGATGTTATAATATTTTTAGGAAATACAAAACCGACAGACGGGAAATTAACAAAATGCAATTCTCTTGGAGAAGTTGTTAAAATAATATCAGTTGTAATAACTTGGGTTGGGTGTTTTTGTATCAAAAAAGCGACATACGAAAATATGGAAGAACCATTAAGATATGTCGAAACGAGATTTCCGATATCAGATATTATAGGAAGATTATGCGCAGAAGATAAATCGATATTAATATACAATTCAAACCAATTTGATATAGTATTACCGCACAAAAAGGGAGCATCATACAATGTTGCGGAAGCCTTCGGAAAGAATTATTTTTGGGTACTGAAAAAATATCTTGATAAACATAACGGCATTTCAAAAGAAATTTTTGAAGAAGAAAAGAAAAAAGCCGCAAATCATGTAAACACATACTATTTTGACTATGCAGAAACATTTGCATTTGAACAAACAGGTTATTTAAAGCACATGCTAAAATATTTTAAATTTAATTTATATTTTTGGATAGAATATTTTTATTGCAGGTTCAAATACAATGTATTTTATCTTGAACCTCGAGGAAATAGCAGTTGCGCATTGTTAAGACTTTTTGGTAGACGGATTTTTATCAAGCGTAATTTCAAGAAATTATGGAGAAAAAGAAATAGACATAACGCAACAGAATTAATTACAAAAGAGTTTATTGATAAAATTTTTGTAGATTGGAATACTAAAGGCAAAATAGAAATTGTCGGTAATGCAAAATACAATAGAGGTTTTTTAACAATAGGAAAATATGTAACGATTTCAGATGACGTAAAATTTTATATGACACCTCCAATCGAAGCAAACAGGCTTTCGACGTTTAATAGAAATGAAGACACATATAACCTTAAAAACATTGTAATAAAAGACGATGTATGGATTGGCGAAGGAGTGAAAATAAAATCCGGAGTGACAATAGGACAAGGTGCAATCATTGAAATGGGCAGCAGTGTAACGAAAGACATACCGCCATATGCCATTGTTGCAAACAGCGAAATTATCGGATACAGATTTTCAAAAGAAATAATAGATAAACTTTTAAAAATAGATTTTCAAAAACATTATCAACTTGATACCAACACTTTAAAAAAGTATATAAATGACAAAAATGTTGATGAGGTTATAAATGCAATTAACGAACAATAGAACTGTTTTGTTAACTGGAGCGACAGGCTATCTTGGCGGATATTTAAGCAAAATGTTACTTAAAAAAGGCTACAGAGTTATTGCACTTGCTCTAAGCAGGGAAGAAAAATACGCATATACAGACAATGAAAAAGCAAAAGTATATTACTTAAATGAAACATCTATTGAAAAGATTTTTGAAGATAATGAAATAAATATAATAATTCACACATCAACATTGTACGGAAGAAACAATGAGCAACTATCACAAATGGTTAACGTTAATGTTGAATTTCCATTAAAAATACTTTCACTTGCAATGCAAAACGGAGTGGAATTATTTATCAATACCGACACTATACTAGCGCGAAACACAAATGCTTATTCTTTAACAAAGCGACAATTCGTAGATTGGTTGAGTATGTATGCGGAAAAGGTAAGAGTTGCAAATTTGCGACTTGACCATTTTTATGGAGCAAAAGATAAACCGATAAAATTCATAGCTTGGCTGATAGAACAGTTTAAAAACGAAAAGGAGCAAATAGACCTCACAGACGGACTTCAAACAAGAGATTTTGTATATATAGAAGATGTAGTAGACGCTTATGCCGTAATACTTAATAACATAGAAAATCTTTCAACAAAGGAAATAAATACGTTCGAGGTAGGCTCAGGGAAAACGGTAACAGTAAAAGAAATGATTTTAACCCTAAAAGAATTAATGAATAATACAACCACACAATTAAATTTTGGAGCTATACCTCATAGAAAGAATGAGATATTGGAATATAACGTTGATATTTCAAAATTAAAGGAATTAGGATATAATCCAACATATGATATTAAAAAGGGATTGTCAAAAGTAATAGAAATCGAGGAATTGTAAATGAAATACATGATAACGGGCGGTTGCGGATTTTTGGGTTCCAACATAGCTTCTCAAGTTTTAAAACAAAAAGATGAGCTGTTAGTTTATGATAATTTATCCAGAGTAGGAGGAGAAGAGAACCTTGAATGGCTCAAAACGTTGGGAGATTTTGAATTTATAAAAGCAAATACAAACGATTTTGAAAAGATTTCAAAAGTTATAAAGGAATATAAACCGGACGTTATTTATCATCTTGCAGGACAAGTTGCAATGACGACATCAATAGCAAATCCGAGATTAGATTTTGAAACAAATGTTTTAGGAAGTTTTAATGTACTGGAGAGCGTGCGACAATTCAGCCCTGAAACAGTGGTTGTATATTCATCAACGAATAAAGTTTACGGAGATTTTGAATATCTTCAATATGAAGAAACGAGAACAAGATATATTTGCAAAGAATTTCCAAACGGATTTGACGAAAGTGTACACTTGGATTTTCATTCACCATATGGTTGTTCCAAAGGTTCAGCCGACCAGTACATGCTTGATTGGGCGAGAATATTTGGGTTAAGAACGATTGTATTTAGACATTCTTCAATGTACGGAGCACGACAATTCGGAACATATGATCAAGGCTGGATAAGTTGGTTCTGTCAAAAAGCAGCAGAAACAAAAACAGACCCTAAAACAGTTTTCACAATTTCAGGAAACGGCAAACAAGTCCGAGATGTACTTCACGCAGAAGATATGATTAAATTGTATATTTCAGCCCCAAAACATATTGAAAAAGCAAAAGGACAGGTATTCAATATAGGAGGAGGAATGGCAAATAGCCTTTCATTGTTGGAATTATTTGATTTTTTGGAAAAGGAATTGAATATAAAATTAAAATATACCCAACTACCGCCGAGAGAAAGTGACCAAAAAATCTTTGTTGCAGATATAAAGAAAGCCAGAAAAACTTTTGATTGGGAACCGCTTGTTTCAAAGGAAGAAGGCATAAGAAAAATGCTTAATTGGGTTGAAAGATAGGAGAATTAATGAAAGTTGTAATATTAGCAGGCGGACTGGGAACAAGGTTATCAGAGGAAACGAGATTAGTACCGAAACCGATGGTAGAAATCGGAGGGAAACCTATTCTTTGGCATATTATGAAGATATATTCATTCTATGGTTTCAATGAGTTTGTAGTACTGACAGGATATAAATCACACGTAATAAAGGATTATTTTGTACATTATTATCAACAATATTCGGATATTACTGTTGATATGGCGAATAATTCAGTTGAAATTCACAAAATACAAACAGAACCGTGGAGAGTTACGATGCTTTATACGGGACAAGATACAATGACAGGCGGAAGAATAAAAAAAGCACAAGAATATGTCGGAAACGAAGCGTTTATGCTTACCTACGGCGATGGAGTTGCCGATATAGATATAAATAAACTGATTGAATGTCATAAAGCAAGCGGAAAATATTGTACATTGACATCAGTTAAACCGTCAGGAAAATTTGGCGCATTGGGAATAGAAAAAAACGGAACAATAAGTTCATTCCAAGAGAAACCTGACGGCGACGGAAGTTGGATAAACGGGGGATTTATGGTTTGTGAACCGCAGGTTTTCGACTATATACAAGACGGAGATAAAACGATATTTGAAAGAAAGCCATTGGAAAATTTGGCAAAAGACGGACAATTAAATGCATATAAACATAGAGGTTTCTGGCGCCCAATGGACACATTAAGAGATAAAAATGAATTAACGGAAATGTGGCAAGCGGAACAAGCACCGTGGGCATTGTGGGCGAAAAAATAGGGGATAAAATGTTTAACAATATTTATAAAGGGAAAAGAGTTCTTGTAACGGGACATACAGGGTTTAAGGGAAGCTGGCTTACTTTGTGGCTGAATAAGTTAGGAGCGGAAGTATGCGGATATTCTTTGGAACCTAACACGAAACCGTCAATGTTTGAAGAACTTGAAATTGATAAATATTGCCAAAGCAATTATGGAAACATTTTGGATACGGAACATCTTAATAAGGTTTTTTCAGATTTTCAACCTGAAATAGTTTTTCATCTTGCTGCTCAACCTCTTGTAAGACTGTCTTATGCAGAACCTGTTTTAACTTATCAAACGAATGTTATAGGAACATTGAACGTGCTTGAAGCAGCAAGAAAAATCACTCCAAAGAAAGTAAAGAATTCGGGGGGGGGGGGTATCTCTCGTAAGACGGAAGAAAAAGTTTCTTCTGTCAAGGCGTTTGTGAACATCACCACTGATAAATGTTATGAAAATAAAGAAGTAAATCGTGGTTATCAAGAAGATGAACCGATGGGAGGATACGATATGTATTCTTCATCAAAAGGTTGTGTTGAGATTATGTCATCATCATTCAGACGTTCTTTTCTTCAAGAAGAGGGAACTTACGCAATGGCAACAGCAAGAGCAGGAAATGTAATTGGCGGAGGTGATTGGGCGTTAGACAGATTGATTCCCGACTGTGTACGTTCAATTAATAACGATATTGATATTGAAATTCGTAACCCGATTGCCGTACGACCTTGGCAACATGTTTTGGAACCGTTATCAGGCTATTTATTGTTAGGTCAAAAGTTGCTTGAAGAAGGCAAAAAGTTTGCAGACGGTTTTAACTTTGGACCAAATGAAGATAGTGTTATTACGGTTGCAGAAGTTTCAAAAATGGTTACGAAATTTTATGGAAAGGGCAATGTTTTTGTAGGCGAACCAAGCCCATTACACGAAGCAGGACTTTTAATGTTAAACATTGATAAAGCTGAAAAAGTTTTGAGTTGGACACCGACAATGGGAGCTGAAGAAGCGATAAAAAACACTATTGAATGGTATAAACATTTTTATAAAAAAGATGTTGATATGTATGAATTTACGATGAATCAAATTAGCACATATGAGGAAAATATCAAGTGGAACAAGAATTACGCAACAAAGTAAAAGAAGCGGCAAAAGAATATTATAAAGAAGTTTACGGAAAGAAAAGAGAATTTGACTATATTCCGCCAAGCGGTAAACTTTTGGGCGAAGAAGAACTATTGAATATGATAGATGCATCGCTTGATATGTGGCTTACAGCAGGCAGATTTAATAAAGAATTTGAACAAAAATTTGCAAAATATATGGGCGTAAAGTACGCACTATCCACAAACTCAGGGTCAAGTGCCAATTTGCTTGCATTTTCCGCTTTAACTTCTCATAAACTTGGCGAAAGAGCACTAAAAAAAGGTGATGAAGTGATTTCTGTTGCGGCGGGTTTCCCGACGACAATTAACCCTATTATTCAAAACGGAATGATTCCTGTTTTTGTTGATTGTGAAATCGGAACATACAATATTGATGCAGAAAAAATTGAAGAAGCGATTACACCAAAGACAAAGGCAATTTTCTTGGCTCACACTTTAGGTAACAGCTACGATTTGGATAAAATTATGGCTCTTGCTGAAAAGCATAATCTTTGGGTTATTGAAGATTCTTGCGATGCATTGGGAGGAGAATATAAAGGAAAAAAAATTGGTACAATAGGTCATATCGGTACGTTTAGTTTTTATCCTGCTCACCATTTGACAATGGGAGAAGGTGGGGCTGTAATTACTAACGACTCGAAATTGTATAGAATAATAATGTCATTCCGAGATTGGGGCAGAGATTGTTGTTGTCCCCCCGGACGTGACGGCGTTTGCGGAAAAAGATTTACGCAGCAGTTGGGAAATCTTCCGTACGGTTACGACCACAAATACACATATTCTCACGTCGGGTATAATTTAAAAATCACTGATTGGCAAGCGGCACTTGGTTGTTCGCAGATTGAAAAACTTGACGGATTTTTAGCAATAAGGAAGAGAAATGCAGAACTTTTGACGAAATTGCTTTCCGATTTGCAGGATTATTTAATTTTGCCAGTGGTAAAAGAGGGTGTAAAACCGTCGTGGTTTGGGTATTTGATTTCAGTAAAACCTGATGCACCGTTTACAAAACAACAGTTGGTAGAATACTTGGAAAACCACAATGTCGGCACAAGACAACTGTTTGCAGGCAATATCTTAAGACAACCGATGATTGTTGATAACGATGTTGATTTTAGGATTGGTAATGGAACATTAATGAACTCAAAAGATTTGACAGACGAAACATATAAACTGCTTCCCAATACAGAATTCATTATGAACAATACTTTCTGGGTAGGCACATTCCCCGCATTAGGCGAAGAAGAAGTTACGAGAATTGCTGATACGATAAGGAACTTTATTAACGCAACGAAATAAAAAGTCAAGAGAAAATAACCACAAAGCGGAATTGAATTTTAAAATTCAATTCCGCTTGTAAATTTTTATATAACTACACCAAAATTTCTTCAAGTTTATATTTATCTTGGTATTTATTAAATTCTTTTGTGAACTGTTCATCTTCTCCTGTTTTGATAGCGTTAAGATAATTATGCATATCGAGTTGAGAAGATTTAATTTGAATTGTACAAGCGGCAATATTTGAACAGTGGTCAGAAACTCTTTGATAACAGTTCAAGAGGTCAGAGAGTTTAAAACCTAATTCGATAGTACAAATACCGTCTTGCAAACGTTTAATATGACGATTTTTAATTTCGAGAACCATTCCGTCGATAACTTGTTCCAAAGGTTCAACTTTTGTTGCACTGTTCAAGTCCCCGGTTTCAAATGAATCACGAGTAAGTTCAATAATTTCATGTAAAGCATCTTGAAGAACATTAAGTTCTTTCATCGCTTCAGGCGAGAAATGAATATTTTTTTCGTGCATATCTTTCGCAACATATGTAATGCTCAATGCGTGGTCACCAATTCTTTCAAAATCACTCAATGTATGTAATAATTTTGAAATTTCATTAGCATCACGTTCTGAAAGTTCTGTTCCTGATAACTTAACAAGGAAAGTTCCCAATTTATCTTCATAATTATCAAGTTTTTGTTCAGCGGTAAAAATATCTTGCGCCTTAGTTGCGCTATAATCTTTAAGCATATTAATAGAGTCAAAGAGAATATCTTCCGCCAAATCAGCCATTGCAACAGCGTGATGAGTACACTCAGAAACTGCAAATGACGGTGAAAGCAATATCCGTTCATCAATAAATACAGCGGTTTTGTCGTCTTTTTTCGGTTCATCGGATTTATCTTTGATTGCTTTATGGGCAATTTTTTCAAGGTATTTACCAAACGGAAGCAGAACAAGAGTGGTTGCAACGTTAAAAATAGTGTGAGCAAGAGCAATTCCAACAGGATTAATAATTCTGTCAATGAGCCCTAAATGCAATAAATAATTCAAGCCGTAAAAGATTGGCAAGAAAATCACGACACCTAAAATATTAAATGAAATGTGAATAACCGCAACTCTTTTAGCATTAGTAGAAACACCGATACTTGAAATAATTGCAGTAACGCAAGTACCAATATTTTGCCCCATAATAATAGGAACGGCCATTCCGTAAGAAATACTACCCGTCAAGGATAGAGCTTGCAAAATACCGACAGAAGCGGCAGAACTTTGAATAATACCTGTAAATAGAGCTCCGACAATTACACCTAAAATCGGATTTGTAAAAGCAGTCAAAACACTTGCAAATTCAGGGCTATCTGCGAGAGGCGACATTGAATCGGTCATTAACAACATACCATACATTAAAATTGCAAAGCCAACAAAAATTGAGCCAACACTGCGTTTTTTAAGACTTTTAGAAGCCATCATCATACATATACCAACAAGTGCGAAAATCGGAGAAAAACTTTCAGGTTTCAAAAGTTGTAAGAAGAAATTGTCACTTTCTATTCCTGCCAAAGACAAAATCCAAGCCGTCAGAGTTGTTCCGATGTTTGACCCCATAATGACACCGATTGTTTGACCTAGATCCATAATACCGGAGTTAACCAAACCGACAAGCATTACCGTTAAAGCAGATGAAGATTGAATAGCAATTGTAATTCCTGCACCCAAGGCCAAACTTTTAAAAGGATTTGAAGTCATTTCCCTCAAAAGTTTTTCAAGTTTTCCGCCCGCAACATTTTCAAGACCGCCTGACATAACTTGCATACCGTAAAGGAAAAATGCCAAACCGCCACATAACGTAAATATTGAAAATATACTCATATAACTTCCTAAATTTATTCTTATACTTTTACTTACATTTTAGTTTAAGAACAGTTTTGATTAAATAACATGTTAAGGAAATATTACAATAAATTTTATGATGTTCACTTGTTACAAAAGATAAAATCAGAGTCTTTTTATGATAAAAAGACTCTGATTATTTAAAGTATTAATTTTTTACGCTTTTAAAGACTCAATGAGTTCTTTAATTGTATTTTCCTCAACGGTAAGTTCCTCAATTCTTGCCTTTGTTTGTTCAAGAACCGTTTCAGGAGCGTTGTCAACGAAGTTTTTGTTGTTCATTCTTCCTGTTAAACCGCCTTTTTCTTTGGAAAGTTTTTCAAGCTTTTTGTTTTGTCGAGCAATTTCTTGTTCAATGTCAATCAATCCTGCAAGAGGAACGATAAGTTTTGCATTTCCGACAGCAGCCGAACCTGCTTGTTTAACAACTGTTTTACCGTCAATATACTCAATATTTTCAACTCTTGCGAGGCGTTTAATATAAGATTCCGCTTTTTTGAAAATTTCTGTTTGGTGTTCATCAGCCGCAATTTTAAGTTCAACGGGAGATTTTACGGGAACGCCGAAACTTTGTCTTACGTTTCTGAGGGATTTTACCGTTTCAAATACAGTTTCTGCTTGTTCTGCTTCATCAGAGAATACAAATTTCTCGCTAAATGTCGGGAAATGAGACTTCATCAAAATCGAATTGTCAAATTTTGCAGGAAGTAATTGTCTTATTTGTTCTGTAATATGTGGCATTACGGGGTGTAACAATCTCATAACGGCATCTGTTACGTATAAGAGGACCCTTTGCGTATTTGCTTTAAGATTTTCATCAGCGAGTTGGACTTTAGCAATTTCAACATACTTGTCGCAATAAGAGCTTCTGAAGAAATCATAAAGAGTTTGAGCATATTCACCAATACGGTATGATTTAATATTTTCATTAACAACTTTTGCAGTTTGGTTAAGTTCATGCAAAATCCACTTGTCAATGATTGTAAGATTAGCATAATCAATCGGTTTATCGTCAACACCCTCAAGGTTCATAAGAACAAACCTAGAAGCATTCCAAATTTTATTCGCAAAATTTCTTCCGTATTCAAATCTTTCTTCGCTGACTTTAATATCCTGACCACCGTAAGTACAGAGCGAAGTAAGAGTAAATCTCATCGCATCACAACCGTATTTATCAATCAAAAGTACGGGGTCGATAGTGTTTCCTTTGGATTTTGACATTTTTTGACCGTTTTCGTCACGAATTAAACCGTGAATAAACACTGTAGGGAACGGAACTTGACCTGTCAGTTCGCAACCCATCATAACCATTCTTGCAACCCAGAAGAAAATAATATCAAAAGCGGTAACAAGAACACTTGTCGGATAGAATTTTTTGAAATCGGCTGCTTCCGTATTCGGCCAACCCATTGTTTCAAAAGGCCATAAACCTGATGAAAACCACGTATCTAAAACATCAGTTTCCTGAGTATATTTTGACGGATCAGGATTTTCTTTCGCAACAACCATTTCACCTGTTTCGTTATTATAGTAGGCCGGAATTTGATGCCCCCACCAAAGTTGTCTGGAGATACACCAATCACGCATTTCACTCATCCAACCGAGAAAATTCTTTGTCCACCTTTCAGGAACAAATTTTAATTTACCAGTTTCAACTGCTTCAATGCCTGCTTTAGCGATTTTACTGGTTCTTACAAACCATTGTTCTGATAAAAGCGGTTCAATGGTTGTATTGCAACGCTGACACTTGCCGACATTGTGTTCGTGAGGCAATGTTCTCAAAAGAAGTCCGTTCATATTGAGCCAGTCAATAGTTTTTTTGCGTGCTTCGTAACGGTCAAGACCGTGAAGTTCTTGAGGAACTTCATCACAAGCTTTCATGCAACCTTTTTCGTCAATAACCCATACAGGTTTCAAATTGTGACGTTTACCGACTTCATAATCGTTCGGGTCGTGAGCGGGAGTGATTTTAACAGCACCGGTTCCGAATGTTTTGTCAACGTATTCATCACCAATAATCGGAATTTCTTTACCCGTAATCGGCATACAAACCGTTTTACCGATTAAATCCTTGTATTTATAATCAGTAGGGTGAACAGCGATTGCAACGTCACCATAAATTGTTTCTGGACGAGTAGTTGCAACAACGATAGCACCCGGTTCATCTTTCAAATGATATTGAATTTCCCAAAGATGACCTTCTTCTGTTTCGTACTCCGTTTCAATGTCAGAAATAGCACTTTGACAGCGAGGACACCAATTAACGATGTATGCACCTTTGTAAATCAAATCTCTTTCGTAAAGTTTAACAAAAGCTTCTTTTACCGCAGCGGAACAGCCTTCATCGAGAGTAAATCTTTGACGACTTCTGTCAAAAGAAACACCCAATCTTTTAAACTGGTCAAGGATAGCGCCTTTATGTTCATTCGCCCATTCCCAAGTTGTTTCTAAGAATTTTTCACGACCGAGATCATGTCTTGACTTACCTTGTTCACGAAGTTTCTTTTCCACGACATTTTGTGTTGCAATGCCTGCGTGGTCGGTTCCAGGAACCCAAAGGGCTTCATATCCCGACATTCTGTGATATCTGATTAAAATATCCTGTAAAGTATTATCAAGTGCGTGCCCGATGTGAAGTACGCCTGTTACATTCGGTGGCGGAATTACGATTGAGTAAGGTGGTTTGTCAGAAGTTTCATCAGCCTTAAAACAATCATTTTCTTCCCAAAATTTATAAATTTTATCTTCCGTTTCCTGCGGATTATAAACAGTCGGTAAATCGTTAATATTTGTCATTTTTTTTGCCTCATTGTGTACAAAATAAAGATAACATAAAAATAACACAAAAAATGTTATTTTTTCCAAAAAAAAGGTAATATGTAACATGAAAGAGAAAAAGAATGGTAGAAATTGAAAGAGAAGAATTACAAACGCTTCAAAACGGGCTAAAGAACTTCATTTTAAAAGAAAAGTCCAGATATTCACGACATGGTAACGACAATTTGACACTAATGAAATATCGTGGACTAAAATTGTCATTCAATGCGGACAATCCCAGAGAAATCCTGTTTATGGTCAGAATTGCATCGCTTGAAGCATCATTTCGATTAAGGGACGGAATAAAAGTTACGGGGAGTTTAGGGGGAGATGAAAGGCTTGTTTACCAGTGGTATATGCTGGGGTGTGATAAATCGGTCGTTGAAGCTGCAATAAAGAATACGAAAAAAGGGAAGAAAAATTCTGTAAACAAAGCATCAGCGACTGTAGAGATTAAAAAAAGCATATTTAAAAGCACAAATATCTAGTACTTTTATTGATAAAAAAAGTGTATTTGTATATAATAACTATATTATGAAGAAATATTTATTTAGATTATGTATAGTTTTATTTACAGTAATGTTTTTATGTGGAAGTGAAAAGGCATTTGCAATACAGGATTTAGACACATTGGAAGGCGGAGCAACAATAACGTTGGAAGATTGTTTAGAATATGCATTTAGCCATAGTCCGATTATAAAGAAGGCACAAAATAACGTCATAAAGTCAAAAAGTTTAATCGGACAGACAAAATCGGTTTATTTTCCGTCGTTATCGGCGAATACAGGATATTATATTTCACAAAATGACAGAGGCTGGGATAATTCAAAGAATTATCACGGAGTAACAGTTGGATTGAGCCAAAAAATTTGGGATTTTGGCAAAATGAACGCAACGTTAAATGCCGATAAATATAACAAACGAGCAGCAGAACTTGACCTTGAATATGCATATATTCAAACTTCATATGATGTAAAAATTTCATATTACAAATGTCTTAATTATTGGGCAAAAGTAATGATAAATGAAAGAAACACGGCAATTCAACAGTTAAACTTAGACAGAGCGACCGCACTTTTTAATGAAGGTTTAAAGTCCAGAATTGACGTAGTTGATGCAGAAGTTGCGTTGAACAATGCAAAATTCAGCCTGGCAGAAGCATATAGCGATTATTACACGGAAGTAATGATATTGAAGAATAAAATGTACTGGTCAGAATGTCCTGAACAGTATGTTTTTGCCCCGACAAAAACATTTGATTTACTGACTGATTACAAATACGAATCGGACTTGTCAAAATCACCTCAAAACACTGATTTAAATACTGTTTTGACACAAGGAATAAGGAAATCAAATATTTTAGGGAACAAAAAAGAGGACTTTCTCGTTTTACCACATGACGCAGATTGGTATTTAAACGAATCGAGAACGAAAAATCCGTATGTACTTGCAATCAGATTAATAGAGAGTGCAGCGGAAGAGAATTTAAAGGGAATAAAAAGAATGTATAATCCTGACTTAGATTTAAGTCTTGGATACAACCTAAAAAATTCTTCAGCAATTGTGTCGAACGGATTTGATATTGGAGTAAAATTCGGATTTGGGAATGTCAACGCAATGTACTACAAAACAAAAGTGGAAGAAGCAAAAGCTAACTTAGAAATGGCGAAGAATGACACAGAAACATATCTTATAGATAACGAATGGGACGTACGGGATAAAGTTGGTTGGATGAAAAAATTTCCTAATGAAATCAACATAAAATTGGACCAAATTGAGCGCTCACTGGAGTATTTACAACTTGCAGACGGTCGTTATACAGTAGGAACAGGAAATTTTATAGAACTTCAAAAAGCAGCTCATGAATATTATACGGCACAACTTGAATATGTAGATGTAATATGCGAATACAATGAAGTTCTTGCAATGTTGAACAAATCCATAGGAATAAGGTAATGAAGAAAAAAGTAATTATAGGTATAGTAATATTACTGACAATAGCCGGAATACTATCAATAATTCCCAAAGGAGGGAAACAGCAGGAAACGAAAACGGCAGTCGTAGAGAAGAGAGATATGACACAAACCGTTGAGGCATCAGGAATTGTTAATCCTGTCCATTCAATCAATATTGGTGCTCAAGTTTCAGGAAGGATTGACAAAATTTATGCCGACTACAATTCAAAAGTCACAAAAGGACAAGTTCTTGCAGAAATAGACCAATCATTATTTCAAGCATCGGTTGATAAAGCCAGAGCAGATTTAAACAATTCAAAAGCGAATTACAACAAGGTATTAGCACAAACAAATTACAATAAAGCAAATTACGAAAGATATGCAAGATTATACGAAAAGCATTATGTATCTAAAGATGAGGTTGAATCTTCATACGCAACTTATATTGCCAGCAAATCCGAACTTTCCGCAATGCAGGCAAATATTAATCAAGCACAGGCTAACTTAAATACGGCTGAAACAAACATGTATTACACCAAAATCATATCACCTGTTGACGGGGTAGTAGTTTCAAGAGCGGTAGATGAAGGACAAACCGTAGCATCAAGTTTTCAGACCCCTGAATTATTTGTAGTAGCGGAAGATTTAACTAAAATGCAGATAGAAGTTAGTGTTTCAGAAGCGGATATTGGCAAAATAGAAGAAGGACAAAAGGCGGAATACACTCTTGACGGTTATCCTGATGAAACATTTGAAGGCACGGTAACACAGGTTAGATTAAATCCGACAACAGTGTCTAACGTAACGACTTATACGGTAATTGTTTCCGTTAATAATGACGAAGAAATTTTGAAACCCGGAATGAGTGCAAACGTGACAATTATAACGCAAAACAAGCACAATGTTTTATGCGTTCCCACACTTGCATTTAAATATATTCCGTCAAATATAACCGAAAAATACCAACAACAAGGTGTATGGATTTTAAACGGAAAGAAACAGGAAAGAGTAGAAGTAACAACTGGATTAAAAGACGGAGATTTTACAGAAATAACTTCAGATAACCTTACAGAAGGAACAAAGGTTCTAATGCCTGTTCGCAGCGGAAAAAAGAATATCGGCGGGCCTCCGAGAATTTTTTAGAGCAACTGAAAGAGTCAAATGACAGAAAACGTAATAGAAGTACAAAATTTAGTAAAGACCTATCAAACAGGAGATACATCATTCAATGCATTAAATGATGTGTCTTTAACTGTAAAGAGGGGTGAATTTGTAGCGATAATGGGTGCTTCAGGGTCAGGGAAATCAACATTTATGAATCAAATCGGGTGTCTTGACAAACCGACATCGGGGAAATATTATCTTGACGGAATTGACGTCAGTACAATGACATCAGATGAACTGGCGGTTATAAGAAATCGAAAGCTTGGATTTGTATTTCAGGGTTTTAATTTAATTTCAAGAACAACTGCACTGGATAATGTACAACTTCCGATGATTTATGCAGGAGTAAAGGAAGAAGAAAGAATAGAGCGAGCCAGACAAGCATTAAAAGTTGTAGGATTGGAAAAAAGAGAAAACCATATGCCCAATCAAATGTCAGGAGGACAACAGCAACGAGTAGCGATTGCAAGAGCAATTGTAAACGATGCACCGATTATACTTGCAGATGAACCAACAGGAAACTTAGACACCAAAACAAGTATAGAGGTAATGGAATTTTTTGTTGAATTGAACGAAAGACACGGAAAGACAATTGTTTTGGTAACACATGAACCGGATATTGCCGAGTATTGTAAAAGAGTAGTAAAATTCAAAGACGGCAACATTGAAAGTGACATTACGAAGAGGCTCTGATGATAGATTTTAAATCCACATATAAAATGGCAACGAACTCATTGCGTATAAATAAAATGCGCTCCGCATTAACGAGTTTAGGAATAATTATCGGAGTAAGTGCGGTAATTATTATGCTTGGAATAGGAACAGGAGCCAGCAAAAAAGTTCAGGCAAATATGGAATCAATGGGCTCAAACATTTTGACAATACGTTCATCATCGGCAAAATCAGGCGGAGTACAACAGGGTTTTGGCTCAAAGCCGTCGTTAACGCTTAAAGATGCCCAAGAGATAATGAAAACGGCAGACAATGTTGATTCTGTAGCTGTTGCATCTAACGAATCAAAACAATTGATGTACGGTAATCAAAACTGGGCAACGACTGTTTATGGAGTTTCAAATTCCTATCTTTATATAAAGAATTATGAAGTTGATAACGGAAGAAGTTTTCAAGGAGAGGACAGCAGGAATTACGCAAAAGTTGCTATTATTGGATCAACGGTAGCGGAAGAACTTTTTGGCGACCTTGATCCTATCGGAAGAGTAATGAGAATAGGGAACATACCATTTAAAGTAATAGGTACACTAAAGGCAAAAGGTGCTTCTGGGCCTATGGATCAAGATGATATAGTATTCATTCCGATAACAACGGCGCAGAGGAAAGTTTTTGGAACGAGTTTTCCCGGAACAGTCAAAATGATTTTGGTAAAAGGAGAAGATACCGATAAGTTAACTGCTCTTGAGAGTGAAATTGAAACGATTTTGAAAGCCAGACATCATATCGGGAAAAATCAGGAAAACGACTTTAGCATAAGAAACTCAGCGGAATTTCAGGAGAAAATGCAATCTACGGTTAAGATTTTTTCTATTTTGTTAGCTTCAATTGCCTCAGTATCATTGCTTGTCGGAGGTATAGGCATAATGAATATTATGCTTGTATCCGTAACCGAAAGAACAAAAGAAATAGGAATAAGAATGGCAATAGGAGCGAACGTACAGGACATAAGATTACAATTTTTGCTTGAATCATTTTTACTTTCAATGATTGGAGGAATTATCGGAATTATTGTCGGAATAATAGGAGCCGAATCAATACAATTATTTACGGAGATGTCGGCAGTAATAACGTTAAGTTCAATAATGATGTCATTATTTTTTTCAGCAATGGTAGGAATAGGATTTGGATATTATCCGGCATACAAAGCATCATTACTTAATCCAATAGACGCATTAAGATACGAATAGAAGTTGAATATTTTTGTGATAAAATATCAAATATAGAGAAGAAACAGGAAAGATAAAACTAAACACATTAGCACGAAACGTACAAAGAAGGAATAAAAATGGAAAAGACAGAAAATCTTCTTTTGTTTATGGATAAAGTAACAAAGGAATACGGACATAAGAATGCACTGGGAATAAAGTCCTATATAGGTTGGAGAGAATTAACATTTAAGGGACTGAGTATTTTATCCCAAAGACTTGCAGCATATATGGTAGAGCAAGGAATAGACAAAGGGGATAAAGTAGCGATTTTATCGGAATCCATGCCTGAATGGGGAGCGGCGTTATTTGCATCGGTACTGGCAGGAGCGACATTAGTACCTTTAGATATAAAGTTAACGCCATATGAATTAAATTCAATATTAGAAAATTGCCAACCGAGAATGCTTATGTGTTCAAATGCATATTTAGAGAAAGCAAAAGATTTAAAGAATAAAATTTCTTCGATAGAAGAAGTAGTAGTAATTGATGAAGGGTGTACGGATAAGAGCTGTCAATGCATATACAATTTACCGGACGCAAAAGATTTCAAATGGCGTCACAGAAACCCAATGCAATCGGCATTTATAATATATACATCAGGAACGACGGGAAAACCAAAAGGAGTAGAAATTTCGTATAAGAACTCTATGGCGCAAGTAAAATCAATCAGTCAATGTTTTAATTTATCAGTTAACGACAGAATGTTATCCATATTGCCGATGAATCATTTATTTGAATTATCAGTAGGATTTTTATCATTTTTGAGCATGGGTACGGCGATATATTATTCAAAAAGTTTGAAGCCAAAAGATTTGTTTCCTATATTATCAGAGAAAGAGATTACTTTTATGGTAGTTGTTCCGGCATTTTTGAAATTACTGAAGGCTAATATAGAAGCAAACGTTGCACAAAGCGGATTTTTGAAGAAACTTGGATTTAAGGTATTATTTAAGATAGCGAAATTGATTCCGTCAGTGAGAATCAGGAAGTACTTATTTCCGTCAATACATAAGCAATTTGGAGGAAAATTCAGAGGTTGTATATCAGGAGGAGCGCCACTGGACATAGAGATAGCAAAGTACTTGGAAACAGTTGGAATAAAGATATACGAAGGATACGGATTATCAGAGGCATCACCGGTAGTAACTGTTAATACAGATGAGGCATCGAGGTTGGGTTCGGTAGGCAGACCGATACCTGATGTAACAGTGAGAATCGACAAGGAAACAGGAGAATTGCTGGTAAAGGGAGATAATGTAATGAAAGGTTACTATGGGAATCCCGAATTAACAGCAGAAACGATAGATAAAGACGGCTGGTTGCATACCGGAGATATAGCAGAAATAGACAAAGATGGGTTTGTTTTTATCACAGGCAGAATAAAGAATATGATAGTATTGAACGGAGGAAAGAAAGTATTTCCGGAAGAAGTTGAAGCAATATTGTCACAGAGTGAAATAATTCAAGAAACCTGTGTAGTAGGAGTAAAGCGTGTAGGCGGATTAAAAGACGGAACGGAAGACGTAGTTGCGGTAGTAGTACCGACAGAAGAGATATCCAACAGATATGCGGACGATGAAGAACTGATAAAGATATTGAAGAAGGAAGTAAAGGAATTGTCGTTAAAGTTGTCAGTATTCAAAAGACCAACGAACGTGGTATTAAGCAGAAAGCCCTTAGAGAGAACCGCCACGAGTAAGATAAAGCGAAAAGAAGCAAAGGCGTTAGCAGAGAAATAAAATATAAAAACTTGTAATTTATTGAAATATTGTGATACAATCTTAGAAAAAAACGGAAAAAGAAATTATGGGTAAAAGATTAATAACATTAGGAATAATAATATTAGTATTTTCGGTCATAGTAAAGACCGCAATAGTAGGATTTAAATCAATAAAAGTAGATGATTTCACGCCGACATGCGCAATATTTTTGGTGGATATATCGGCATCGAATCAGGAGCAATTGTATAAGCAGAAGAATTATATCAGTTCTATATGCAAGACATTAGATCCGGACGATCAAATCAAGATATTGATAATATCACAAGATTCTAACTTAATATACGAAGGATCACCGCAAAACGGAAGCGGAATAAGGAAATCGTTAAATCAATACACCCAACTTGATGCATCAGCGTGGGGAACGGCGTACGGAACAGCAATAAAGAAAGCAATGCAGCACGCATTGATAATGCAAAGGGAAGGATATACACCGTCAGTAATAGTGATAGGAGATTTAGAAAACGAAGGAGATATAAAGGGGCAAATTAACTGGGATACATTACCAGGAAACATAAAGAAGGTAAAGCAATATTGTCCTAAATTATCAATGGCATTTTTATATGCGCATCCGTCCAAGTTAGATTTTGTAAAGAACAAGTTGGTACCGGTATTAGGAGAAGAAAAGTTAGTAATAGCGACAAACGAAATGATGGATAAAGCAAGTCGTAAAATAATGACAGCAATGGGAAGATAAGGAAAGAAGCATGTCTTTAACGATAAGTACAAAAAGTGGAGAACAAATATTTGATAAACCTGTTGTAACGATAGGAACGCACCCTAATTGTGAAGTAAAAGTACAATGTCCGATAAATTTCATTTTAATAGTAGAATTAGGACGAAATGGCGGATTCAGGGTAACGAACAGAACCGGAAGTCAGGACGTATTATTCAAAGGTCAGCCGATGGGAAATTCTCTTATAGTGGAAAAGGGCTGTAAGTTAATGATAAACGGCACAGATGATTTTGTAGGGATAAAACTGGTAGCAGGAGTAAATCAAGCAGGCGCACAAGCACAAGGACAAGTACAAAGACAAGCTCAACCGCAACCAATGCAAGGACGCCCGATGGCACCACAAGGGCAGGCGCCACAACAGCGACCAATGCCGAATCAACAGCAAATGCAAGGGCAAGCGCCACAACGTCCGATGCAACCACAAATGAGAAGACCGCAAGGAATGCCGAATCATAATCAACCGCCAATGCCTCAAAGACCGCAGGTTACATTGACATCAATAGCGCAACAAGATTTTAATGAAGAAGACATAAAAGAATTGTACGGAGAAGTCAATGCCGGAACGAAGATAAAACTTGAAAAGAGAAAAACGGATATTGAAGCACGACGAGTAAGCATTTTAAAAGAGATATCGTTTGCACTTGAAGATGCAAAGAAAAAGATGTCAGCAAATGGAAATGCAGAAAGATTTATAGGACTGGCATTAATATTCTGTCCAATCATCATGGCATCTGCGATATCAGAAACGTTAAGAACGATGATGGTAGATTCAATTCGAGGATTTTTCCCGTTATATATGAGGCTTTTGGCAGGATATGCGATATTGCTTTTTGTCAACTCATTGATATTAAAGCAAGGTATATTTCTTTTATTCCAAGACAAAGTAAAGGAAAAGAGTGCAATAAATAAGAAGGCCGCAACGGCAAAGACATTTATGTTAATGCTATCGACAGCGATTTATTTAGCGGTTGGCGGAATTATATTATCATTTTATTTAGATACGGAAATGCCGTTAGATCAAGGGTCAACGATTATTTCATTAATTAGTTTATTTGCATTGGTATTATGTTCTGTAGCAAGCGGATATTTCAAGAGCATGTTACAAGAAGCCAGCGTAGAGTATGATAAATACGAAACGAGGGAAGACTTCAAGAGTGTAATTCAAGATTATCAACAATGGATAGGCTTGTTTATAAACAATTTAAGTACAATAAAATTAAAGAATATAAAGAATAAACAATTCAATTTAAAATTGAAAGCAGCCGGAGAAGTTGCGTTAGGAATAATCACATCACCATTTTTGGCATATGCAGTATCAAACACATTAGGGACATGTATTCCTGATGCAGCGGGTTGGATAAGAGTTTCAGGATTAAGAATATCTCCTGTATTTTTGGCACTTGCAACATTAATGATTATATTTGCATTTTTCACCTTAGCGCAAGCATTTACAATTTCAAAGAGAATAAACGGTTCAGAGGTTGTAAAGAAAGACGGATTTGCAAATTATATGAACCACGGAGTAGATTTATTTGGAACAGAAGCAGTTAAGAAGTTGAAATCAGAAGCATTCCGTTCATTTTTGATTGCAGGAATAGTAATTTTCATTGAATTTACGATGAACGTATCATACTTTATGCAAGAAATAGGCGGAGGCGAATGGGGCGGTATATTAATGAGTGCGATAGCAGCATTTGTACCAACGGCGTTGCTGGTAGCAGAAACATTTATGTTATCACATACTCAATATGAAATGCATATTTGTGATGAAATCATAGACAGATTAGACAAAGATATTGAAGAATAGCGAAAGAAAAAATTATGTTTAGATGTACAGATTGCAATAAAGAATACGAAGTTAATCCGGGATACTGTGATTGCGGAAATGATCAATTTGAAGAGATAGCAGAAGATAGTTATCAAGCTGATCAATATTCAGAAGCAGGATATTACGGAGAAGAATACGGCGAAGGATACGACAATTACGGAGCCGGATATAATGATAACTACGGAAACGGATATGACAACGGATATGATAATTATAATCAATATCAGGAACCGTATCCGAATCAACAGTATCAGCAATACGGAAATACAAACACACACCATACGCAAGGAAGCAGACATGTAAAGACAAAGAAACCATTGTCGATGAATGATAAAATCGGAATAGGAGTATTTTCTCTTTGTATAATTTTGTCGATACTTGCGTTTATATTTATCGGAAAAGACAGCGGAAAAGAATCCAATGCAATGATAGGAACAGATTCAAGCGGAGGAAGTTCATTGGTAAAGAATTATTCAATTCCGACGAATATAGATGCGATATGGGATTCAACGGAAGCACCGACGGCACCTTCTGCGGATAAAGTTGATCCAAATAAGATTTTGAACACAAAATTAGGCTCTATTGATCAGGAAATGAATACATTTTTAATCGGCATGGCACAAGCAATGATAGACAATTGGGACAGAGGAACGATTACAGGCAACGGAGTTACCCAAATGGAATTTGTTGTAGAGAAAGACGGAAGCTTGGTAGGGAAGAAGATTTATAAGTATTCAGGCAATAAAACACTGGACAATTCAGTAGGAAAATTAATAGGCACATTTGGAAAATATCAAATCCCGCCTTCATCGTACAAACAAGAGATAATAATAATATCATTCAGTGCGAAAAACGGTTCAATGAAGGCATATTATCCAAACGTAAAAGTTCATTAAACGAACGAATAAAGATAAAGTCCGATTTTTATCGGACTTTTTTATTGCAAAAAAACAAGAAATAGAATAGAATCAAAAAAGTTCAAAAGATTGTGGGGGCATATGAAAAAGTTATTAACAATTTTAATAACAGGAATAATGTTATTGGGAGCGAACTGTTTTAATAGAGTAGAAGCGTGGGTAAATCGAGATATAAAAGAGGGATTGAACGCAAAGACAGAGAAAGTTTCTCCGGAAATGCGACAATATATGGAAGAAGTATTGAAGGAATTAAAATTGAAATACAGAGAAAGAGGAGAAAAAAAGGATTGGCAATCACAAATTTGTTTTCGCATAGATAAAAGCGGAAATATTTATGATAAGAATTACGTAATAAAGGGTAATTATTGGATAAATGAAGAAGTAGAATATGCAATGATGAGTTTAAATAAAGTTGCAGAACCGCCGAAAGAATATAAGCAGGAAGTAATATTTATAACATTCAAGCACAAGTATCCGAAAACAGAAATATATTATACAAATGTGAACGAAGATTAAGAAGCTTAAAATAAATTAAAATTGTAACGAAATAATAATACCCTCAAGTTATGCGTGGGGGTATTGTTTTAGGGGATTGTAAAAATTGTGACAAAGAACATGGATAAAAAAGTTGCATGACAACAATAAAAAAGGTTATGATTGAACAACGCCTAAAAAAAAGAAAAAAGAATACAAAGGGAATAAAAAGGACAGAACAGGTCAATAAAAGAGGACTTGTACGGGATTTGTAAATATCAAAAGGAGAAAAATATAACATGGAAAAGATTATTAAACGTGACGGAGAACTTGTAGATTTTAACGAGGAGAAAATCACGGAAGCGATAGAAAAAGCAGGACGAGCGTCAAAGGAATTTGACCATAACACTGCGAAGAATCTTGCAGCACAGGCAGCAGAAAAGGCGTATGAGATATTAAAATCGAAGCAACAACTTTTAAAGACGATGTCAGTAGAAGAAATTCAAGATATAGTTGAGGAAGTGTTGTTGGATTCAGCGTACAAAAAGGCGGCAAAATCCTATGTTATATATAGAGAACAGCGAGCAAAGGTTAGAAAATTTATAAATGATGCAAAAGTAGACATGGTTGATGAATATTTGCATGAAATTGATTTAAATGTAAAAGAAAATGCGAACATGTCATATTCCGTGCAAGGTTTAAACAACTATATAGCATCAAATATCAGTAAGAGTTACTGGCTAAATAAGATTTATCCCGATGATATAGGAGAGGCACACACAAAGGGAGATATACACATTCATGACTTAAATATCATAGCAAGTTATTGTGTAGGCTGGGATTTGAAGGACTTGTTAACGGAAGGATTTCAAGGAGTAGAAGGCAAAGTTTCATCAGCGCCGGCAAAACACTTTAGAACAGCACTCGGACAGATAGTAAACTTTTTATATACAACGCAAGGTGAAAGTGCAGGGGCGCAAGCATTTTCAAACTTTGATACATTGCTGGCACCGTACATATATTATGATAAATTGACATATGCGCAAGTTAAGCAGGCAATGCAAGAATTTATTTTCAATATGAACGTACCGACAAGAGTAGGGTTCCAAACCCCGTTTACAAATGTCACGATGGACTTAAATTGCCCATCGTATTATAAAGACCAAGCTGCTATTGTAGGCGGAGATATTATGGAAAAGACGTACGGAGAATTTTCGGAAGAGATGAATATGATAAACCGTGCATTCTTTGAAATAATGTCAGAGGGCGATAATAGCGGACGAGTCTTTACATTCCCGATACCGACATATAATATTACCAAAGATTTTGACTGGGATAATCCAAAGTTGGACGGCTTGTGGCAAATGACCGCAAAATACGGTATTCCGTACTTCTCAAACTTCATTAACTCGGATATGAATCCTGAAGATGCACGATCAATGTGTTGTCGTTTAAGAATTGATAACAGAGAACTTGCATATCGAGGAGGGGGATTATTCGGCTCAAATCCTTTGACTGGGTCTATTGGAGTTGTTACGATAAACATGCCACGATTGGGATATCTTGCGAAAGATAAGGAAGATTTCTTTAAATTATTAAAAGAAAGAATGGACTTGGCGAAGGAAAGTTTGGAAATCAAACGTAAGGTTGTTGAAAGTCTTACAGAAAGGGGATTTTATCCATATACAAAATATTATTTAAGAGCAATCAAAGGAAGATTTGGAGTATATTGGAAAAACCATTTTTCAACAATCGGCTTAATAGGGTTGAACGAAGCTTGCTTAAATCTTTTCGGTCAAAATATCGGTTCAGAAGAGGGAAAAGAGTTTGCCGTAAGGGTTATGGACTTTATGAGAAACGTAGTTCGAGAATATCAAATAGAAACGGGCAATAATTATAATCTTGAAGCGACACCCGGAGAAGGAACATCACTAAGACTTGCAAGTTTGGATAAGAAAACGTATCCGGAAATGATATGCGCAAATGAAGAAGATGTTAAAAACGGCGCTCAACCGTTCTATACAAACTCATCACAACTTCCTGTAAATTATACGGACGACTTATTTGAAGTTCTTGACCACCAAGACGACTTGCAAACGAAATATACAGGCGGAACGGTTGTACACATTTTTGCAGGAGAAAGGCTTTATGATTGCGATGTAATGAAAAATCTTGTTAAAAAGATTTGTGAAAATTACAGAATACCGTACTTTACCTTCTCACCGACATTCAGTACATGCCCGAGTCACGGATACGTAGCAGGAGAGCATTTTGAATGTCCTGAATGCGGTGCGGAATGTGAAGTTTACTCAAGAATAGTTGGATACATTCGACCTGTAAAACAGTGGAATGCATCAAAAGCGGAAGAATTTAAGCAAAGAGTAACTTTTGACATGGAAAAAGCTGATTGTTGCCACAAATGCTAATTGGCGGATTTCAAAAAACGTCACTTATTGACTATCCCAAGAGAATTGCGGCTATTGTTTTTACATACGGCTGCAATTTTCGTTGCCATTATTGCCATAATCCGGAACTTGTGAGAGGAATTGAGAAAATTGCCGATGAACAAAGTATTTTAAATTTTCTTGACACAAGGAAGGGAAAATTGGACGGAGTTGTTGTAACGGGCGGAGAACCGTGTTTACAGAGGGATTTGCCCGAATTTTTAAAAAGGATAAAAGATAAAGGATTTTCCGTAAAACTTGACACAAACGGTTCAAAATTTGAAATGCTTGAAACAGTTGTCCTCAAAGGATTAGTTGATTATATTGCAATGGATATAAAAGCTCCTTTGACAAAATATAAAAGAATAATTGATACGGACATTGATATTAAAGAAGTACAAAATAGTATTGAACTCATAATGGAATGCGGAATTGATTATGAATTTAGAACTACAGTTGTTGATGATCTTTTGACGGTTGATGACTTTGAGCAAATCGGAAAAACGATTGAGGATGCAAAAAAGTATTTTCTGCAAAAATTTGTATTCAGCAAAGTTTTAGACGAAAATTTCAAAGGGGCAAAAACTTTCAATGATAATGATTTGAGAGAAGTTGTAAAAATTTTACGAAAATATAATATTGAAGAAATTCAAATAAGATAATAGTTAATCTCGGCTATTTTTTGTTTTCAAATTTGATGTATTATTAAAGAGAATTGAGGACAAAATAATGAAAATTTTAATAGTTATTGATGATATAGAACTGAAATATTTTGAATTTAATGATCTTGTAACGGACTTTTGGATTAATAAAGAGTACTTAGAACGAGGTTACGAGGTTGAAATTTGCACCAAAGGCGGACTTTTTATTAAAGAAAATAAAGGATATACCCTTTCATATAGGACTTATGAGAAGGACGGAGATATTTTTTATGAAAAAGAACCAAATGAAAAGCTCATAGAAACCTTTGACATTGTATATTTCCGACCTGATCCACCGGTTGACATTGATTATATTAATGCTTGCTTTGTTTTTGATTTTGTTGATAAAACCAAAACAAAAATCGTCAATAATACACAGTCGATACTTGATTTTAACGAAAAATTACACGGAAATTATTTCCCGAAATATACGGCAAAAAACATTATAACTGCGAATATGCAAATGATTAAAAATTTTGTAAATGAGCAAGGAGAAGCGATTATCAAGCCTTTGAACAGATGTTTTGGGAGTGGAATTTATTATCTTTCAAAGGGAGATAAAAACATAAATTCATTGATAAACAACTCGACAAATAACGGAAAGACTTTGGTCTGTGTACAAGAATATCTTGGACACGGAGAGGGCGGAGATAAACGAGCATTTATTTTAGGCAATAAAGTTTACCGAGAATCATTGAGGAAACTTGCAGGAAAGGACGATTTCAGATTTAATACACATTCAGACGAATATTTCAGAAAGGAATATTTAACGAATTTTGAGTACGAAGCGGCGAAAGAGATTGCAAAATATCTTTATTCAAGGGGAATTTATATGGCGGCGCTGGATTTAATTGACGAAAAAGTTACGGAAATCAACGTTACAAGCCCTTGTTATTTTTTCAGAGAAATGAACAGACTTCACGGAATGGAGTTTAATAAGGTTATTATGACAGACTTGATAGAGTTGACAGAAAGTGAAATGATGGCAGTGTTATGGAAATAATTGCAACGAAAGAAGAAATGAGTAAAATTTTTTATTCAGGCTGCAAAACAGAAGAATTAATCGGTCTTGAATATGAAAAACTTCCTGTATATAAAACCGATTACAGAGCGGCGGACTATTCTGATGTTATAAAAATCATTTTAGATATGGAGAACGAAGACAGAACGGTAGTTTTTGAGGGAAAAAATCCTATCGGAATGATTTTACCAAACGGACATATTTCACTTGAGCCCGGAGCGCAAACAGAAATCAGTCTTAATCCGGTAAAAAACATTAGCGAACTTTACAGAATGATTGAAGAATACAACGCAGAAACGGCAGAGATTGCGGATAAGCATGGTATTTGCTGGATAGCACTAGGTATTCAACCTGTATCAACATTTGAAAAGATTAACGTCATTCCGAAGAAAAGATATGCAAAAATGACGAAATACTTGCCAACAAGAGCGAAATTACCATTTGTTATGATGAGAGAAACATCAGGAATACAGGTAGGTCTTGACTATTCAAGTGAAGAAGATGCAATGTCAAAACTTAAAGCAGCACTTAAACTTTCACCGATAGTAAGTGCAATGTTTGCAAATTCTCCAATCAGAAATTCTCGT
Source organism: uncultured Muribaculaceae bacterium (assembly GCA_964550875.1). Lineage (GTDB taxonomy): Bacteria > Cyanobacteriota > Vampirovibrionia > Gastranaerophilales > Gastranaerophilaceae > RUG841. The sequence goes on along the minus strand of CAZKAS010000012.1, from coordinate 790 downwards.
TTATCGGGGGCAAAATCCTTTCGAGCGTATTCTTGGCTGAATACAGATGAACAAAGATGCGGATTAATTTCAGAGAAAATTTTCCATGACGATTTTTCTTTTGAAGATTATAAAAATGTACTATTTGAATTACCGATGATTTTTATTGAAAAAGACGGAAAACACATTGATACGGGGAATATGACCTTCAAAGAATATTATAATAAAGGATTTGAAGGATATTTTCCGACAATTGAAGATTGGCAAACCCACCTGAGTTTGTTTTTCCCTGATGTCAGATTAAAAACATATCTTGAAATCAGAAATCACGATTCGCAAAGACCGGAACTTATTACGGCAATTCCTGCAATTTGGAAAGGGATTTTGTATAATAAAGAAGCACGAGAAGAAATTGACAATATGCTAAAAGGAGCAGAATACAACGATTTTGAGGAACTTCGATTTTTGACACCCGATTACGGCTTAGATATGAAATTCAGATACCATTATCTTTATGATTATGCAAAAGAAATACTTTATATAGCAAAACAAAGTCTTGAAATGATGAAAACAGGAGAAGAACAATATCTTGAACCTATAGAAAAATTGGTTGATAAAAAAATCACTCCTGCTGATGAAATTATTTTGAAGACTAAAGATTTAAAACAAATAACTGTTGATGATATTAAAAAATTGAAACTTGAAATTCATTAAAATATCAATAAATAAAGCTGTCACTGCACCAAAAATTCAATAGGGCAAATGTTTTTAATATCAAAGCATTTGCCCAAAAATTTTTACCATTGTTTAT
>CAZKAS010000011.1:0-42948 GCA_964550875.1 uncultured Muribaculaceae bacterium | reverse complement strand
GGATAGCAGCAGTATAAACAGAACCTTTTCCAGTTTCAATTTCTTTACTAAGCAGACCTGAAAAAATCGAATTTGAAAACGAAGAAGATTTAATTGAGAAACTTGTTCCGGAAGTTGACGGAATAATTATTAGAGATGCTGGCAGACAGGCAGTATATCTTCCGGAAGTTTGGAAACAAATACCGGACAAAAAGGATTTTCTTGTTTCTCTAAAACAAAAAGCGGGACTCACACCGGAATGGTTTTCAGACACCTTTGAGGCATTCCGTTTTAGAGCAGAATTGGTGTAGAAAAATACGAATATAATGAAAAAGACAGGCACTGCAACCTGTCTTTTTTATTAAAGAATAATAAAAATTTAATATTTTTATGCATCAATAACAGGATAAAGATTGATAATATTAGAGATAGCATTTTTGGAGAGCTCAACTATTTTATTCATTTTTTCAATATCATAAGGTTCACCTTCCGCAGTTGTTTGAAACTCAATGACTTTACCAGACTTAGTCATAACAGCATTACTGTCAACTTGAGCGTGAGAATCTTCTTCGTAGTTCAAATCCAAAATAATTTCGCCATTATAAATTCCTGCAGAAACGGCAGCAATTGGTTCAATTATGGGAGATTGTTCAAGTTTACCGTCTTTAATCATTCTGTTAACGGCAAGAGAGAGAGCAACGAAGCCTCCGCAAATACTTGCGCATCTTGTACCGCCATCTGCTTGAATTACATCTGCATCTATGATAATTGTTCTTTCTCCTAATTTTTCAAGATCAACACAAGAACGCAAAGCTCTACCAATTAACCTTTGAATTTCTTGAGTTCTTCCCGACACTTTAGAGCGTTCCCTTTGACAACGAGTAGAAGTTGAAGTCGGCAAAAGAGAATATTCAGCGGTTATCCATCCTCTTAAATCATCTTTTTCCATCCATTTAGGCTTTTTATCGTCATTAGTAGCCGTAACAATAACTTTTGTGTCACCAAATTCTACAAGTACTGATGCAAGTGCATTTTTTGTGTAATCAACAGTAAATTTAATTTTTCTTGCTTCTTCATTTGCTCTGCCATCGTTTCGCATTTTTTTACCTTTCAAATTTATACTTTAAATTTATTTATTTTTGTGATAATTTTTTAATAACCTAATTATAAATGTAAGAGGCAATATGAACAAGTTTTATTTAACAACGGCAATAGATTATGTAAACGGAAAACCGCACATAGGTCACGCATACGAAAAAATAATGTGTGATGTTATTTACAGACATTTTACACAAAGAATAGAAGATACATATTTTTTAACAGGTACGGACGAACACGGCATTAAAATTCAAAAAACAGCCGAATCGAGAGGAATTACACCGAAACAACTTTGTGATGAGAATTCTTCTTCGTTCAAATCCACTTGGTCTGACCTTGAAATAGGATATACAGATTTTATCAGAACAACTGATGAAAGACACAAAATTGTTGTACAAAAAATATTTAAAAAATTAGTTGAAAACGGTGATATATATAAGCATTCTTACAAAGGGTTGTATTGTGCGGGCTGCGAATCATTTTTGAATGCAAGAGATTTAACGGAAGACGGTCTTTGTCCGGATCACCTAAATAAACCGGAAGAAGTTACAGAAGAAAACTATTTCTTTAAACTAACAAAATACAAAGATGCAATCATAAACCATATAAAGACGCACCCTGAATTTTTGCAACCTGCTTTTAAGGTTAATGAAGTATTGAAACAACTTGAAGATATTGAAGATATTTCTGTTTCAAGAAATAAAAATTCTGTATCTTGGGGAATACCGGTTCCTGATGATGAAGAGCAAGTAATTTATGTATGGATTGATGCGCTTTCAAATTATATTACCGCATTAGGTTATGATACGGAAAATCCGTCAGATAAATTCAAAAATTATTGGCCTGCAAATGTTCAAGTAATAGGAAAAGATATATTAAAGTTTCACGTTATATACTGGAGCGCAATTTTGATGGCATTAGGAGTAGAACTTCCAAAGACTATATGTGCACATGGTTGGATAACGATAGACGAAACAAAAATGAGTAAATCGTTGGGGAATGTAATATCACCAGCGGATATATTGAAATCATTTGAACTGGAAAAACCTGACGCACTTCGTTATTATATGGTGACATCAGCGCCGTTTGGTCGTGACGGAAATTATTCCGATGCAGATTTTAAAGAGAAGGTAAACGCTGATTTAGCTAATAATATCGGTAATTTGCTTAATCGTTCGTTAAATATGCTTGTAAAATATTTTAACGGAGAAATCAAATCAGAATTTATAAAAGCGGGAAATGAAATTGAAAAGGCAGGAGATGAAGCAATAGAGAACGTTAAGAAATGCTTTGACGGATATCAAGTTTGCGAAGCAGCGAATGCTATAGTTGAATTTTCAAACACCGTAAACAAGTATGTTGCGGACAATGCACCTTGGACGCTTGCAAAGGAAGAAAAGATGCAAGAATGCGGAGAAGTATTGTACAATGTACTTGAAGCAATGAGAAAAATTGCAATAATGTTATATCCATACTGTCCAAACATTTCAAAAGAAATATTTGAACAACTTTCAGCAAGTATGAACGTAAAATATGCAGATATTAATTCAAACAAACTTTCAGAGGGAACGATAACGGAAAAAGACAAAATTCACCCTGTATTCCCTCGTATGGATTCAGAATTTGCGACAGACAAGAAGAAAGCAAAATAATTGATATACGACGATTTAAAACAGTCCTATAATACTGCAAAAATCGAACTCAAGAAGGCTGAGGAATTTCTCAAACCTGACGAGTTGCTTGCTGTTGTCAAAAAGTGTGAAATAGAACTTCAAAAACCGGAAGTTTGGCAAAATTCTGAAATATCATCAAAGATTTCAAAAGAATTGAAAGATGCCAAAGATCAAATTGTACAAATAGAGCGTTGGAGAGAGATGTTGGACGAAGTCGGAGTATTTTTTGAACTGTATGACGAGTGCAAAGAAGAGAATATACTGACAGACGCAGATAAAAATCTAAAAGAAGTAAGTGCGGAACTCGAAGCAAAAGAAATAGAAAAGACACTTGGCGGAGAATATGACAAAGATGATGTAATAATCACGGTAAATGCAGGAGCAGGCGGTACAGATGCTCAAGATTGGGCGCAAATGCTTTTGAGAATGTACTCCCGTTGGGCAGAGAAAAAGGGTTGGCAAACGGAATTGATAGAGCGATCCGACGGAGAAGAAGCAGGAATAAAGTCAGCGACGGTTAAAATATGCGGAAAGTATGCTTATGGACTTGCAAAAGCAGAAAAAGGGGTACACAGACTGGTCAGAATTTCTCCATTTAATGCAAACGGCAAGCGGCAGACGAGTTTTGCGAGCCTTGAAGTAAGTCCGGTTATAGAAGATTTTGAGAAAAAAATTGTTATTCCGCAAGAGGATATAACGGTTGATACAATGCGTTCAGGAGGAGCCGGCGGACAAAATGTTAATAAGGTAGAAACAGCAGTAAGAATATTGCATAAACCGACCGGAATTGTAGTTAGATGCCAACAGCAGCGTTCACAACTACAAAATAAAGAAACAGCGATGCAAATTCTGGCATCAAAATTACTTGCTATAAAACAAGCAGAACATGAACAAAAACTTTCATCTTTAAAGGGCGAAAACATGGATATCAATTTTGGCTCACAAATTCGCTCATATGTTTTTCACCCGTACAAAATGGTAAAAGATCACCGAACAAATCTGGAAATAGGGAATGTAGATGCAGTTATGGACGGTGAGATAGATGCATTTATTGAAACATATTTAAAAAATTCTATAAACTAAATTTATTATATAAGATTACAATTTGTAAATAATATCTTTTCAATGCGCTAGATTTTTAGTAAGATGGGTGTGTGTGTCTAAAAGACACCGTGTGTTAGATAAGGAGAAAAAAATGTCTAAATTCAACCTGATGGCTTATATTATGCCACCTGAGGATAAGTTATTTTTTGCTTATTTTCAAGACAGTTCAGAAGTATGTAGCCAAGTTGCAACGTTGTACAATGAGATAATGAAAAATCATTTAAGTGAAGAGAGCAAAGAAGCCGCATTAAAGTACAAAAAGAAAGGGAAATTATCGTATAGAGCGGTATTAAAGCAACTCAATAAAAGTTTTATCACACCGATAGAAAGAGAAGATATTCAAACGATTGCATTGCAATTAAATAAAATAACAAAAAGAATTTCTAAAGCCTGTTTAAATTTAGAAGTGTACGGATTAACAAACTACACTGATGAAATGAAAGAACAGGCTTTTACTTTGGTTAAAGCAACCGATAAATTAAAAGAAATTATAGCAAATTTTAAAAAAGTTTCTGATGTAGAAAAGATAACAAAATTAAGTATAGAAATGAAGGAACTTGAATCACACGGCGATGAAGTTCACAGAAACGCAATGAAGATATTATTTTCAGGCAAATACGATGCTCTTGATGTTATTAAATTGAGAGATATTTATAAGGAAATAGAAACGGCATTAGATGCTTGTTATTATGTTTCAGACACAATTTTGAATGTTGTATTAAAACAAAATTAGTTATCGGAGAAAAATTATGAGCATAACTATTTTAGTTTTAGTAGCAGTAATAGTAATAGCACTGGTATTTGAGTTCATCAACGGATTTCATGATTGTGCAAACGCTATTGCAACGGTTGTTTCAACAAAAGTTCTTTCACCCAAACAAGCTGTATTGTTTGGAGCGTCATTGGAGTTTATAGGAGCCTTAACAGGAACTCACGTAGCGAAAACGATAGGAGCCGGAATTGTAAATGCAGATATGATTACGCTGACAGTAATTTTTTGTGCATTACTTTCGGCAGTATTATGGAATTTATTTACATGGTGGCTTGGATTACCGTCGAGTTCATCACACGCCCTTATAGGAGGATTGCTGGGAGCAGCAATAGTAAAGGCAGGGTTTGAGGTAGTAAATATACAAACACTAATAGATAAAGTTATAATACCAATGTTTTCATCACCAATACTCGGTTTTTGTGTTGGATTTGGATTAATGTTATTAATAGTATGGATAGTAATTTTACTGAAAGCGACACCAAATTCGGTAAATAAAAAGTTCAGAAAATTACAACTAATTTCATCAGGATTAATGGCATTAAGTCATGGTTCTAACGATGCGCAAAAGACAATGGGTATAATCACACTTGCATTATTAGCAGGAGGAGTATTACAAAAAGGGCCATCAGGAGATTTTGATATTCCGATATACGTAATTATAATTTGCGCATTTACAATGGCAGCAGGAACAATGAATGGTGGCTGGAAAATTATTAAAACAATGGGACATAAAATCATCAAATTAAAACCAATACATGGTTTTGCAGCGGAAACATCTGCAGCAGGATTGATTTTAACTGCATCACATTTTGGTATTCCGTTAAGTACAACTCACGTAATTTCAACGTCAATTATGGGAGTGGGCTCAACATTTCATGCTCATGCCGTAAAATGGCGTGTTGTAGGTAATATTGTTATTGCTTGGGTAGTTACAATACCGGCTTGTATGTTGATATCATCGGCAATTTACTATTTATTGAAACATATATTTTAATAAAGAAACACAAAAAAGCAGGTTTGAAAAAATCTGCTTTTTTATTACTAAATTAACAATAATAATGATTTGTTATAAAAGTTGATAAATTGAATCAAATTAACTTTTATGATAAAATTTTAAATTATTAAAATGGAGATAAAATGAAAAGATACTTAAACTGTCCTCTATTGAAGCATTCAGTACATTTTTTTTATGATAATATAAGACCTTGTTGTTCTAACGTTTCAGGTCCGATTTTTTACGAGAACTATAATGGAGAGCAAGTTGTAGATTGGAATAAAGTTTATCAAGAACGGAAGAAAATAGTTGAAAAAATCAATAATGATGAATATGAAGAAGGAGTTCCGCCGGAGTGTCAAGGCTGTTGCGATATTGAGAAATACTTGACTACAGAAAAGATTGCGGATTTTCCAAACACAATTGAGCGTTTTTACTTTCAGAACAACATGTCTTGTAATGCAAAATGCTCTTATTGTTCATTTGGATATGTTGGAGAAGGATATAAATATAAAGTTATCCCATTAATTAATTCAATCATTGAAAACAATATGATGTCGGAAAGCATTATTTGTTTTATGAGTGGCGGAGAAATGACAATAAATCCTGAGTTTCACGATTTATTAAACATTCTGACAAATGTAGATAATTCTTATATAGAACTTTTCTCATCAGGAATCAAATACTCAGAAGCAATTAAAAACGCATTTATAACAAATCCAAAATTTAATATGGTAATTTCTTTAGATTCAGGAACTAGGAAAACATATAATAAAATAAAAAAAGTTGATTGTTTTGATAAAGTGATTGATAACTTAAAACAATACACACAAGCAACAGAAAATGCAAAGAATAATATAATATTAAAATATATATTGGTTGACGATGTAAACGATAACATTGAAGAAATAAAAAGTTTCATTGATACAGTACTCAAACTGGGAATAAAGCAAGTTAGAATGGACGTTGATTTTGTAAAATATAAATACGAGCAACATAAAAAAGTTCCGTCGCATTATTTTGAATTGTTTGATGAATTTCATAAAATTGCAAAAGAAAATAATTTGCAAATTCGTATCTGTGACCAATCAGAAGGTATTTTGGACTTTGCCAGAGGATAATACAGTATAAATGCTATTATTCCGAAGGAAAAGGAATAATTGAGAAGCAATCAAATTCAAATAAAAAGCAAAATAAAAAATACCCCTGACACGATTCGAACGTGCGACGCCTTCCTTAGGACGGAAGCGCTCTATCCAACTGAGCTACAGAGGCATTTCCTTATATAAACGAATATACTCATTGAAATAGAATATTAACAAGAAGTATTAACTATATTTTAACACGATAAAATATATATGAAAATACTTTATGAATATTTACATTTTTATTTAATAATTTACTTTTTCTATCGCTTGGGCGAGTTTTTCAATCGCTTGGGGCATATTACAGGGAGAACCGCCGAAAGAATGGTTCTCTGTTACTTGTTTAGCCTCGTTTAATAAGTTAGGCACGTCCGAAGATAAAGCCGTTGTTTTGTCGATATTGCACCGCAAGCGGAATTGTTCGGATATTAAAAGGTCGTCATCTTCCGTTAAAATTATTTTGTCGTCATAAATCGCCACTTGAACGGGTGATAAATTGACTACTTTGCCTATGTAAACAGGTTTTAAATCTATCGGATTATTTCTACTTTTCAGTTCGTTTTTTAAAATATTTATTAAATTTTCTTCATGTTTTGCCATAAAATAATGAACTTTTCTCAAAAATATGCGTTAATAAATATGGAGCGGATTTTGCGTAGGCTGGAGCGAAGCGGAACGCCGAAGTAACGAAAAATATAGCGAATGACAGCGATAGCGAAATGAGCAACTATTTTTCGTGGAGCAAAATCAAAGAAAGTGTTTAATATGATAAAAAAATTGTTTTCTGTTTTATTATTTATGTGTTTGTTTCAATCAGTTGTGTATTCTTATACCCTTGAGGTTACGGAATGGGATCAAACAGAAGATACACAGTTATACAAAAAACTTGATGAGGCATATTGGAAAAACCATTATATTGACGAGCACACCATTAATGGTGGTCCTAATGCATATTACAAAGAGGTCCTTGAACCATACGAACTAAACAAAAAAAAATGGTCGGAAGTTCCCAAAAAGTATTATAAAATTGAAACTAAGTAGTTTTTTGTTCTCTTTTCTTTAGATTTACTGCAATTTCTTCTCTATTTCTATAAATCCTATGGTTTGCAGAAGTTATAAGGTATAACCCATTTAACCCGTATTCATCTATATCGAGAGGTATTATTACCCCTTTACCTGCTCTGTGGTCTGCTATAATATTAAGACTGATTTCTTCTGTTACCCTGTTTAATTCTGATAGTTTTTCAGTTGCTGTTCTTTTAAGGTTGTTGTTTTTATCCGTATCGATTTTTTCGACGTGCGTCAACATTCCATAAGTTGCAACGCTTTCATCTTCTTGACTTGGGTAATATCGTGCAATCTTATCATTTGCGTTATCCGTTACAATTACCCTGTTTTTTAAGTTTTGGATTGAATAAAAAAGGACTAACCTTAAAAGTTAGTCCTTTTTATACCATTTATTATCTGCTAATCTCGTCTATATTGACGAAAGTTTTTCCATTAATGATTCTTTTTTCTACATTGGCATCAATCATATTGCCGCCACCGCCTTCACCGAGAGCCATCGTATAAACTTGTCCATTAAGACTACCATCACCAAACGTTACATCTCTTTGAAATGCTTCGTCATCGGCTATAACTTCTCTTTCCGGAATACGGTTATAACCACCGCCTCCTTCTCCGAGAGCCATTGTATAGTTTACAGGAGCATTATTAGTTGTTATAGTCGGAGTTTTCTTGTTTTCTGTCGTTTTTTCTGTCAAATTAGCAATATAATCTGCTAATGTTTTTCCTGTTTTATCCAATTGTTCTTGAGAAAAACTATATGATTTTCCGTCTTTTCCCATAACTGTATAATAGTGTTGAGCCGTTCCAACCGTTCTCGATACTCTATAATCTCCAATCGTAGTTGTTTCACTACCTCCAACCATTCCTGCCGGACGTGACCAGACATTACCTTCTTTATCTTTTGTATTTATTTCTTTGTTTTCCGGTTGAACAATTTTTAAGTCAGGTACAAGCTCTTCCTTTTCCAAAACATTTCCGGTAAGTGCCGCTACAATATTTGAAACAGTTGCTTCATTTGCAGTCATATTTAATCTTTGCAACAATTCGGTCATTGTCATTCCATTTTCTGTAAGATATCTGTTGAGGAAATCAACATAATTGTTTCCGTCAAGTCCTTCTCCCGTAAATATAGAATTTCCTGAGCCTGCTTTTAAATGCAATTCATAATCTTCGCCATTTCCAAGATTTGCAAGGTTATCTTTTCCGTAACTGTTATATTCATCTTTGCCTTTGCCACCAAGGAATGTATTGTGTTGACCATATTCATCAATAACGTCATCACCGTCCATACCAAATAACAAGTTATTTTTTGAATTTGCGTCAGTAACAATATGATCTTTTCCTGCGCCACCAACATATATACCATTCTTACCGCCAACAAGAACTTTGTTTTCACCGTCACCTGCGTAGATTAATGCTCCATCACTGGTTTCTGACGTAATAAATAAGTTTGTAGAATCTGATTCACTCTTATAAACGTTATTCTTACCGTTATCAATAAGAACGTTATCATAAGTTCCTTGTACTTTTGTTTTTGAATCACCAACATTGAATGTGTTATTTGATGCATTCTCCGAAGTGTTAATATACATTGTGCCTGAACCCTTAGTAGAATTTAGGCTACTATTTGATGCATTCCACTGAACATTATAATTTTTTGCAACCTTACTGTTGAAATTGGCATTTACATTTTCTCCGTAAAATTCAAGGTTGTTTGGAGTTGAATCAATTGAAATGTTCAATTCTCTACCATATTTTGTCTGTCCGATTTGTACTACAGAATTTCCATCTGATGTTTCACCCATTGAGAACACAGCCGAACCTGTAACCGAACCTGCTCCGTTTACATCTAAATTCTTTACGTTGTTCAATGCAACTCTAACTTGTCCGTTTTCTCCTCTGACAACGTTAAAGCCTTCTTTCGTCGAATTGAGCTTATTCAATTGTGTATCTGCTTGATCGCCTTTTTCAGGTGATGCAATCGAATTTCCTTCAGTATAACCTTCGTTATCCATTGTCTGTATCGCATATTCAATGAACTTTTGATAATACTCGTCCGAATCAGGCTCTAAATCTGCTAATGCCTCTTTTATTTCATTAGTAGCCCACATCGGCAATGAATCTTTCATTATATTATATGTATCATATGCCAGTCTTGACTCTGTATTATCACCGGGGCCGCCTACCGCTGCCTTTAACAAATCTGTATTAACTTCTCTGATTTCATATTGGTTAACTCCCCAACGTGCATTCGTTAATTGGTTTAACTGAATGTCTAAGCTATCTTGCTTTCCGTCTTCTTCTCCGCAAAATACAAAATCATAGAAATTTACATCGTTGTTCTTTATTTCTAAAACATCATAAGGCTTTCCGCCTGACCAATCCATTCCTAATTCTTCAGTCAGCGTCCTTTCGTCCATTATCAGGTACGTACCTTTTTCTAAATCTACATTTGTGTATAAGTCGTAATTACTTCCTTGGAAAAGCCTGTCATCACAATTTCCAGCAGACCACGCCGACGCTTGCCAATCTAACAACGTTCCGTCGTATGTCCTATCTCCGACAATCGTATATTCTATTGTGTCTAATGCGGACTTCTTATCAATTCCTAATAAGCTCATGGAACTTTCAAGGTCAGTTTTGCCATTCGTTCCGTATAACTTTGAAACAGCATTCCTTCTATTGTTCTGAAGTGCCCATTCTTGCCCAAGTACACCCGATTCGCCAGATTGTATTGATGTCATTTTTAATACGCTCCTTATACTTACACTTGTTGTGTATTCTTTTTTCTATTTTACTCATGTATATAAACGTATTTTGGGCTAAAAACTTGAGTTTTTAGCCCAAAATGTTACAATTCTTAACGCTTTTTCTTAACAATTTTATACAAATTGGTTTTTATGATTTTCATTAAATTGCATAACTTGTTCAAGTTTATACGCAAAATTAAACATTTTTCTTTCTTCCAAAACAGGAGCAAGAATTTGTAATCCTATTGGCATACCAGAATTATCAACTCCTACAGGCAAACTCATTGCCGGAATACCTGCTAAATTTGCCGTAATTGTTGCAATATCTGTTAAATACATTGAAAGAGGATCTTCTGTTTTTGAACCAATTTCAAATGCGGTGTCAGGACAAGTCGGACAAATTAAAACATCTACAGATTTAAATGCCTTGTCAAAATCATTTTTTATCAATCTTCTGAGCTGTTGCGCTTTTTTGTAATATGCATCATAGTATCCTGAACTCAATGCGTAAGTTCCTAACATTATACGACGCTTAACTTCTTCACCAAAGCCTTCCGCTCTCGTTTTATTATACATTTCTATTAAAGAGTCTGCTTTTTCTGTGCGGTATCCGTATCTTACGCCATCAAATCTCGCCAGATTTGAACTTGCTTCCGCTGTCGCTACAATGTAGTACACTCCTATTGAATATTTAATTAACGGAAGAGAAATCATTACAATTTCAGCACCCATTTCTTTATATGCAGAAATTGATGCTTCCAGTGCATTTTTAACATCTGAAGTCAAACCTTCATCGTACAACTCTTTGATAACACCAATTTTTAAACCTTTTATATCATTTTTTAACCCCGATGTCATATCAGGAACTTCATAATTTAATGAAGTTGAGTCATGAGAATCGTATCCTGCAATTGTTTGCGCAAGTAATGCGCAATCTTCAACATTTCTGGCAAAAGGGCCTATTTGATCTAAAGATGAACCAAATGCAATAAGACCGTATCTTGAAACACGACCATAAGTCGGTTTCATACCGACAAGACCGCAAAATGAAGCCGGAAGTCTGATACTTCCGCCTGTATCAGAACCAAGTGCTAACGTTGCATGATATGAAGATACTGCAGCAGCAGAACCGCCTGAGCTACCCCCCGGAACTTTGTTTAAATCCCACGGATTATGAACTTTTCCAAATGCAGAATTTTCATTACTTGAACCCATTGCAAATTCATCAAGGTTTGTTTTTCCTACAATAGGTATTAAATTTTCTTTAAGTTTCTTTGTGACTGTTGCATCGTATGGGGATACAAAATTTTCAAGAATTTTACTTGAAGCGGTTGTTTTTGAACCTTTCAAGTTAATATTATCTTTCAATGCTAGCGGGATACCTGCTAATTGCGGCAATTCTTCGCCTTTTGCAATCTTTTCGTCAACCGTTTTTGCGGTTTCGTATGCCTGTTCCTTTGTAAGAGAATTAAAATCTCCGATTTTATCAGAATCTCTTTCTATATGATTGTAAAGCGCATCTAAAAGTTCCGTCGCTTTAACTTCTTTATTCAACAATGCCCTTCTTTGTTCTGAGGCTGTTTGTTTAATTAATTCTTCGGTTGTCAATGTTTTATCCTCAAATATTTTTACGCTCAAATTGTACCGCAAAAATGAAACTTTTTAAAGAATTACCATGCTCGATTTGTTAAAATATTATTAATTTCTTTGAAAATTTTCAATTAAAAGAGATAATATTAAAAGATAGTATTCTGGAAATTACACTTTAAGGAGATAAATATGAGCAATCCTATTTTAAATTCTGCTTTTGAGCAAAAATCTTATGAACTCAATTCAGCACCTATGACAATTAACGGCACTTTATCAAAATTGGGCTTAATGGCTGTTTTAATGGCTATTGCCGGTGGTGCAACGTGGTATCAATTTATTCTCGGCAATTTTGATAAGGTAAATGCTTTAACAACTATCGGTCTGATTGTCGGTTTCGTTTTGGCTATGATTATATGCTTTTCAAGAAAAGCAATGCCTGTTTTAGTTCCGTTATATGCTTTTGCGGAAGGGGCGGCTCTTGCAGGTCTTTCCTGTCAGTTTGAGGCAATGTTACCGGGAATTGTCATTAAAGCCGTATCTTTAACCTTCTTAACACTTTTTGCAATGATTTTTTTGTACGCTACAAAAGTTATTCAAGCAACTGAAAAATTTAGAAGCACCATCATTACTGCAACTTTTGCCGTTATGATTTTCTATATTATTAACTTGGTTTTGAGTTTATTTCATATAAATATTCCAATGATGAGTATCACAGACGGTTCTTTATTATCAATCGGTGTTTCAGTTGCAATAACAGTACTTGCTGCTTTTAACCTTATCCTTGATTTTGACTTTATCGAACAAGGTACAAGAAACTTCTTTCCAAAAGAATTTGAATGGTATGGTGCATTCGGACTTATGGTAACTTTGGTTTGGTTATATATGGAAATTTTAAGATTACTTGCTAAATTTAGCAACAGAAGATAACTGAACAATAAAAAATATCTTAAAAAAACGGAGCTGTATAGTTCCGTTTTTGTTTTATATTAATATTTAATGTAATAATGCATACTACTATTAAAAAACCGGATTTGTTATGTGTTTTAAATGTCTGTATGTTATTATTTTAATATTCTTATTTTTACAATATATAATAAGTGTCTAAACCCATCACGAAAAGGCCGAAGATGAGATTTATGTTTAGTTCTTCCTGCTTTATGTAATGAAATAGGGATTTCAGAAATTTTCATATTACTCAGTGCAAATTTGATAATTAACTCAGATGCAAATTCCATGCCATCACATTCAAAATTCAATTTATCCAGACTTGATTTTTTCATAAAACGCATTCCCGACTGCGAATCGGATATATTTGTTTTATATAGTAAATTTAAAATTGAAGTCAAAAATGGAGTTCCAAAATATCTATGCAATGCAGGCATTGCTCCTGCTTTTATATCTCCTTTAAATCTCGATCCAATAATTATATCAGAATTATTATTTCTATTTTCCCAAAAATGTTTTATTTCTAAAAAATCATAAGAATTATCAGCATCCGCAAATATCAAATATTCTCCGTTTGCATTTTTAAAGCCCTCTCTTAAAGAAGAACCATAACCTTTTTTTTCGTTATTTATAACCATTGCACCATTATTTTCCGCTATTTTTTTTGATAAATCGGTTGAATTATTATCAACAACTATCACTTCTCCATTAATATTTAATTCCTGAAAAACAATGAAACACTTATCTATACAGGCACCAATAGTTTCTTCCTCATTCAAACAAGGAATAATAACACTTAAATCTTTATCAAAACATTTATTATTTAACATCATTGATAGTTATACAATAAATATGATATAATTACCATATGAAAAGTATAATGTTAATATATCCGCCCGGAGAATTGTATCAAAGGGGAGAAGACAGATGCCAACTAAATATTAGTAAATCTTCAGCAAATGCTATGCGTGCTTGTAATGATTTGGGGTATGCATCGTCTGTACTCGGACAGCGTGGTTATAATATATTTTTAAAAGATTATCAAAGCGAAAAGTGTAGTTTAAAGGATTTATTTAAAGATATAGATACTTTTAAACCGCAAATTATTTTTATAAGTACAACAAATGCTACAATTTTTTATGATTTGAATATTATAAAAGAAATAAAAAATACGTATTCTGATATTGTTTTTATCCTTAAAGGCGCTATTTTCCATGATATGACAATAGAATTATTAAATAAATATGATTTTTCTGTTGCAGATTACATGATAGGCGGGGAAGAAGAATTCATAATTGGTAATCTTGTTGACTTCCATTTTTCTAATAAGGATTTATTAGAAACCATTCCGGGTATAATATACAAAAAAGACAATGAATACATAATTACTAAAAAAGATTCGTTCTGTGAAAATCTGGATTCTTTACCATTTCCTGACAGAAGTAAGATGAATAATAAATTGTATACAATGCCTGATACAGGAGAACCTTTGGCAACAATTTCTACGGCTAGAGGCTGTCCTTCTACTTGTATATTTTGTCTTTCTCCATATATTTCAGGGCAAAAAGTTCGTTTTCGTTCTCCTCAAAACATTTTAGAAGAAATGGAAGAATGTTTTTATAAGTATAAAATTAAAAACTTCTTTTTTAAAGCAGACACTTTTACGATTAATAAACAATGGACAATTGAATTATGTAATAAAATACTAAATTCAAATCTTGCCGGTCAGGTAAGATGGGTTGCTAATTCAAGAGTTGATACAGTAGATGAAGAAGTATTGTCAATTATGAAAAAAACAGGCTGTTTTCTTATAGCATTTGGTTTAGAATCCGGTTCTGATGTATCTTTAAAAAAAATGAAGAAAAATACTTCCATCAAAAAAAATTATAATACAGTTCAATTAGCAAAAAAAATAGGTTTACAAACATTAGGATTTTATGTAATTGGTTTTCCTTGGGAAACGAAGGAAGATTTGGAAAAAACAAGAATTGCAATGTTAAAAAATGATACTGATTTTATAGAATTGCATATTGCGACACCATTTGTCGGAACTGAGTTGTACGATATGCTAAATCTTGATAATAAAGTTACTTATAATATTTTGGGCAAAAGTCACTTTAATTGTATTAATTCATTTGAAAATGATTTAACTGCAGAATATGTTGAAAAATTCAGGAAAAAAACTGTTTTAGGTTATTATTGCCGCCCGGAATATATTATTAAAAAAATTGGGAAATGCATTTTAAAACCTAAAATTATACTTAATTATTTAAAATACGGATTTCGTTTGTTAAAAAATTCTTTGTTAGGATAATTATGAATGTAGATAGCTCTTTTCTATTTGATTTTGCAAGAACAATATATTCAGATTTGTCGTATAGCAATAAAGATGGTAAAATTTTGCATCCTTTAAGGTATATATTGGAAATTACTTATAGGTGTAATTTATCTTGTCCATTTTGCTATCTTGGAAAAGAAAGAAAATTAAATGAATTAACTGCGGAAGAATGGATTAATATAATAAAACAGATACCAAGATATGCTTTTATATCTTTTCTTGGAGGAGAAATATTTATTAGAGAAGATATGTTTAAGATAATGAAATATGCTTCAGATAGAGTTTTTGGGAAAATTAATTTATATACAAATGGTACATTGTTAAATGACGAGAAATTGGAAGAACTTCTTAAACTGAAACTTTTGCTGTTCAGTGTTTCAATTGATGCCATAGGGGAAAAACATGATGCACTAAGATGCCGTACAGGGGTGTATGAAAAAACTCTTAAAAGTATATTGTATATTAAACAAAACAGTAAAAAAAAGTTACCATTAACAGAAATTAAAACAGTAATATTAAATGAAAATATAGAAGAATTGCCTAAATTATATAAATTGTGTGATGATAATAAGATAGATTTTATTACATTTTCTTTTTTACGTGGAACTAATATAAGACAAAACCCTAATTTACTTAATGAATTTCCCGATGAGTTTTTGACGGTCGATTATCCGATAAAACAATATTTTGATTTTTCACGATTTGAGGAAGCATATAAAGAAATTGAAAGTTTGTCAAAAAATGCTCATACTCTTGTTCGTTGGGCACCTAAATTTAAACCGCAAAATTCATTGGAATCAATTAAACATTTATTTGATAGTAAAAATAATAAAATTTGCGATGTTTACAAACCTTGTAAATTTCCATTTTCTGATATATTTATAAATCCGGAAGGTGAAATATACCCTTGTTTGCCAATTAAAATGGGTAATCTTCGGAATGAAAAATTAGTTAATATAATAAATTGTGAAAAATTCAAAAAATATAGAAAACTGTTAAAAGAAAAAAAAATTTTTACACCATGTCACCTATGTTGTGATTTATATCCAAAAAAATAATATACAAATTAATATTTATCTTTATAATTTCAGAATTATTGATTATCTATAAATACGTTCATGCCCGCAATTCGTGCAGTTGTCCAACAATTTTGCAAATTAAAACCACCCGTAAATCCGTCAACATTTATCATTTCTCCTGAAAAGAACAACCCTTCAACGATTTTTGATTCCATGTTTTTGGGATTAATTTCGTTTGTATCGACACCACCTGCCGTGACAATTCCTGCCCCATTAACCTTATCTGTAACGTGGATTTTTAAAGCTGTCAAATTTTCAAGAATTATATTTTTTTCTTTTTTAGTCATTTGAGCAATTTGTTTTGTCGGGTCAATACCATTGTCAATCAATATCATATCAAACAAACTTTTAGGACAAAAATCATTAAAAGAATTTCTAATTGATGTTCTTGGATTATCTTCTCTAAAATTTTCAATATAATTTTCTAAATATTGCATACTTTGTTTTGCAATATTTATCTGTAATTCGAGCGGATTATCCTTAGAATAATTGTCATATACGCAAATTGAAGAAATTTTAAAAATCACGGGACCGGAAATTGAATTTATTGTAAAAAGCATATCACCGGCAATATTAAGTATCTTTTTCCCTTCAAAAAATACTTTAATCCAAACATCTTTTAGAGATAAACCTGAAAGATCATAATATCTCTTTTCTGCAATTTCCAGAGGTGCCAATGTAAATCTCGGTGAAATTATTTTATGCCCCATTTTTCTTGCAAGTTTGAAATTTTTTCCACCTGTAGCCAGAATAATTTTATCAAAAGAATAATCGTCATTTTCTGTTGAGAGAATAAACTTTTTGTCATCTTTGAATATATTATTGACACGCTCTTTTTTAAATTTTATTCCCAAAATATTTCCACGCTGTAACAAAATTTCTGCTGTTGTTTTTGCGCTGTCTGAAATTGGAAAAATTCTGTTATCATTTTGAACATAGGATTTTATACCAATAGCCTCAAAATAATCAACAGTATCATTCATTCCAAAACGAGTTAATCCGGAAAGTAAAAATTTTGCACCTCTCGGATAATAACCTGAAAAAGTTTTTACATCAGTTTCAAAGTAAGAGAAATTACACCTTCCTCCACCTGTCGGAAATAGTGTCGTAAGAGGCTCCTGCCAGTCAAAAACTACAACGTCAGCGTTGTGATAATCTCTGACTGAAAGTGCCGCAAATACTCCTGCCGGCCCTGCGCCAACAACCCCAACTCTACGCATTAAAGTTCGTCAAACCTTGTTCCAAATAATACTATATCTTCAGGATTTTCTATTGCTTCGTGCAAATCCAGCAATGATTTCTTTAATTTAGGATGAATATAATCGGGAACCAATTCCAACAACGGAACTAACGCAAATGCTCTTTCGTGAAGATGCATATGAGGAATTGTCAGTTCTTCATCTTCATAAATTAAATCATCATAAAGTAAAATGTCAATGTCAATCGTTCTTGATGACCAATGACGTTCAGTAGAACGGTCACGACCTAAGTGTTTTTCTGTGTCCAAACATAATTTCAAAAGTTCTTTGGGCTCTAAACTTGTTTTAACTTCCAGTACGGCATTCAAAAACCAACATTGTTCAGGATTTCCCCAAGGTTCTGTCTCATACAAAGCAGAACTTCTTACTATAGTAACTTTTCCGGATTCAACGAGCATTTTCCTCGCTAATTGAACATATCCGACTCTATCACCGATATTTGAACCTAAACATAAATAAGCAATTGCCATACCTTACTCCTTTTGTTTCTCTATCGTAGTATACTAATTTATCTTTTGCAAGTAAAATTTTTTATGAATTTTTATTTATGTTAATATATTATTAGGGAAACTTTATGGCGAACATTACTGTATATCAATTTGACAATTTTAGTGAAAAATATATCGGTGTTTTTGCCGGTGTATATAATGATTTTCGTCAAAAAGCAGCAATTGATTATAATTTTGAATTAGAACCTCTTATTTATGAAGATTTTATAAAATCTGTAAATGAAGGGCTCATAAAATGTATTATTCTCTTTGAACAAGATATTCCAACCGGTTTTTTAACTTATACAACCGTTATTTCATATTCTTTGGAATTGAATATAATTCACATTTTAGGCGATGAAAATACTCTTCAAAAACGTTGTTTGCTTTTACAAAAATTTCTTGAGGAAAATATTAATCTAATACATCAGAAAGTCGTTACTTACGCTGTTTTGGGCAAACAAGAAGAAATTGTCGGAGAACTTCCAAAATTCGGTTTTACGGTTGTTAATCAGTCCGTCATGAAATTTGATTTTCAAAATGCAGGTTCTACATTAAGTAATTCTGCTTTACCTCGTTTGAAAAATGGCTTTAGGTTAACTTCTTGGAACGACAAATATTTTAATTCTGTTGCTGAAATTATTCATAATGCCTTTAAAAATTCAAGCGATTCAAAATTTGATCCCAGATTTCTTTCCGTTAACGGTTGTCAAGATATAGTCCTCAAGATTGTTAACGGTATTTATGGCGAATTTCTAAAAGATGAAACAAAAATTTTGTTATATAAAGAAAAACCTGTCGGCATTTGTTTTGCAAACCTTACTAATTCTTCAATTGCAAATGTCCCCATCGTCGCAATAAAAGAAAACTTGAGAGGAAAATCACTTGGCATTTATCTTTTAAAATCAGTTGTCACTGACGTTTGGAATGCGGTTTTAAACGGAAATCGCATCTTATCAGAAATTAACGCAACTTGCGATTCATCATATCTGCCTGCTTTAAAAATGTATCAGGCTGTCGGTTTTAATGAAGAATATTCCTACAAACAATCATTCAAATAAAAAAAGGAATGAGCTTCAACTCATTCCTTTTAATTTTTACTTATTTCGTTTCTCCGGGAGGTAAATCTCCGTTTACTACAGCGGCTTCTTCGCAGTCAAGATTAAATTCCTTACAAAGTGCTTTTATTGCATTCTTTTCGTTACCTTTTTCAACAAGACAGCTGATTTTTATTTCCGATGTAGAAATCATTTTTATGTTAATTCCTTCATTTGCAAGACAACGGAACATTGCAGCAGCAATACCGGGTCTGTCAACCATTCCCGCGCCAACAATTGAAACTTTTGCAATATCTTCATCAACAAAAATTTCACCGTCTTTAGCAAGTTCCGGCAAAAATTTCTTACAAACTTCCAATGTAAGATTTTTATCATCTTTATTAACGGTAAAAGCAATATCGTTAGAATTTGCGCTTCTTCCGAAAGACTGAATAATCATATCAACGCTTATATTATTTTCTGCCAATTTAGTAAATAGTAATGCTGCATTACCCGGAGCATCTTTAACATGTGTTAAGACAACTCTGACTTGCGAAGTATCTGCCGCAGTGCCGGCAACCGGTTTATATATTTCCATTTCATCAACTCCTAGTATTAACGTGCCCATATCTTCCAATTTGAAAGAACTTCTAACCCTCATCAAAACATTACATTGTTTAGCGGTTTCAACCGAACGAGGGTGTAAAACATTTGCACCGACTCTTGCTAACTCAAGCATTTCTTCGTAAGAAATTTGTTCCAACTTTTGAACCGTCGGTACAATCCTTGGGTCTGCGGTGTAAATGCCATCAACATCTGTGTAAATATCACATCTGTCCGCATTCAAGGCAGCAGCAATCGCAACAGCTGAAGTGTCACTTCCTCCTCTGCCTAATGTCGTAATTTCTCCATCAGGAGTTATTCCTTGAAATCCTGCAATTACAACAATTCGTCCTTTATCAAGGTTCTTTGTTATTTTTTCCGTTTTTACATCTAAAATCCTTGCCATACCGTGAACCGATTCCGTAATAATTCCAACTTGCGTTGCATTCATACTAATCGATTTGCCGCCTTCAGCTTGTATTGCCATTGATAAGAGTGCTATAGAAACTTGTTCTCCAGTTGAAAGGAGCATGTCCATTTCTCTGGGTGATGGCGTAAGCGTAACTTCTTTCGCCAAACTTACCAAATAATCCGTTGTGTGCCCCATTGCTGAAACAACAACTACCACTTGATTTCCGTTCTTTTGTTCTCTTAGTGCGGCTTTCGCTACATTGTGGATTTTTTGAGGATCGGCTACTGATGTTCCGCCGAATTTTTGTACTATTATACCCACTTTTATTCTTCCTTAACTGTCTTTAATGATTCCGTCAATCGATGAAGTAAGTCGTTCATCTTGTACTCTGTTGAATACTTGTCTGTCAAACGATTACAAAATTCGATTGCTTTATTTATATTGTATTGCGTTGGTGATTGTTGTGCAATATTGTCATAAGAAATCGTACTTATGTATAAGAAATCTCTTGTATCATGTAGTTCTTGCGGCAATGATTGCAACACTCCTAACGCTTCCTGCGGCTTATTTAAAGAATTTAAAACTTCCGCTTTTGTAAACACTGCTTCATAATATTTTGAATCTATCGAAATTAGTTTATCTAATTTCTCAATCGCATCATAATACATCTCCGATTTGACTAAAATTCTCGCATATAATGCAATTACATCAAATGAATCAGGAGACTTTTTATATGCTGTTCTTATCTTTCTGAGAGCTTCTTTAACGTTATCCTTTAAAAGTAAAAGATTTGTATATCCCGTATATGCTTCAATTAAATCCGGATTATAATCTATTGCTTTTATGTAGTAAGTTTCACTTGTATTAAAATCTTCCAAGTAATAATAACATTTAGCAATTTTGTTATACAAATGTTTATGCTTCCTTGAAACCTTCATTCCGTTTAAATAATAATTAATTGCATTTTTATAGTCGCCCTTTCGATATAAAATATCACCGATTTTTTCATGAGCGACAGCATTATTGTTATTTTTTTCAACAATTTTTGTATAGAGTTGCAACGCAGGCGTTGAATTACCTTCTTTGATGTAATTTTCCGCAAGATAAAACAAATTATATTCATCATCTCGGTTAAGTTCAAAAGCTTGAAGAAATTTTTCCTTTGCCTCTGCATAACGACCAAATGATTGCAATGCAATTCCCCAATAAGTATAATATCTGGGATTTGTTTCCTGTCCCTTTTCATTTGCAGAAAAACAAGAAATACATTCAGCTTCTTTTCCTATCTTTGCAAGTGAAACACCTTTTATCATCATACAATCAGAATAATCAGGCTTAATTTCTAACGCTTTTTCTATTAGCGACATGGCTTCATGTGGTTTATCCAATCTGTACTTACATATAGCAAGATACAAATAAGTCACAGGATTTGCATTGTAAGTTACAAGAGCCTTTTCAAGCGACTCTTCTGCTTCTTCAAAATGCTCTAAATCACATAATATTAAACCGGTATAATGAAGAGCATCAAAATCATTAGGTTGAATTTTTAAAGCAGCCTTATAGATTTCTATCGCCTTAAAACGCTTTCCTTTTTGAGCAAGCGCTGTAGCATAATTAGTATGTATAGAAGGATTTAACGAACCGGTTTTACATGCTTTTTTGTAATATATTTCTCCGTCTTTAAATTCATTTTGAAGGACATAACATGCGGCAATTAGAGAAAAAGCCGTTCCGTTGGCACGTTCCAGACGTACAACTTTACTAAATCTGGCAATCGCTTCAGGATATAACCCTTTCTTCATATAAACTCTTCCCAAATTCATCTGTACAATTGGAGCATGCGGCTGTAACATTGCTGATGTTTCCAGTTTTTCAATCGCTTCATCAATGTTTTCGTTCAGAGAAAGATTAACACCCCAGTTAACATAAGCAAGATAAGGAATTTGTCCTGTTCCTTCAGTTTTTTTAGAATAGTCAGTCAGGGTGCTGTCAAATTTTTTAATTTTTTCTGCTAATGACTTTAAAAAATTATTCATTCTTTTCTCCGTAACAATTACTTCATGTTATTTATTCAATAAAACATTGAATTATATCATACAGAATAATATAGCATATAAACTTTGAAATACACAATCTCTAAATAATTTGTAAATAAAAAAAGTGAAATAAAATAATTTAGTTGATTTTGATATTTTATTATGTTTAAATTTAGGTACTGGCGTTAAGTTATCCTCAAAACTTATCGTTGCGGCAATGACGAAATTCGTCAGGGGATAGAAATGGTCAAGTATTTCACCCCAAGTTGTTACAGTAAAACAAGGAGAACCTTTAAATGGTTAAAATTAAACTTAAAAGAATGGGTTATAAGAGAAATCCTTTGTATAGAATTATTGTTATCAATGCAACTACAAAGCGTGATGGAGCAGCAATTCAACAATTAGGTCATTACAATCCGAAAACAAAAGAAATGAAACTTGATAAAGCGGCAGCACTCGACTGGATTTCTAAAGGTGCTCAACCGACAGATACAGTTAAGTATCTTATCAACAATGCTAATGAAGACGGTACTTTGAATTACAAACCTTCAACAAAAGAAAAATTGTCTAAGAAAGCATTGGCTAAGAAAGCTGAAGAAGAAGCGGCAGCAAAAGCAGCAGCAGAAGCAGCAGTGGCTGAAGCATCTGAAGAAAAAGCTGAATAGTTTTTTTACAATTTTTAAGATGCCGCTTTATTTAAAAGCGGCATTTTTAATAGGTTATTATGCAAAAAATCTTTGTTATTATTCCTGATAAACCACCTTATTCTCTTTGCGCAAGAAGTTTTGCCAAAGGGTTTAAGTATGCTGGTTTTTATACTGAAAAAGTTGTTTCTTCGGAATTAGACGCAAGTATTATATTGGATTTTAACCCTGATGTCATTTTAAATTTTGGATTTTCAGAATTAAATGACGGATTATTGCAAAAAATCTTTGATAAAAATCCTGATTGTATTTTTATTTTTAACTTTTTGACAGCTTTAAACACCAATTCTCACAAATCTAATATTGCCACTCTAAATGCTTTTTCCGGTAAAAAATTAATTTTAACTTCAGACAAATCTAATTTACCGTTAATTGAAAATTCCATTTATATACCCTGCGGAATAAATTTTAAAAAATATAAAAATCCTTTTCAGACATATAACAGAGGAATATCTATTTTTGCCAATCCTGATGATATTAACAATTTAAAGATAATAACTGATTTAATCGAGCATTTTGGAAAAATATCAGTATTTTCAGATGAGTTTGAATATTTACATAGTTTAGAAAATGAATTATGGGAAGAAATCAAAAATCCAGAGATAAAAGAATTATACAGAAAATCATATTGCGGAGATGTTTCAAACGAACGAGAGAGGGCAAAAGCAATGTCAACGAGTTTTGTTACGGTAGTTCCTTCTTCTCATAATGTTTCAGGCATTGATTTTACGGTATTTGAAGTAATAGCCTCTTCCGGATTTGCAATATGTGAAGAAAATTCGGAAGTAAAAAGGCTTTTTGACGTAGGTAAAGAAATAGAAACATACAAATACTCAAATGAATTAATAGACAAAATAGAATTTTATCTTGCACACCCGTCTTTTGCAAGAACTATTGCTGATAACGGAAGAATGGCGGCAGTTAATAATCATTCCGTTCAAATCAGAGTTCGTACAATTTGCGATATAATTAAGAAAAATTTTAACAATCAGAGGCAGATATGAATAAAATTCTCGTAATTGATGATGATGACTCAGTAAATGAACTCATTAAAATAAATTTAGAACTTTCAGGATATGAAGTTTTATCGGCAAATGATGGTACTAAAGGGTTTGCAATTGCAAAACAGGAAAATCCGGACTTAATTATTCTCGATGTAATGATGCCTGAAGTTGACGGATACACGGTAGCTAAGAGAATAAGGGAAAACAATAAAATTAAGGATACTCCGATTATTATGTTGACTGCTCTTGGAATGCTTCAAGACAAGGTTAAAGGATTTGATATAGGTGTTGATGATTATTTGGTAAAACCGTTTGAAATTGATGAACTCAAAGTTAGAGTTCGAGCATTATTGAAACGTTCCGATAAAATGCCAAAATCAGCAACAACAAAAGAAATATTACAAATCGGGGATATTACTCTAATTCCGGAAACATATTCTGTTGAAATATTGGGTAGAACAGCCAAAGTTACACCTATAGAATTTGATATTATTAATTTGCTAATGCAAAATTATGGAAACATGGTATCCGGTTCAAAAATTTTGACGGATATTTGGGGCTATAATCCCGATGATGACGTAGAAACAATACGAGTACATATCAGACATATAAGAACAAAATTAGACAAAATTTCAGGGAATAAACAATACATAGAAACCATATACGGAGGCGGATACAGACTTATTCCCGAAGGAATTGAAAAGAAAAAAAGCAGATAACCGATTATTATTATTGAATTTTGCAAGGCAGGCATGCTCGAAAGCCTTAATTCTTTTTGATTAACAGATATGTAAATTAATATTTTCATATGTAAATTTTTGTTTAAAAAAGAATTTTCAAACTATTGTTGCGTTTCAAAACTTGACAAAATTTGAAATAGCCTGAGGGTTTAAGTTACGGACTACACAAGGCAAAATACCTATATTTAGTGGGTTTTCAGCAAACGTATTAAATATTACGAGAATTTAATATTTGACAAAATCTCTGAAACACAAACGCTATAAACAATACAGAGAAATAAAAAAAAGACGTACTTATTCCGTACTTTTAAGTTAAGTGTAACTTGTACTATAATTTTAAAAAGGACAGATAAAATGTAAGTGTTTAGGCATGCTGTCAAAACATATTATGTGATTGGGAAGTATTCAAAACAGGAATCTAAGGAGATTTAAATGCAAAATTCAGCAATGAATAATAGTAATTTATGCAATGAAAATAAGCAACAAAATGAAGTATTGACTAATGCGGTAAAGGCAATGTCAGGAACATCAGATTTTACGCCACAACTTCTTTTAGATATGCAGATATTAAATGAAAACAAAATTTGTATTGTAAAAAAAGACGGTACGCACGAGAAGTTTAATATTCAAAAGATAATAAATGCAATTTCAAAATCAGCGGAAAGAATGTTAATTAAATTCAATGAAAATGAGTTGAGAAGAATTTGTAATATTGTAAAAGAGCAAATTTTAATTTTGAATAAGCACGATATAGACATAAAGGAAATACACTTTATAGTGGAAACAGCGCTTGATGCGGTAAGCCCCAGAGTTGCGCAAAGTTACAGAAATTACAGAAACTACAAAACAGAATTTGTTCAAATGCTGGATAAGGTGTACAGAGAAAGTCAAAAAATCATGTACATTGGAGATAAAGAAAATTCAAATGCAGATTCAGCGTTAGTTTCGACGAAACGTTCATTGATATTCAATCAATTGAATAAGGAATTATATAAGCAATTTTTCTTAAACGTAGAAGAACTTCAAGCAATTCGAGATGGATATATATATATCCACGACATGTCCGCAAGAAGAGATACAATGAACTGTTGTTTATTCAATGTTGGAGAAGTATTAAAGGGTGGCTTTGAAATGGGCAATCTTTGGTACAATGAGCCGAAATCATTAGATGTTGCATTTGATGTAATCGGAGATATTGTAATGGCAGCAGCAAGCCAACAATACGGCGGATTTACGGTACCCGAAGTTGATAAACTTCTTGCATCTTATGCAAACAAAACGTATGAAAGACAATTAGAACGATATACTTGCATGGGATTAACACTTGAAAAAGCGAGAGAAGAAGCGATAAAAGATGTACAAAATGATTTTGAGCAAGGATTTCAAGGTTGGGAATACAAGTTCAATACAGTAGCATCATCAAGAGGTGACTATCCGTTCATCACAATGACAATGGGCTTGGGAACCGGTGAATTTGAAAAGATGGCATCGATGACAATGTTACGCATACGTGAAAAAGGACAAGGTAAAAAGAATAATAAGAAGCCTGTTCTTTTCCCGAAAGTTGTATTTTTGTACGATGAGGAACTTCATGGCGAAGGCGGAGAGCTCCACGATGTTTATAAAGCAGGCGTTGAATGCTCAAAACGAGCAATGTATCCAGATTGGTTATCATTGACAGGTGAAGGATATGTTGCATCAATTTACAAAAAATACAAAAAGGTTATTTCCCCAATGGGTTGCAGAGCGTTCTTGTCACCTTGGTTTGAACGTGGCGGAATGAAGCCGGCCGATGAAAATGATGAACCTGTATTCGTCGGAAGATTTAACATAGGCGCAGTAAGTTTGCATTTACCGATGATTTTGGCAAAGGCAAGAAAAGAAAGCAAAGATTTTTATGAAGTTCTTGATTATTATATGGAACTAATCAGAAAGATACATATCAGAACTTATGATTATCTTGGAGAAATGAGAGCATCAGTCAACCCGTTGGCATATTGTGAAGGTGGATTTTACGGCGGACATTTAAAACCGCATGAAAAAATCAAACCGCTTTTAAAAGCAGCAACGGCATCATTTGGAATTACCGCATTGAATGAACTTCAAGAGCTTTACAACGGAAAATCTTTGGTTGAAGACGGACAATTTGCGCTTGAAGTAATGGAATATATTAATAAGAAAATCAATGAATTTAAGGAACAAGACGGCAATTTGTATGCAATTTACGGAACACCGGCAGAAAGACTTTGCGGTTTACAAGTCGAACAATTCAGAAACAAATACGGAATCCAAGACAAAGTTTCAGACAGAGGATATGTTTCAAATTCGTTCCATTGTCACGTAACGGAGCATGTTACACCTATCCAAAAGCAAGACCTTGAAAAAAGATTTTGGGACTTGTTTAACGGTGGAAAAATCCAATATGTAAAATATCCTATTTCATACAATACGGAAGCAATTGAAACACTTATCCACAGAGCAATGGAAAAAGGTTTCTACGAAGGAGTAAATCTTTCACTTGCATATTGTGACGATTGCGGACATCAAGAACTGTCAATGGACGTTTGCCCAAAATGCGGAAGCAAAAATCTTACAAAAATAGACAGAATGAACGGTTATCTTTCATATTCAAGAGTTAACGGAGATACTCGACTTAACGAAGCGAAAATGGAAGAAATCAAAGACAGAGTGAGCATGTAATGAATTATCACAATATTACAAAAGATGACATGCTTAACGGTGACGGTTTGAGGGTAGTTTTGTGGGTTGCAGGTTGCACCCACCATTGCCCTGAATGCCAAAATCCGATTACGTGGGACTTGGCAGGCGGTTTGCAGTTTGACCAAAAAGCTGAAGACGAACTTTTTGAAGCACTCCGTCCCGAATATGTTTCAGGAATCACATTCAGCGGCGGTGACCCTTTGCACCCGTTTAATCAAAGTGAAGTAACAAGATTAGCAAAGAAATTTAAGGAACTTGAACCGAACAAAACAGCTTGGCTTTACACAGGATTTTCGTGGGAAAACATTAAAGATTTAGAAGTTATAAAGTATCTTGATGTTTTGATAGACGGAGAATTTATTGCCGATGAAAAAGATAATAATCTTCACTGGGTGGGAAGTGCTAACCAAAGAGTTATTGATGTACAAAAGTCTTTGGAAAGAAATAAAGTCGTGTTGCACATAGGATAACTACTATTTGTTGTTTCTACACATTTGAAACATTTTAGACAAAATGGAGGAATTATGAAAAAAATTATAACATTAATGACAGTGTTATGTTTACTTGTAAGTCCTGTTTTTGCGGGAACGCACGGAAAGAACGGTGAAGTTACGGCAAAATCAATCGGAGCAGGTGCATTGTCGTTATTGATATGGCCGGGAATTGGTCAAGCAGTTAACGGACAAAAATATGAAAAGAATATGACACATGCATTACTCGGATTGACAGGGGTTTTCAGAATTTGGTCTTGCTACGATGCAGTCGTTGACAGAGATGGCGGAGTTTGGAAAAACCGCATATAATCATTAACGAATAGTTTAAATCAAACAGAGTGTATTTAGCACTCTGTTTTTTATTTGGAAAGGAATTTATATTAAGTTTTAATAAAACTTTTTTCAAAAATATTGATGTAAGACCGATATATGATATCCTTAACTCGGGTATTGAGGGAGTTTTATGAAACAAAATAATAAAGGTGCTTTTCTTGCAATATTGTTTATTATAATCCTATTGCTAGGATTAATACTTTATAGAATAGATTTTTCAGAAGCAAAATCCAACAAAAATAATACAAATATTTTCAATAATAAAATTTTAAAACAATATATAAAAAAACAAACTCCACCTAAAAAAAATCGAAATGTTAATTTTAAAAAATACAGATACTATCTGTATGATAGTAACGGCAAACAAGTCACAAAAGAAGGTTACGATAAGATTGATTTAACAAATTGGGATTGTTTCATCGTAAAAAATGCAAACAGAGTCGGACTTTTAAGTGACACGGGAAAAATAATTATTCCGAGCAAATATCTGTATATCAAGCAAGTCCATAATCAACCGTTGTTTATTGCAAGAGATATAAAAAATAAGTTTCATATTCTTATAGATACAGAAGGGCGAGAACTGTTAAAAGCAGACCTTATTCAGGTTTTTTTCACCTGATTGTTTTACTCAAAGACAGGGATTTATAGCGTATTAGACGGTATTTTTGATGTCAAAATCACATCAAAATATCCAATAGAACCCTATGGAGAAAAATATTACAGACTGACAGACAAGCATTTAATCAGCATTGTGAATAAAAATGAGAAAACAATAATTCCCTTTAAATACAACGAAATTGTATGCATTGGAAAATATAGTAACAAGGATTTTTTCAGAGTTATAAACTCATCTTTAAAAAATAGGCATTGGGGGATTGTTGATGAGAAAAATCAAGTTATTATACCTCCGAAATATGACAGCATTGTCTATTCACAAAAAGATAAAGCATTCTGTTGCTCGGAAAGACAAGAAAATAAAGATACGAAAAAGATAAATCTTCATAATATTTATATAGACATAAACGGTAAAATTGTTTCCGAAGAAATGGTAATGATAAATAACCGACCTGTTCCAAATAAAATAAACACAGATAGTGTTAGGCACTTTGCGGGTAATTATTATCTGCAATACAGAGATAATAAAGTCGGTATAGTTGACGATAAAGGGAAAGAAATTATCCCTTGTGGCAGATACGATACATTTTTTAATTATTCTGACAATTTTGTCGGTATAAAGAAACCAAAAAATCTTTTTATATATGAAACTTATAAAAAACACCCCCGAATCTTGTTCGCAGAATTGTTTAGCAAATACTATTTAAACGTAAATAATAAGTTTGATATAACAATCTTTGATACAAATTTTAAGAAGTTGGCAAAATTACAATCCGAAACTACGCCACTTACAGAGGAAAAAATTTTATAATTATTTCAAAAGATAAAAGATATTACGTTATCAACGAAAGAGGCAAAAAAGTTTTCAAAAGGTCTTATGAAGAGTTAACACCATTTCATTCAGATTCTGAAATATTGTATTTCGCAAAATACAAAGGTAAATTTGGATTAATTACGGAAAAAGAACAAATAGTAATTCCGCTTCAATACGATGATTATGACCGTTTTGCAGGTTACCGAGATAAAAATAATGATTTATTTTGTGTAAAAAAGAACGGAAAGTGGGGAATAATTTCAAAAGACAATGAAGTTACTCTTGATTTTATTTCCGACTTGACTCCCAGAATCTGTAATAACAGATATTTCATTGTTGCGAAAGAAGAACTTTCCGACAAGACAACAGGCAACAACATACAGAGAACAAACTCAACAGAAAAGAACTTTAAAACCAATCAAACCGAACCTCTTGAAAATCCTCAATTTAAAGAAGAAGGAGATTTGCACGTTATTGCCGTATATGAAGGTAACAAACACAAAATGGGAGAAGTTATCGTAAACGTTGAAATTACCGAAAAACCGATAATTCTTTTGTTAACTTCTTATGAAGGTGTTTTATGGAAAGTTAACATTCCATCAAGGGCAAAAGTTAATAAAATATATTATTCAAGTTACTATGACAGTAAGGTTACAACCAACAAAAAAATCCCGATTGAAAAAACTAATAAAGAAATGATTTTAAAAGAATTTGATTTTAATAAAGTCAAAGAATATACAGGTAAAGAATCGTCATCATTTCAATATAAATATGATAACGGAACTTTTTGGATAGACGGAAAAAGCGGAACAAAGTCAATGTATTTCAAAAACACTTCAACCACAAATAGTGTTTATCTCGTAAGATACAATAAAAATGACTATTATATTTCGGCTGACGGATTGGAGATAAAACACAAAAATAGCGGAGCCTCTTCTTTTGCAAATGCAAATAAATTTTATAAGAAGGGGGACGGTAAATATTATTTTGAAGCCGCATTTAAAAATAGCGAAACAAAAATCCCAACATTTTCTAACGTAGGAATAGTATCATACTTAAAAGAAGATACCTACTGTGATTTTAACGGCAGCGATGAGGATTATTGTTATTCTTACGGAGCAATAAAAAAATTTCCTGACAAAAAATCAAACAGGAATTTTGTTGTCGGATTTGCAGTTGATTTTGATAAAGGAAAATATTATGTTTCCTTTGACGGCAAATGGATAGATTGGGAGAATAATGAGGTATTTTTGTCCAAAACAAATAACATAAACGGTTATTTTGAAAAAAACATAATGCCGACGGGAACGTTTTTCAATGACGGAAACGAATATACGGTTGGAGCGTAAATTTCAGAAAAAGCGAAATGGATAATGAATTTTGGAGCAAAAAAATTCAAATATCAAATTCCAGAAGGATATAAACCTTATGATACATATTCAGCGGAAAAGAAGAAATAAATATTTAAAATACACTTAATTATTTTGATTTATACAAATCTTCTATTTGTTGTTTATAAAGTTCACAGACTTTGCGGTATTTGACTTTCAAGGTATTTGTCAGAGTACCGTTTTCAACAGAAAATTCATTTTCCAAGAAATAAACATACTTAATTTTTTCATAATACTTGTAATAAGTTTTTTTTGAGATTAAGTCATTAATTTCTTGCAAAAAATATTCTTTAAATTTTTGATTTTGGTTGGGATTAGAAAAATCCAAGTGATTATCACTGCACCAATTTGAATATAGTTTTTTATCCAACGAAACTAAAGCAGCAAGATAAGGTTTAGCTTGTCCAACAACAACAGATTGTTTAACGAATTGAGATGCGTTAATTTGGTCTTGAATAGGCGGAGCATAAACGTTGTAACCGTTCATCATAACGATTACGTCATCATATCTTGATAAAATAACAAGATAATCATCGTGATAGGCAAAAGCTAAATCGCCTGTAATTAACCAACCGTCGGGTGTAATTGTCTTTTTAGTCGCTTCTGGATTGTTATAATAACCTTTTAAAATTTCAGGACCTTTGAGCAATAATAAACCTTTTTCCATAGGAGGAAGAGATTGCATAGTTTCAGGGTCAACGATTTTATATTGAGTTTTACTAAATGGTAATCCAACAGTATAGGGACGTTCCTGCTGGTCTTGAATTGTTGCATGAGTCGTCAATCCCGTAGTTTCTGTCATTCCGTAATGTTGAATAAATTTAACGCCAAGTATGCTGAAGAAATCTTCTGCTTTATTTGCAAGACTAGCAGAACCGATTGCGAGAACTGTATCGTCCTGAATATATTTATTCCTTATTTTTTTGTATATAAATTTGTCTTGAATTTTTCTTATTGAGGATAAAGATTTTTCTAAAAATCCATTAAAGCCAGTTGCTACAGTATTTGTTTTTCTCTTTGCATACAACTTTCGTTGCATTTTCATAATTTGCATAGAAAGAGAATAGTTTAATCCAAAAATAATATGAAAAATTTTTCCAAAAGAATTTATATAATCATAGTACTTGCCCATAAGCGTCATTACTATTTTAGGAGCAAAATGAAGTAAAGTCGGCTTAAAATCCGCTAATTTTTCAAAGAAATCAACATAGGGAGTATAAATTATTTTGCAACCAATTGAGAGAGCATATAAATTAAAAGTTTTACCGCCTGCACTTGCTAAAGGGAATGTTTCAAGGAATAGAGAAGGATTTTCACCTTGCAAAACCCTTTGAATTTCCTCGACTTGATAAGCCATTCCATAATTAACGAGAATAGCACCTTTCGGCATTGAAGAAGTGCCTGAAGTATAGTAAATATAGCAAACATCATCAGGGTTATTTATATAATCGGAAAAATAGTCAGTATTTTTATTAAAATTTAACATTAAGTCGGAGAAATAAACAATTTTGGGATTATTTTTGAAACACTCATCAGATCCGGTGTAAATAATCATCTTAGTTTTAGAAAGAAAATTTTGGTCTTTAGAGATGAAATTGTTTATAATATCGACTTTATCAGTAATTAAAGAGGAAGAGTCACTGTTGTAAAAAACATATTCCAATTCATTTATGCTTATTTTAGAATTTTTAGCAATACAAATCGCCCCAAGACAAATTGCACCTTGTTCCAAAAGAAGCCAATGAGGAGAATTTTCCGCAAATATACAGACTTTATCACCTTTTGATATGTCAAAATTTTTGTAACATTGAGCAAGATAACAAATTTCTCTAAATGCGGTTTGAAAAGTTATATCAGAAACTCCGTCGGAAAGAGCAACTTTTTCGGGAAATTTTTTAACTGCATCTTTCCATATTTCAAAAACAGAACTATATCCCATAATAAACTCCTTTTCCTGTTAATTGTAGCATATATTTTTAATTATGAACAAAAATTTAAAATCTTCGTTTTAATTATTTATGTTTCATTTATAATAGAGGAGTACAGTTATGGAAAAAAGAAAGAAAGAAAAAGACCATGATTAATGAAGTCAAAAAAACCGAATTTGCAATAGGAGGCAAAACGGTCGTAATCGAAACAGGAAAGTATGCGAAATCAGCAGCATCATCGGTTACGGTAAGATGTGGCGACACAATGTTATTTGTTCATGCGGCAGTTAGCCCGGAACCAAGAGTAGGAATAGATTTTTTCCCACTATTAATTGATTATGAAGAAAGAATGTCCGCAATCGGTAAAATTCCCGGCGGTTACAACAGAAGTGAAGGAAAAGCGTCAGATAAAGCTATTTTAGCATCAAGATTGATTGACAGACCTATAAGACCGTTATTCCCTAAAGGATACAGAAACGATATTCAAATTGTAGCCCAATTATTCTCATCAGACCAAGAAAATCAACCTGATACATTGGCAATTCTTGGAGCATCAGCAGCATTAATGCTTGCGGGAGTTCCTTTTGAAGGTCCTGTCGGAGCGGTAAGAGTAGGAAGAATTGACGGTCAAATGATTGCTAACCCGACATACTCCGAATGTGAAAAATCAGATATGAATATTGTTATCGCAGGTACAAAAGATTCAATCATTATGGTCGAAGCAGGCTGTGATTTTGTCACAGAAGATGACATTATGGCAGCAGTTGAATTTGCACAAAAAGAAATAGCAGTTCAATGTGATGCACAATTGGCATACGCAGCAGAATGCGGTGTGGAAAGACCTGAATTTGTTAACCCGAATGATACAACGGAAATTAAAAAAGTTCTTGAAGAAATGTGTTATGATGCAGTTTACGACGCATACCACAATTTTGACAGAGAATACAGAAAGCAAAAGTTGGAAGAAACAAAGACAAAAGCAAGAGAATATTTTGACAATCTTGATGAAGAACACCCCATCAAGAAAATGATGACGGAAACAGGTATAGACTTCGTAGCAGAAGAGTTCAAGTATCTTGAAAAAAGAATTATGAGGGCGATGATAGTCAATGAAGGCGTAAGAGCAGACGGTCGTCATGTTGAAGATGTTCGTCCGATTTGGTGTGAAGTCGGAGTACTTCCCAGAGCACACGGTTCAGCAGTATTTACAAGAGGGCAAACTCAAATATTGTCGGCAGTTACTCTTGCAGGTCCGGGCATGGCTCAAGAACTTGACGGAGTTGATCCACAGACGACAAAGAGATTTATGCATAAATATATTTTCCCCGGATTTTCAGTAGGAGAAGTAAAACCGCTCAGAGGCCCCGGACGAAGAGAAGTCGGACACGGAAACCTTGCAGAACGAGCAAATATTCCTGCACTTCCGTCAGAAGATGAATTTGGATACACAATCAGAGTTACCTCAGATGTATTAGAATCAAACGGATCAACATCGATGGGCTCAACTTGCGGAACATCAATGGCATTGATGAATGCAGGTGTACCTGTTAAATGTATGATAGGCGGAGTTGCAATGGGACTTATCAAAGAAGGAGATAATGACGTTGTTTTGACGGATATTCAAGGCATTGAAGACTTCCTTGGCGATATGGACTTCAAAGTAACAGGTAACGATGACGGAATTACCGCACTTCAAATGGATATGAAGATTAAGGGTATTTCAAATGCAACATTAAGAAGAGCATTGGAACAAGCAAAACGTGGCAGATTACATATTATGGGAGAAATGAGAAAAGTAATCACGGAACCAGCAAAAGATATGTCACCATATGCACCACGTATATTTACAATGACAATTCCGACAGAAGATATCGGAACGGTTATTGGACCCGGCGGCAAGAATATCAGAGGAATCATTGATGCTTCAGGAGCGGAAATTGATATTCAAGATGACGGAAGAGTTACTATTACTTCAAACGACAAAGAAGGTGCTGATATTGCAATAAAAATGATTAGACAAGCCACTTTCAGACCTGAAGAAGGAATGGTAATAAAGGGAAAAGTTGTAAGAATAATCCCAATAGGAGCATTTGTTGAACTTGCCCCCGGAAAAGACGGAATGATACACATATCTCAAGTTTGCAAAGAACGAATTGAAAAAATCGAAGGACATCTTAATATCGGAGATGAAGTAATTGTAAAAATTATAAAAATTGACGATAAAGGAAGAGTAAATCTTACTCTTAAAGGAGTAACGGAAGAAGATAAAGCAAAAGTTATGTAAATTTGCAGATAAACTTCAAATTTTATCCCGCTTGTCTATTGACAGGCGGGATATTTTTTTGAAAGAATAAAATTATGAAAGCGAACAGATACATATGTATATTTGGAGGCGGAGCAATTCGAGGTGTAGTGTACCCTGGAGCGGTAAAGGCACTTGAAGAATTGGAAATAGAAATTCCGACATATATCGGTTCATCAGTTGGTGCAATTTTTGCGGCACTTTGTTCTGTTGGTTGCAAATCGACAGATTTGAGTAAAGTTTTACATGAGTTTAATGCATTTATGTTCAAAGACATCAACTTTTCGCTTGGTGATTTTTCGTTGAGTAAAGGGGAAGTTTTTGAGAAATGGATTAGAGAGAAAATTGAAATTGCGTATTACGGAGAAAGATATGAAAAAGGAAAAAATGCCCCTGTTACATTTTCTGACATAGGAAAAGATGTTTATATCCTTTCAACAGACTTAAAAACAAATAAAAAATTTATTTTTTCAAAGTATTCTACACCTAATTTTGAACTTGCAGAGGCGGTGAAAATTTCAGCAAGTTTTCCGGGCTTAATGAAACCGACAGAAATTGATGATAAGATATTGGTAGATGGAGATTTAGCGAAAAGTATTCCCTTATGGAAGGGTATCAAAGACCTTAAAAATGAAGATTGTCGTATTTTGGAATTCAGACTGGAAGGCAATTGTATGAATTTAAAAACGGTTTTTGATTATATGAATACAATTTATAGTTCAATGTCATATTTTTGTTCTGAAAATTTAGTAGATATTTTTGGAGAGAGAGATAAGTATGATTATGTAGTATTTGATACAAAAGATGTTTTGCTTTTTGATTTTCAGATGAATAATGAAGAAAAAGATAAACTTTCTCAAATCGGTTATGATACAACGATGAAATATTTTACAAAAACAATAGTTGATAAAAAGCGTTTAATATTACCGTTTTATGAACAGACATTAAGTATTTTAAAGGAAATAGAAACGAAACTTCTCAAGAATGACACAAGAGGTATCAAAGATTTAATAATAGAATATTTTTGCATAAAAAATGAGATAACAAAAAATGCAGATACAAAACTGGTAGAAGAAACGAAGAGCATATTGCAAGAGTTAGCGAAAGATATAAATGAAAATATTTTAAGTTTTTTAAATAGCATCAACCATCAGAAAAAGCATAGAGAAGAAATTGAGAAGACAATAGTAAAATATCAAGGAAAAGTTGACGAACTTAGCAAATATATCAATAATTATTCAAATAATTATGACTAATATATAAATTTTTTTGAAAATTTTTAGTTATCATGGTGAAATTTTTTCTATTTTAATATATGATTGAATTAACGTAAGAATGGTCAGGAATTAGATATGCAAAACAATATTCAACTTAATGGAATGGTAAAGGATAAAACAGGTTTAATATTTAAAATAGTTGACTCTTTAAATAAGATATTGAGGGAAGATCAGCAACAGAAACAACCTTTATTTTTGTCGATAAATGAGAAATTTTTATTAAGATTGGTGACAGGAATAGTAAAGAACCCAAAAAAGACGTATGTTATCGGAATTGCAGGAGAATCAGCATCAGGAAAGACAACATTGGTTCAAAATGCAGCGAAGGCATTGTTAAAGGGAGGAAGAAAAGACTTATTCACAACCATATCTTGCGACGATTATTATAAAGATGCATCGGACGAACTAAAAAGAGCAGGAAGTTATGAAAATCTTTTTATGACTGGATTTTCGTTTGATACACCGGAAGCCTTGGATTTGCAGCTAATGAAAACACATCTTGAAAGTCTTAAAAACGGAAATGCGATAAAATCGCCTGCGTATGATTTTGTAACATGTGAAAGTAAATTAAATATGGTAGAAAAGAATCCTGCGCTTATAATTCTTAATGAGGGACTGTTTGTTTTAAACAATGATGTAGCAGATGTAGATGATATTAAAATATATGTATTTACACCATTCAGCATAATTCGGGATAGATGGTATGTAAGAGCAGCGACAAGGGGAAAGACGGGAAATGCAGCCGATATGCAATTTGAGAATGTTAATCAAGCAGCTCAAATATATATCCGTCCGACAATGCAAACTTCAGATATAGTTGTAAACGGACTGACAACCGCAGAATACATTGAAGAGATAACCGAAAAGATTATAGATGCAATAACATCGATATTACATTTAAAAGAAGAATAGAAAAAATAATAAAGAGGAAGAATCTATTTACAATAAAGTGAAGTTGATATAGAATACATACAAAGAAAATAAATCAAAAGGAGAGATGTCCGAGTGGTTTAAGGTGCAGACCTGGAACGTCTGTGTGGGGGACAACTCCACCAAGGGTTCGAATCCCTTTCTCTCCGCCATTTAACAAAGAGGCAATATCGACGATAGGTTGGAATGCCTCTTTTTGTTAATTATAAATAAGATTTCACTATTCTAAACGTCAAAACACGTTACGGTTGGAACTGCCGTTGTTTTGTCACTCAACTCACAAAAGGTGATGTAAGAAGAAAAAACATCGAGGTTGAATCTTCAGAGGGCAAAATCAGAGAAATTACGGAAATAGTAGGCGGTGAAGAAAAACAAAATACCGTTTACACTTTCAGCAAGGGCGGAAACATCTATCACCTCAAACCCGATGCAGGGTGGAATACAAATCAAGCTCTAAACTCTTCAAACTATGGTTTAATGCTTTACGATAAAATCAAAAATTTTGATTATGGCTTAAAAGCACCATTAATAGAGGAAATCAACGCAAATCCCATATCAATAAAGCAAGTTCAAAAAACAATCGAAAAAGGCATATCGGAAGTTGAAAAACAAACATTCAAAGCAAATAAAAGTCCGGTTACATTAGCGTGGTTAACTCCCGAAATTTTAAAATTTACGGAAAAAGAAGAACTCAAAAACGTAGGAGCAGTGATATTTTTGTCTGATAATGACGTAATTCACCTTTTAAGGACCAATAAAAATATCAAACAAAAACTCTCAACGGAACAACTCAGAAGAATGCCGATAAATTTCAGAAAGCCCGATGCGGTCTATTACGACACGCAGGATAACGCTTTAATTTACATTCAAAAACTTCCGAAAGAAGAAATCAAAGATGAAAAAGATATTATCAAATTTGTTGTGAAACCGCAAAAAGTTGCGAACGAAAATGTTTGGAAACTAACCACCGCAGGAAAAATCAAAAAAAATGACTTAAATAATATCAGATATAGAAAAGTAGAATTGCCAAAGGACGGACTCACAACCCTCCGTCATCTGACGAACTACAACAATAGTCCCTCCGAATAGCCCTTGAGATTTTCTATCTTCAATGACAATTCTACATCTTCATTATGACATATTTTGAACAAATTTCAAGTGCAAGGAGGAAAAATGAAAGGACAATTTATTGAAGATATGGAAAAGATACAAGAAGAGTATGAACGAAGATTTATAAAATACTCCAATGAGTATCATTTTAAGGGTGATGAAAAAGCAAAATCCAAAATGCTTGATTATCATAACTGTGTTGAAAAAATGAAGCAAACAATGAAATTTATAAACAATCTTTAAAATTTCCATAAATGAACAAAATTAATAATTCTATTATTAGATAACTTCCTCTTAAAATGAGAAACTGAAAGTATAAAACAAAAGCAACGCCAAGTGATTAGAGGGCATAGCAGTCATAAAATCCTTTGACATCTACGGATATATCGGTTGGCAGTCGGGAACAGACCGACATAAAAAATAAGGAGGAAAAATGAAGATTTTAAAACGATTAACAAATTTTGACAAGATAAAAGCAATGAGTCTGTAGAGAGCAATAATTGAACTGCACCCTACAACTGTGAGGAAAAATTACTAATAATCGTTCGTGCTAAATCACCCATTGTACGAACGGTTTGGGAATATTTAAAGAACGTTGATGCAGCCATTTGCTCCACGAGTAATCTGTAATAAACAGAACCTTTTGTAGAACTTCGTCTGGTTCATAATGAGCCTTTGCAGGATTTTTTCCACCGCTTCCCATTGCACCGAAGGCAATGCCTAAAGAACCGTTAAGAGATAATGCTCTTGACGGAACGTCTAATAAGTTTGCAAGGTCAAGAAGTGCGTCGTATGCTTCATTTATATCATCAACACGTTTCTTTTGCTCTACGTAATTCCCGAATTGTACACCTCTAAAACCAAATTCATTTGCAAATTTTTCTGGTGTAACATTCATGCCTTCATGATAATCAGCACCAATTCTATCACGGTTTGCAACATGTCTTGTTTCTGGTGTTTCTTTCTTTTTCTTTAATAATTCTAATAATTCAGCTTCGCGTTCTTGATAATATTCACGTGCTTCTTTTGTTTTAGTAAAACCACCTTTTAAGTCAATCCATTTGTTAGTTCCGACTTTTTTACCAATAATAATTTCACCTGTTCTGCGAACTTGGTAAATATCAAGTTTTGTTTTCTTTTCTTGTTTTTAAGGCTTGATAGAAAGTATTACCGTTTTGGTTATTAAGTAATTTTGTTAAATCTGAGGGCAGCGACACATGACTTAAGGCGGATTGAAGTTGTTCGATATCAATTTAATCCGCTTGACCTTTTAAAGCCCTAAAAAGCGGTTCTATCAAGTTGCCGTTTTGAAGATTACCGATTTCATCAAGTAGAGTATTAATTGTATTTTCATCAAGTTTAATTTGTTCGGGAGTGGCATTTGATGAGTTTTCGTCGATAATTTCATCGTTATCAGTGTCAAGATTTTCGTTGAGATTTTCGTT
Organism: uncultured Muribaculaceae bacterium; assembly: GCA_964550875.1. Lineage (GTDB taxonomy): Bacteria > Cyanobacteriota > Vampirovibrionia > Gastranaerophilales > Gastranaerophilaceae > RUG841. The sequence goes on along the minus strand of CAZKAS010000011.1, from coordinate 2,770 downwards.
GAGATTTTCATTAAGATTTCTGTTATATTCAACTTGACCTTGAAGAGTTTCACGAGGGTTATATTCATCATCAACGACAAATTGAGTTTGGTTATCGAGTTCAGATTTTGAAATATGTTCCTTGTCATATTCTGAAATAGCTTGGGTAACTGCCCGATTATACAATTCTTCATCGGATAAATTTTCGTCAGCCAATTGATATTCCGACAAATAATCCGTCAGTGTTTCTTTATCTTCAAACGCTTCTTTAATTTGTTGCACAAATTTACTACTAAAAAATAATCAAAATAAGTATTAAAAATAAGAGTGAACAAACAATTAAAAACGTTAGAATGAATATTCGAGGAAGAAATAAAAAAAAGAGTTGCAAAAATTTTTTTTTTGTTTTATTATTTTGTCACAGGCGAAAGGGATCGTAGCTCAGTCTGGTTAGAGTGTCTGCCTGTCACGCAGAAGGTCGCGAGTTCGAGCCTCGTCGGTCCCGCCATTTAAAAGAACCCATAAGGGTTCTTTTTTGTTATTGTTGTGTGTCAGTTGGATTTTATAGTGGCGATTGTTGTTATGTGTCAGAAATTTCGACATAAAGTACCGCAAGTTTGACTTGCAAGTCGGAAGTTATAAATAAAATTGACATATAATAAAGAGTATAGAAGTCGGTAGGGTGCAATTTTATAAGGTTACAACAAAATCTTGATTTACGCGTAAGGATTGTTATCACTAATGAATTAAGACGTCCCGTGCTGAATATGCTCGCAACAATCGACAAGTATTCTTTTCGTGAAGATAGAGTGAGAGATATTCAATATTCAATAACTCTTACAGAATTCACTGTTATCTAATTGTTAGGAAGCGAACTATAATAATCTGCAATTTTTTGTTGCCATTTTGGTCTAAAAGGGTAAATTGTGCTATCGGGTGCATACTTTGAATTTAAGTATCCAATATCACCTTTTTTTACACTAATATCGGTATATTGTCCGTATTGATTAATAATATCATCACATTGTGAATTTTTCGGAGCGGAGCAATACTCATTAAGATATTCTCTTGAATATTCTTTTAAAAGTTGTTCGGGGTATATACCTTGTGTCCAATTATCACAACCGCCACAAAAAGACGGTAATCCGCAGAATAAAAATAATAAGGTAACTAAAAATTTTTTCATTTTTGCACTCCGATTTATAAAACGAACGAAGTCAAAAGAAGTTCATTATTAATATAACAAATTTTTCAGGAATTTTAAAGTGTATGCTTGATTATTTTTTAACAATGGGAAATGTGAGAATTGATAATTTCGGCTCACTGTCATGGTCTAATGACATTGACAGTTATACCAAATATTTATCAATCTTATTCATAACCTAAAAAACAAGCCTGATAATGTTAACATTTTTTAAAAAAGGATTTATTGAGTATAAAATATTTGTTATAATGATAAAATGGAATAAGATGTCTGAATTATTACGAAGAGAGATGGAGTTTATGATGAAAAAGAGAACAAAGAACCCTGCTTTGTTGTTTATAATTACGGTGTTTGCATTTTTCGGAATGTTGCCGGCAGAAGCAGAAGGAACAAGAGAAACGTATGATGGTACCCCATTCGTTATACAAAACAAAACATATAGCGACATAAATTATTCTTCAGGTTACGGCGGTGCGATTTATGCAGAAAGCTCAGGAACGGCATTAGACCCAAGTACAATAAAAAATTCGACATTCACGAACAACGAGGCGACATCTGGTGGCGGCGGTGCGATTTTTGCTCAAGATAGTAATATTATAATATCAGAAGCAACAAAATTCATCGGCAACAAAACAGCTGACCTTGGCGGTGCTATTTATGCTAATGGTGGTGGTACTACAACAATAACAGGCTCAACATTCACCGGCAACGAGGCAACATCTGGTTTTGGCGGTGCGATTTTGGCACAGGGTGGTAATCTTAACGTAGAAAATACTACATTTGGAGGAACAGGAACAAATGATGGCAACTCTGCGAGGCGTGGCGGTGCAATTATTACAGGTGGTACTACTACAACAATAACAGGCTCAACATTCACCGGCAACAAAGCAACTGAGTTTGGCGGAGCGATTTACGCTAAGTATGATAATACAACAATAACAGGTTCAACATTCACAAACAACTCTGCAAGTAGTCAAGGCGGTGCGATTTTCACTACTGCTAATACGACAATAACAAATGCAACGTTCACCGGCAACACGGCATCTGATTCGGGCGGTGCGATTTTTGCTGATGGTGGCACTCTTAAGATATCAGAAGGTTCAACATTCGAGAGCAACAGTGCAACTACAGCAGGTGGTGCGATTTATGCAAATGGTGGTACTACAACAATAATAGGTTCAACATTCACAAACAACAATGCAGGCAGTAACGGTGGTGCGATTTCTGCAGATGGTGGTACTCTTAACATATCAGAAGGTTCAACATTCGAGAGCAACAAGGCTACAACCGGGTGGGGCGGTGCGATTTATGCAAATGGTTCTACGACAGATATAACAGGTTCAACATTCACCGGCAACGAGGCGAGATACGGCGGTGCGATTTTGGCATCTGGTGGCACTCTTAACATATCAGAAGGTTCAACATTCACCGGCAACACGGCTACATCTGGCAACGGCGGCGCGATTTATGCATCTGGTAGTGCAACTACAACAATAACGGATTCGAATTTTACAGGAAATAAAGCATCAAAGGGTGCTGCGATTTATACAAGAGGAGGAACTACTTCTATTATCGCAAAGAATCAAG
>CAZKAS010000010.1:0-44666 GCA_964550875.1 uncultured Muribaculaceae bacterium | reverse complement strand
TTTTATAAAGTATTTCTCTCTTTAAAAATTGTCTTTTTGTATATATCTTTCTTAACAAAAGCTAATAAAATTATAGCCTCCTCTTCGTGTTCCGTTTGAGAAGGCTAATTCTTTATAATTGTATATATGAATAATTTTAATGTTTTTGCAGATTAGATATTTTTACCCATTTCGTAAGCTTGAGTTAAATACTGCGTATTTAAAATTTCTCCTCGATTGTACACTCCTTTTGCGAAAATAATTCCCTTTTCCTTTGAGCCTTCAAGGCATGCTGCTAGCCCTCTAAAACATTCTAAGGTGCAATCCATTGTTGTCGGTTCGTCTTCCGCTGCGGTCATAATATAATAAAATTCTTTATTCTTTATTTCCAACCATTTTGCAACTGTTCTGTCTATTACTGCCTTCAATTGCGCTGAAATTGAATAAAAATATACCGGGCTCGATAAAACAATAACATCTGCTTTTTGCATTTTTTCCAAAACTTCTTCCATATCGTCTTGAATTGAACAAATTCCTGTATTTTTGCAGGCATAACACGCTTTACAGTAATGAATGTTTTTTTCGGAAATAAAAATTTTTTCAACTTCATTTCCTGCGTCTATTGCTCCTTTCTTCATTTCATCACAAAGTGTATCTGAATTCCCGCCTTTCCTTGGGCTTCCTGACAATATTAAAACTTTTTTCATATAAACCTACCTTATAAAATTTGTATATACAACTTCTTCTTTTTTAGGCATTTGAACTCCTGCTTTTTCGGCGGCTTCTCTACACTTTAGATGCCAAGCCATATTTCTTGCTACAATTCTCATATTTTGCATGCCTTCTAAATCCTGCAAAACTTCTTCCGATGTTGCTCCGTGCACCATATTCCAATATCTTCCTGATATTATCGGCATTTGATTTATCGTAAAATATTTATTCAATTGATCAAGAGTTGCTGTTGTTCCTGCTCTTCTTGCGCTGACAATTGCAGTTCCGGGTTTGTGCTCAAAAATTTCTCCTCGCCCTGACATAAATGTACTGAAAAAAACTCTGTCCAAAAATGCTACTGTTCCCCCTGTTGATGATGCGTAGTGAACCGGAGAGCCTATAATAAATCCGTCAAAATCTCTTGATAGTTCGACAAAATCATTTACTTTATCTTTTATAACGCATTTACCGATTTTGGCGCAAACTCTGCAAGCCATACATGATGTTATCGGTTCTTTCCCTACGTGATATATTAATGACTCTATCCCTTCTTCTTTCAATGTATCGGCTATTTCCTTTAACGCTGTGTATGTACAACCTTCTTTATTCGGTGAGCCGTTAAATAATAAAACTTTCATGTTTATTTTTCCTTCATTTTAATCAAAAAATATTTCTTTGTTCCTATGTTCAAATCTTGAGCCGCATCTATGGTATGTGTTCCGTTTCTGGATTCTATTCTTTCTATTAAATATTTTTTGCCGATATCGTTTGAATTATATACTAAATCAACGCATGCTCTATCAAGTGCGACTGGGTCGGTTGATGATAATATACCGATATCTTTCATCTTGACAGGGCTCGGATTTTTATTGCAATCGCAATCAACCGACATATTATTCATAACATTTATAAACACTATTTCATCACCAAAATAATCCATTATTGATTTGTCTGCATCTGCCATAGATTCTAAAAATTTATTTTTCTCGCAAGTCCACATTTCATCAGGATTTCCTGCCCCATGAATATATTTTTTACCATAAGAAGATGCTACTCCGATTGAAAGATTTTTTAATGCTCCGCCGTAACCGCCCATTTGGTGTCCTTTAAAATGTGATAAAACAAGCATTGAATTATATTTTTCTATGTTCTTTCCGACATAATTTTTCTTTATTTGTTTTCCGTTTGGAATTGTTAAAATAATTTCTCCCTCTGCATCCATAATATCTACTTTCGCAATTTTGGTAAATCCGTGCTCTTGAATTACTACTTTGTGCTTTTCCGTTGTATTTCTTCTGCCTTCGTATGCCGTGTTACATTCTACTATTGTTCCGTTAACATTCTTTACGAGCGGAGCAACAAAATCAGGCTTCAAAAAATTATTGCCGCCCGGTTCGCCTGAGTGTAATTTGACAGCAACTTTTTCCTTCAATTCTACTCCCAATACGTCATACATTTCAACCAGATTATCAGAGGTTATGTTCGGTGTGAAATAAACAACGGAAGTTTCAGGATTTATCTTTTTATAAATCATTCCATAAGCCTGTGTAGGGTTTTCCACGTCTTTAACAAGTTTTTCAAATGGGCAAATATCCGTATTCGTTTTATTAGGAATTTCATCAATGACTTTTTCTGCCTCATAATCAATCTTATTCTTTTTTAATACCTTGATTGCAGATTTTGAAATGGTTTTCGCATAAATATAATCGGCGTCTGCATATACATATAACATAGCCGCAGCTTTTCCTACTGTTTTGTCAAAAGCGTATGTTCCTGAAAAAGAATTTTTTTCCATATATTTTATCAAAGGAATAAGCCCATGTTCTTGTGAAGTAATAATTTCTTTGTCTTTTGTGTAAACTACAAGTGAATTTGTATCTAATTTCTTAATCAATTCTGTTTTTATTTCTTTGGGTAACTCTGTGGAAAAAGTAACTGTAACATTAATTAGCAAAACAATTAAAGTTAAAAATACCCTATTGATGAACTTGAACATAAAACCTCCTTAAAAATTTTTGTAAAATTGTAACATGAAAATTTCAGATGTTCTATTCGCAATTAATTTGTTTACTAACATTAAAAAAATATATTTGTTTAATGTTTATTGAATAAAAACAATTATTCAAGCAAATATCAACAACCTTTACTATTCTATAACCTGTTAATCGACAAATATATTAAAATTCTGACATAATAGAAAAACTGTAACAAAATGCTTTCTTTAGATTTTGGTGCAATAAATTGCTCCCTACAAACTCCACGACACGTACAACAATCTGTTGAAAAATTTTTAAAATAATTCATTTTGCGTCCATTTTTGACGTTCATATGTTGAATAATAAATTATATGAAAAAGGAGTTAAAAATGGACGATATCAGATTATTAATTAAGGGCAAGGAACATGAAACGTATTCAATACATTATTCTTGTAGTGGATTTTATAATGGCGGTGCCATTGCTCCGACAATTTGTTGTATTGCTATGACTAATTTTATGTCGCAAGAAAAACATGTATTCTCTCTTCACCGTTATATGATAGAAGGAAAATCTTTAATTGATTCCGAAAGACAACTACTGCTTGATTTTGTTACATTCTTCAATAATTTGAAAAATCCTATTCTTTTTCATTGGAGAATGGATTCTTTAGAATATGGCTTTAAAGCAATTTTTGCCAGATGTGAAAACTATGGATTTTATGACGTTTCTTTTAGTGAATTGAAAAATGTAAATTTAAATGATTATTTCTATTCCTGTTTGTTAAGCACTTTAGAACAATATCAATGCAGTTCTCTTGATATTCTTAGCGGTAAAGAAGAATCAACTTGCTTTAATCAAAGAAATTATAATGCTGTAAAATTATCTACAATTTCAAAGTCTGTCGGAATGGCAAAATTATTAAATTATGTAATTAAAAACGGTTTTGATTTTAATAATATTGATGAAAAAGAAAAAACTTTGTAGTTGAAAGATGTTTTTTGCAAAAATATGAAAAATATAATAAATAAAATTCAACAAACAGTTTTAAGTTATAATTTCAAATTTTTTATATTATCAAAAAAAGCCACTCATTGAGTGGCTTTTGAAGTGGTGCCGCGTCTCGGAATCGAACCAAGGACACAGGGATTTTCAGTCCCTTGCTCTACCAACTGAGCTAACGCGGCATTTCCGTATGTTCAAAATATCAAAAACATACTTTCAAGTCAAGTATAAATCTTCTTCTCTTCATGAAAAATTTTTATCTCCCCTTACTCTCCCTTCCCGCTAACCTCCCACTCCCCCAAAAATTCCTAACTCTTCTCACGAAAAATACCGCCCTTTTACGACGGTATTTTTGATTTAATAAAATTTGATTTTCAGCTGTTAAATTTCTTTTACCAATTCAAGTAACAACTTCTTAAAATCACCTTTAATTCTATTTGCTGTTTCCGTAACTTCTGCATGGGATAGCGGTTGATCAAGTATTCCGCAAGCATAGTTTGTAAGACAGCTGATACCTAAAACATTAATTCCACACCAATTTGCTATAATCGCTTCCGGTACGGTTGACATACCAACTGCATCGGCTCCCAAGCTTCTTTGCATTTTTACTTCTGCAGGAGTTTCATACGTCGGCCCTGTCATAGCACAATAAACACCTTCTTTTAGGTCAATACCTAATTTTTTGCCAACTTCTTTTGCCTTTGCTCTCAATGTCTTTGTATAAACATCACTTTGGTCAGGAAAACGTGGCCCTAAATCGTCATCATTAGCACCTATAAGCGGATTTGTACCCATCATATTAATATGGTCTGCAATCAACATTAAATCTCCAGGTGCAAAATCTGTATGAACCAATCCTGCTGCGTTGGTTACGATAAGGTTTTGAACGCCCAATTTTTTCATAACTTTAATCGGATATGTAACGGTTTGCATTGAGTGTCCTTCATAAAAATGGAAACGTCCTTGCATCATAACTACAGGCTTTCCCGCTACTTCTGCAAAACATAAAAGTCCTTTGTGTCCTACTACTTTTGATGGTGCAAATCCGGGGATATCACCGTAAGGAATTTTAATTCCTTCATATTCATCTGCAAATTCGCCCAGTCCAGAGCCCAAAATAATTCCTGTTACGGGGTTGAAATTGTTTGTTTTTTCGTTGATGTAATCAACTGCTGCATTGTTCATAATTTCTCCTTTACTTAACGAAGTTAAAAAACACTATGGCACAAACTCCGACTATCCAACAATAATACGCAAAACACTTCATTGAATATTTATTCAAGAACTGCATAAAATATTTTACACAAAAATAACCAATCAGCATAGATACAAAAAATCCTGTTCCTATTGCTATCCAATTAAATCCTGCTATTTCTCCACTTTCCAGTTTTAATACAGGATAAAAAATTGATGAGCCTAATATGATTAAAATTGAAAGTAGAAATGAATATCTTGCTGCTGTTACTCTGTTTAATCCTACAAATAATCCCGTTGCTATTGTCATTCCTGAGCGTGATAATCCGGGACATGCCGCTATTCCTTGAGCTATTCCGATTAAAAGAGCCTGTTTTAATGTAATATTTTTACATTCTGTATTATTTTGGCTCTTTAGGGAAAGTTGCTCTGATGCGAATAGTACAAAACCTGTTATAATAATGAAAATCCCTACAACAGAAGGTGATGAAACCATTTTTTCACAAAATTCATTTAACGGATATGCTATTATCACTGTGAAAAAAGTCGCTAATACCAGATATATCGGCATTTTTGATTCTAATGTTGAGAAATTTTTTGTCTTGCACCCATTTGCAAATTCTTCTAACATTTTAATAATATCTTTTCTAAAATAATAAACTACTGCTACCAAAGTTCCAAGATGTAATATAATATCCGTAAAAATTTCTTCTCCGCTTGCGTGAATAAATTCATTCCCCGCAATAATCTTATACAAACTCGATGTCAGTACTAAATGTCCTGAACTTGAAACAGGTAAAAACTCGGTTAAACCTTGTATAATTCCTAATATTATCGCATGTAAAACGGTCATTTCATTTTGTCCTATAATATTTTGCACAAGATGTCGGTGTTTCCCAAACAGCAACAAAATACGTGTTTTCAAATTTTTCTGCCATTCGCTCAAAAATGAATTTTGCTATCTTTTCACTGCTCGGACTTTCTCCTTTGAAATATTCTGTTTCATTTAAATCTTTATGGTCTATTAAATCTAAAATACAATTTAATTCTCGTTTCAATACTTTAAAGTCAACCAAAATATTTGCCTCGTTTAGGTCTTCACCTCGAACTGATACAACGACTTTCCAATTGTGTCCGTGTTGATTTTCGCATTTCCCTTCATAATTCAGCAAATGATGAGATGCTGAAAACATACTTTCTGCTTGTATTTCAAACATCTTACGCTATTTTCTCCAATTGCTCCAATAACACTGCATTCGCATCTGCAAAATCTTTTCCTCGTGCTATTATTGCCTGTCTTAAAATCTTCGGCAAATTCATTGCCAATCCTGTTTTAAGATTTTCTTCATAGACTTGTTGATAATTTGTAGGAATACGCAATGACCAGTTCTCATCACCTGATGTTCCGGGAACATTGTATGTTTCTTGCAAACCCAGAAAATCAGTAAAAAATACTTGTACATTCTCTGCCTTACATGCAAAAATTTCTACTAACTTATTAAAAAGCATAAATTCTGCATCTTTTGAAAGCCTTATCGCTATTTCTTCTTTTTCTTCATCTGTTGCATCAGGGTATAAATCTTCCGCCAGATTTTTGCCATGTAACCAGCCTTCATGAGTATTTACAATGTTCTTTGCCCATAGTGAAATCGGTTGATTATCATGTGTCCCTACCATCGCCCAACTTCTCGGTTTGATATTTTTGCATCTATATGCGTGATCGGGTTTATCAGGAACAACAAATTGTGTCAAACACATGCCTTGTAATCCGAATTGCTTCATCACTGATGCAACAGGGAATGTTACCGTTCCTAAATCTTCACAAACAATTGCATCTTTGTCTAATCCTACTTCTTCTGCTGCTCCGATTACTATTTTTTCAATCAATTTCCCATATTGTGAAATTTGTTCGGGTGTCAATGTCTTTACCCTGTTTTCCGAATCAGGGGTTTCTTCACTATCTAAATCTTCTTCCTTTGCAATCGCATATTTTCCTAATAGCTCATGCTCCGGTGATGAATATAATCTGCCTGCTCCATCTTCTACTTTTGGTGATTTTTTCGCTTGATATACCCAAGGATCAATTAATCCTACAAGGTGGTCAATTCTTACTCCTCCGGGGTTCTCTACAAACATTTTCTTGAATAATGCTTTCAATAACTTGCCGGCATCTCCCAATGAACCGTCCTCTTTGTACATCTTTTCCGGATTAATTACAGGAAATCCCCAAGCTTGTCCATTTTCAGAAAATAAATCCGGCGGACAGCCTAAACACCAACCGTCTAAGAATAAGGATTGGTACGCCCATACATCTCGGTCTGAAAATGCAACTTGTCTGTCTGCTATCATTTTTACTTCTCGTGAAAGATCATAATCCCTCGTCTTTACATTTTGCAAGTAAATTAAAAGTTGTTTAAATGCGTAAAATTCTATTTCTTCTGCATATTTGATTTTTATTTCTTCTTTTCTCTTCTTATATCTTTCTTCTTCTTCAGTGTTTCTGGGATTGCAAAGATGTTTGTCATCTTCATTTCCCCATATCGGCCAATAATCATTACCGTTTTCAATACTTAATGCCTCATAAAGTGCGTCATTGTCCAGCCAAGAAGAATTATCTTTTTTATATTTTTCGAGTGCTTCCACTAATTTGAATGGATTGACTTTTTTGAAATTATAAAATGCTTCTCTTAATGCTTTGTCTTGCTCCTTGTAAATATACGAATATGCCGTACGATTTAAATCTTTCTTCGGATTATTGTCACAAATTTTCTGATAAGTTTCTTTTGATAATATGTTAAAATATTCATCTGTTGTTAGTTGTTCCAAGTCAATGAACAACGGATTATTGGAAAAAATAGTTCCTGTATATGGCGATGCATCACATCCTTTTGTCTTACCTGCAGGTCCCAATTGGATTGCGTTAAAAATTCCGCTTACATAATCTATAAGAGTCCTTCCTGCTTTTGATGAAACACTTCCAAAACCGGTGTTTTTACCTTCTTCCGCAGGAAAACTTCCTGTATGTGCTATAAACGCAAAGTTCTTTTTTCCTAATACATTCAACGCTTCTCTTATTATTCTTTTATGTTGTTCCATGACTTTCCTTCTCTTTATCTTCTATATTTGAATTTTATCATAATTTAGAAAAAATGCTATTCCTTTTCATTATATTAAAAAGTATATCTAAAAATGGCAATTTTTTAAGAAAAAAAAGTTTATATAAATAAAAGAAAAAATTTGGAGGTTTTGTGTATTTACAAAGTAACAACAATTTACAAACTATGTTTAACGATTACATTGAAAGTCAAAAATCGCAACAAGCACAGCTGGCAGAACAGGCAAAGTCAGTTAATAATTCTGCTGTCAGAGAATATTTGGAAGCTTCAAATCAAGTGATGAACCAACTTAATCAACTTGATGAATTTGTATTATCTTCTGCTACAAAACAAAAAAAACAAACTTTTTTTGAAAAAATTAAAAACGTATTTAAAAAAATGTTTTAATGTTGTTATACGCATAAAAAAACAGGAGCGCTGAACTCCTGTTTTTTATTCTTTATAAATCTACCATATCTTCTGCTTCTTCAAGAACTCTTGGTGTCATTAAGATAACCATTTCGGATTTATCCTTATAAGTTTTTGTATTTCTGAAGAATACTCCAAGATAAGGAATATCACCTAAAAGCGGTATCTTTTGAACAGAATTTGTATCGTTTTCAACAATTAAACCGCCAAGAACCAATGTCTCTCCGTTTTTAACACGAACACCGTTCAATTTTAAATTTCTTCTTTCAAGTAATGTACCTGCTTTAACTTGATCTCCTAAATCATCATATTCATAAACACTGTTGCATAATCAAGATCAACGTCCATCGTTACATATCCGTCAGGAGATATGAACGGGATAATTGAGATTTTCATACCGTTATCTTCACCTATAGTATAAGTTCTTGATACAACCGGTGTTTCTGAAAATGTTGATTCTGATACCTGTGAGTCAACTTTTTCAACATAATCTTTAGTTAAGTCAATTTCTGACTCTTTTCCATTTGTGATGATGATTGTCGGTTTTTGTAAAACTTTTGCCTTTGATGAAGTTTCCAACCACGTTATTGTATCCCAAAGAGCTGATTTTCCATATGCTCCGATTTTATATGAGCCGGGCATGTTATGTTTGTTAAAAAATATGATTGGACCTGTTTGTAATACTCCACCGATGAAACTTACAGGAAAATCGTTGTTTTGGAAAACCCAATCATTTTGGAATGTTCTGTCTGCATTTTCTGAAAGTTCCATGACAACCATTTCAAGAAGAACTTGCGGTTGTTTTTTATCATGAAGAACAATAAATTCATTAATTAATTGAATTTGTTCATTTGAACCGCCAATAACGTTAATCGTTCCGAGTGTTGAATTATAAACAACTGTAATCGGTGCAGAGTTAAATGATTTTAACGTCGAACCCGATACGGAATTTGTTACCTTGCAAGCAATTTCTCCGGCTCCAAGTGAAATTCCGTCAGCAGCACCCGTCATTGTTCCTGCTATTTTTGTTGTCCCTGCATCTGAAGCGCTGGGGAAAAGTGAGTCACAAATTAATTTTGCCATCTCTTTCGGAGTAACATTGTTTATCTTATATGTTGTCGTAACCGGTTTTTCGTCAATTTTTGCGATGATTTTTTTTGCCATTAAATAATCATTTTCCGTTCCGAAAATCATAATTTCGTTTCTTGAAGGATCAGTAACTACAACATCTCCTGCTGATAAGCCGGGCTTTCCAAGTCCGAATATATTGGAGTTCAAAAAGTTTGCTACAGATGCTGCATCTGCGTATTTTACAGGGATTTTTCTAATACTCTTCTTTGCATAATGACTGCTTTTTGCGTTTGCTAATGTCATAACTATCAACGTTTGATTGTCTACAATGTAGGTAAGCTTCGCCGTTTCAACAATCAAATTGATAGCATCCGATAATGTCGTATCTACCAAATCCATTGTTACCGTTCCTGAAACTTCGCCTATTGTTATAAAATTCAATCCTGCTCTGTCTGCAAACATACGAAGAACCTGTTGAACATCTGTATTTCTGAACGATATGGATACTATTGAGTTACCGTTCGGAATTGACGGATTTTGTAAACTTACGTACTCTTCATCATTGTTATCAAAATTCCAATTTCTTGCATTAGCGGTCATGCTCATATTTCCTAATGCAAATACCACTACAAGAATGATTGAGAATACTTTACTGCTTATCTTTTTTAACATTTGTTTTGCCTCTTTTGTTGTTAATTTATTAACGACCTTTTGAACCTTTAAACTTCGTTTCTAAATTTGAAATTTCAATAGGATTCGTTATTTTTTCCGCATTTAACGGCTGTCCGACTGATGCTCTGTAAATATTGTTATCTGATCGTATAACTACTTTGTTCTTTGTTATTGACATAAATTCAAAACCGCCAAGAATATCTCCTATCCTGACTAATTGGTCAACTCCGTCTATATTTATAATTGCCGACGGGCGACGTGCATCATACATAATTCCTGATACTTTTGTTTCTAATAATCTTGTTATCATTTCATCTTCCGGTGCAAGTTCCGGCGGTTCTATAACTTCAAAATCTAATCCGTCATTGTTTGTCTTATGCTCTGATGATACCTGTGTCCCGCTTGCTCCAACTCTTGCAAAAGGATTTTTCCTTCCTACGTCGCCAATTGATACGGTTACGTTCTCCGTATCATTCGGTTTGTCCGCAAATGTCGATGATGCTTCATCTATTTCAACTTCCAGTCCGCCTGCTTCTCCTGAATCTGCAATATTTTGTGTTTCCGACTCTTCAATCGCTATGCCGACTTCTTCTGCGTTTTCATTCCCTTCAACAGCAACAGCATTTTCATCTTCTATTGTTATGTCAACTTCGTCGCCGGTTTCCTCTGTGATTTCTATTTCACTCTCTCCTTCGGAACTTTCTCCTTCGACAACCGTTTCCACCGCTGTTCCTGCTTTTTGTACCTTTTTCTTACTTAATCCGACTATTCCTCCTACGAGCAACAAAAGAATAAGAATAATTGCAGCACCGATTATGATTTTCTTTTTGGAATCATCTTCTCCGCTACCGCTATCGCCTCCGCCACTTTCGTTCTCTTCTGCGTCTTCTTCGTATTCGCTATCTTCAAAATCCGCATCATCAAGAGTTCCAAAGTCACCATCTTCTCCGTAATCACCTGAGTAATCATCTGAGAAGTCGTCGTCTGTGTATTCTTCTATATCTTCTTCGTTATGCCATTCGTTTGGAGTGTTTAACATTCTTTGTTTTTCTCGTAAGAACTAATAAGTTCTTATTTATATGTAAATATTTCCCCAGAAATTATAGAACTATTCTGTTTCATTATCTATAATATACCGTTTTTTCATGTTTGAAAAATACTTTACATAAAAAAATAATTAAAAAGTCGTATTTCTACTATTTGAAATAATAACAATTTCTCGAAATATTTTTTTGCCTTTCTCTATATAACCTCTTATACTCAATAATTACAATGCTTTTTGCTGTTATCTCATTTTTGAAAACAAATGTTATTTGAATTTTTAAATTTTTTATTTTTGTAAACTTTTCTTAACAAGATAATCTTTGTTACAAATTTTTCGTAATGTTTCAAAATATATGAAAACTAGACCCTAATCATGTTTTTTGGTAAAATATTGATCAGGGAGAAACATATGACAGTATTAAATTTAAACTTGGATACTCCGATAGAACTTGCAAAATCAGTATTAGACATAGAAGCAAATTCTATTTTAAGATTAAAAGAAAGAGTCGGAGAAAACTTTATACAGGCTCTAGAAACTATTATCAAGTGCAAAGGACGAGTTATTGTTACGGGAATGGGAAAATCCGGACATATCGCTCGAAAAATTGCCGCAACACTTTCTTCTACGGGAACTCCTGCATATTTTTTACATCCTGCGGAGAGTACTCATGGGGATTCTGGCATCATTACCAGACAAGATGTTGTCATTGCTCTTTCTAACAGCGGTGAAACTTCTGAGTTATTAAATCTTCTTCCCTTAATAAAAAGGTTTGAAGTTCCGCTGATTGCTTTCGTCGGAAAAACTACTTCAACTCTTGCAAATAGAGCAGATATCGTTTTTGATGTGTCTGTTGAACAGGAAGCTTGTCCTTTGGGTAAAGCGCCTACTGCAAGTACTACAACGGCACTTGCTATGGGAGATGCTCTTGCAATTTGTTTGCTGCAAAAAAGAGGTTTTTCCGCTGAAGACTTTTTACTCTTCCACCCGTCCGGTTCTCTTGGAAAAGGTGTTCTATATACTGTCGGTGATTTAATGATAAAAGGAGAAGAATTACCGATTGCTAACGAAAATGAAAAATTTATTGATGTTGTTAAAATAATCACTGATAAGAAACTCGGTTGCGTTATCCTTGTTAATAATGATTCTAAAATGACCGGAGTTTTGACTGACGGTGATATAAGAAGAATTTTGATGAAACATTTGAAGGTTGAAGAACTTATCACAAAAAATGTCATGACCGTTAATCCCAAAACAACTACAGAAAAAGAACTTGCCGTAAAAGCTCTTGCTTTAATGGAAAAATATTCGATTACCAGTCTTGCTGTATGTGATGATGATAAACGTCCAATTGGAATGATTCATATTCATAATCTTTTGAAAGCAGGAGTTGCATAGTATGAAAACAGATGAACTGAATAGAGCAGCAGCTAAAATTAAAATCGCTATTTTTGACGTTGACGGAGTTATGACCGACGGCGGTTTGATTTATGATCAAGACGGAAAAGAATATAAGGTTTTTAATGCAAAAGACGGACAAGGTTTGGTGATGCTTAAAAGAGCTGGAATAAAAACGGTTGTCATTACTGCAAAAGAATCTTATATGGTTCAAAAAAGATTTACGGATTTAGGATTTACAAGAATTTATCAGGGGCAAAAAAATAAAGAGCATGCTCTCGATGAAGTTGTTGATGACTATGAACTAAAATTTGATGAAGTTGCATATATGGGCGACGATTTACCCGATTTATGCGTTTTGCGTAAGGTTGGCTTGCCCGCTTGCCCTAAAGATGCCGTTCCCGAAGTTATCAAGGCTGCTCGTTTTGTTACTGAAAGATTGGGCGGGCATGGAGCGGTCAGAGAACTTTGTGATTTGATTTTGAAAAATCATTCATAAATTTTTACAATCCTCAAACGTTTTGTAAATACATTGTTTTTCCTGACAAAATACGTTAAAATTTTATTGCTCTAGCAAAAAATATTACTCAGCGTATTAAAACAAAACATATATTAGTTGTGAAGAAAGGACAGTTTAACTTGGATATTCAAAATAACATAAATGTTAGAAGATTTGAAATGAATAAAAGTATTCAATCAAATAACGTTAAAGCAGAAAGTGAAGCTTTACAAACAGAAAATAATTCAGAAAAAGTTATGGCAGGATTGAATTCTTTAGCAAGCATAAATAGGGTATCTGTTTCTTCTGCGAAGAATACGGATAAAAAATTTGAAATTAATTTGTCAACGGAAGAATTGCAAAAAAGAACAGACAAAGATGCATTGGCTACAACTACTATGCTGAAAGTCGGTGCCAAAGAATATGAAAATCTTGCGGAAGGAGATAAAAAAGCCTTGAAACATCTCGTTAAAGCAGGAAAAATTTTGGAAACAATTCATTTAAAGTTGGATAACGAAAACAATATTCCCTTCAGAACTTATTTGGAAAACAGAACAAATCAAGGAGATAAAGATGCTGAAATGGCATTAAAACTCTTTAACGCTCAAAAAGGAATGAATGCGATTGATACAGAATCAAACATGGTTGAATTGGCAAAAGGCATGCCTGAACCGGAAGGAAAAGGTTTCTATCCTCAAGATTTAGGCTCTGAAGAATTCCAAAATATTCTTATAAAGATGCTTGAAGATGGAGAAAAAGAAGAAGTTGCGGAAATTTTAAATCAACGTTCGGTAGTTGTGAGAAACGGTGAAAAATTAGAAGCAATTGATTATACTCAAATTTATAAAGAAGAATTTCAAGCAATGGCTGATGAGTTGGATAAGGCTGCTGAAACCTCTACAAATGCAGATTTCAATGAATATATGAAATTACAAGCTCAAGCATTAAGAGTTGCCGATCCCATGGCTGACGCTCTTGCGGATAAAAAATGGGCAACTTTGCAAAATACTCCGTTGGAGTTTACTATTACCAGAGAAAACTATGAAGACACAATGACTCCTAAAATTACAGAAAATGCTAAACTCGTAAAAATGCTCGATGAAGCCGGTATTCAAGTTTACCAAAAAGATTCTTTGGGTTGCAGAGTTGGTATTGTAAATCAAGAAAGTACGGCTGATTTATTAAAAATAAAAGAATTTTTGCCAAAAATGGCTGCAATGATGCCGTATAATGATCAGTACGAACAAAATATTAAACCGGAAGGTGATAGTAAACAAACGATGGTTGATGTTGATTTGTTGATGTTGGCCGGTGATTGCGGCGCATATAGAGGCGGTGTTACTCTTGCGGAAAATTTGCCGAATGATGACAAATTATCTCTTTCTATTGGTGGCGGTAGAAGAAATGTTTATCATAGACAAATTCGTTCCGGCTCAACTCCGGATAAAATTCAGAAAAAATTAGACGCTGTTCTCGATTCTCAACAACACGGTTTGTATCTTCAAGAAGCAGATCATTGGTTTACTATCGGGCATGAAAATACTCACTCTTTAGGACCTAATAAAGGTTGTGAAAAACTTGGAAAATATCAATCAATTATTGAGGAAAATAAAGCCGATATGGGTTCATTATCTTTCCTTGATATGTTAACAAAAGAAGGTATGTATACTCCTGAACAAAGAGAACAAATCCTTGTAACATATGCTACTGATAATTTCTTAAAAGCAAAACCTGAATTGAGTCAAGCGCATAGAGTTCGTTCCGTAATGCAAACTCAATTTATGATTAGAGAAGGTGCTATAGAAGTTAACGATGAAGGTAAAGTTCATGTTAATATAGACAAGGTTATCCCTGCGGCTCAAAAAATGTTGGCTGAAGCCGTTAGAGTCCAACTTTCTCAAGATATCAACGAAGCAGAAAAATATGTCAATGAATATTTTGTTTGGGACGATAATTGTGAAAAAGTTGCGAAAAACCTTCGTGAAATAAGTAAAAAACTAAACGGATTTATTGAAACTCCTTTGGCTGACAAATTGGCTGCTGAAGAATAAGTAAAAATATAAGTCAAAAATATATTTTAAAACGGAAGAAAATATTTCTTCCGTTTATTTTTTTTTAAACAATAAAAAACGGTTGAAACCATTGATAATAATAAAAAAGACGACCTTAGCCGTCTTTTTAAATGGTGGGAAGCAATGGACTCGAACCATCGACCTCACGCTTATCAGGCGTGCGCTCTAACCACCTGAGCTAGCCTCCCGATTGGTTACTATTTATTGATAACATAGACATATTTCAAAATCAAGCACCAATTTTATTTTTTTCATTAATCTTTTGCCGGTCTTAACAATATGATTGAATTTAAGTTTAATTGCAAAAATTCATGATGTTCTACTTTCCTGTTGGGAAATTCTCTATGTACTATCGTACAGTCTTTTATCGCTACAAATCGCTTTCCGCCATTCAAAATATCCGATAATAATCGGTTCTTTCTTCCTGTTCTCGGCATGAACACATTCCCTGATATTTCATAATCTTTGGTCACTACTAATATCTTCTCTGACCATATCCCTGTTAAAAAATCATTTTCTAATTCGTTTAATTGCATTTAAGCCTCCTAATTTAATTGATATGATTGGAACAATGGTAAGTATAATGCCAATGCCAAAAAACATACCAACGCACCTATGAATATTAACATTATAGGTTCAATCATCTTTGTTAGTGCGTCAACAATTCTATCTAATTCTTCATCTATAAATTTTACGGCCTGATCCATCAAATCGCCTAATCGACCTGATTGCTCTCCTGTTGAAACCATAAATAATACCATTTGCGGAAAAATCCCCGTCGTTTTTAATGCCATCGAAAGATGAACACCTGTTTGAACTTTTTTTATAGCTTCCGTTACTGCTGAATGCATTGTTGAATTGTCAAATGTCATATTCGCCAAATACAAGCAATTTACTACAGGAATACCTGCTTCATACGCAACTTGGAGAACTGATAAGAAATTTGAAAATGCTGAGTTCTTAATTAAATCTCCAACTACAGGAATCATCAACAATAATTCATCAAGTTTCTTTCTGGACGGTTCCCATTTTATCAACGTCCAGCCTCCCCACACTAGCGCAAAAACAATAATCGGCAATAAAAACCATTTTTCTCGTATAAACATACCTAAGTCAATACAAACTTGTGTGACCCATGGTAACTTCGCTCCTGCTGAATCAAACATTTCTTTAAACGTCGGAAATACAAATGTCAACATGATTAAAACTACTACATGCGCCAACACAACTACGAATACAGGATATGATAGTGCTGAAAATACCTTTCCTCTTGTATCGGCTTCTTTCTTTAACAACTCTATGAGTCGGGTTAGTGTTCTTTCCATTTCTCCGGATTCTTCTCCGGCTTTTATCAATCCGACATACACCGCTCCAAATATTGATTGATACCTCGATATTGTATCCGAAAAAGTTGCTCCCGCTATAATCTGTTGCCTTAATTCTCGTCCTAATAATCTTATCCGTCTGCTGCCTGCATCTTGTTCCATGAAAATTAATGATTCAATCATCGGTACGCCGGCTCTATGTAATGTTAAAAATGTAGAGGTAAAATCTAATTTCTCCTTCAATGTCAATGATTGTAATGCGTTGCTAATCTTTTTTTTATTTGCGGGCGAGTCTTCTGACGCAGAATCAACTGTAACTTTTGTCGGAACATAACCCAATTCCTTTACAACTTGTCGTGCTTCCTTTGGGGTTTCCGCCTCTACATTACCCCTGACAACTTCTCCTTTTTTATTCAATCCTACATATTTGAAAACTGCCATTCTCTATATCCTACTCATTAACAGGACCTAATACACGGATAAATTCACTAATTGTTGTTGTGCCCGATATAATATGGTGCAAACAGGATTGTTGCAATGTCCGCATTCCGGATCCTATTGCTGCTTCTTCTATTTGTATATCGTGTGCTCCGATTGCTATTAATTTCTTTATTTCTTTCGTTATCTGCATAACTTCATACAAGCCGATACGACCTTTATAACCCTCTTTGTTGCACTCTTCACATTTACCCGGCTTATAAATCCGCATCTTCATAAACCGTTTTATGTCATCTTCATTCGTCATTACCAAACGTGCTTCTTCTTCTGTAGGATAACATTCTATCTTACATTTATCACATAATTTTCTGACAAGACGTTGGGCTATAATTCCCGCTAATGTCGATGAAATTAAATAATCTTTTGCTCCCATCTCTATAAGTCTGGTTACGGTTGCTGCTGCCGAGTTCGTGTGAATTGTACTCAGTACTAAGTGACCTGTAAGTGCCGCCGCTATCGCAATTTCAACAGTTTCAACGTCACGAATTTCACCGACAAGTATAATATCAGGGTCTTGTCTTAATGCTGCTCTTAAACAAGATGCAAATGTAATTCCTGCTTTCGGATTAACTTGCGTTTGGTTGATTCCTTCAATACGAATTTCAATAGGATCTTCAATCGTCATAATATTGACGCTTTCGTCATTAAGATTTCTGACTATTGAATACAACGTTGTCGTTTTTCCGGATCCTGTCGGGCCTGCCGCCAAAATAATTCCGTTTGGTGATGCCTTTATCCGGTCTATTCTTTCTAAATCTTCATCGGTCGCACCCACAAGTTTAATCGTTTTGTCCTGTGAGCCCAATGACTCCGCTGTCGCTAAAATACGGATAACCATCTTTTCTTTCGTTCCGACAGGTATTGAGTTAATACGAAAATCGTACGTTTTATCATTAAATCGAATTGAAAATGTTCCGTCTTGCGGTCGCCTGTGCTCTGCAATATTCATCTTTGATATAACTTTAAGTCGTGTTAATACAGAACTTTCAATATTATCGGGTATCTGTAACACTTCCCTTAAAACACCGTCAACACGGTATCTGACAATATATTGCTTTAATCTCGGTTCAAGGTGTATATCACTGGCTCTCGTTTTGATACCATCTGTAATGATTTTATTTACAAATTTTACAACTACAGAATCATCTTGCGCTAATTCTTTCTCCGCTTGATCCCATAATGATTCTTGATTTCCCCCAAATTCAACAATCTCTTGCTCAATTTTCTTTATGTAATTGTTGGCTTCTTTTTGGGATTCCGAATAATATTGTTTTACACATTGCAAAAACTCATAGTGCGTTATTAACATTACTCGGGGCTTTAAACCTGTCAAATACACTATGTCATTAATAACATTCTTGTTGCCGGGATTAACCATTCCCACAACCAGATTCTTTCCGTCATATGCAATCGGCAGTACCATATTTAATTTGATAAAATCATCGGGCAAAACAGAAAGAACTGCATTATCCAATTTTAATTGTGATGTCGCTACCGCTTCCATTCCCCTTTGTGCGGCAAGTACATTCTTTAACGTTTCAAGAGAAATATAATCTTTCTGTACAAGAATTGAGCCAATTGGAGTTCCTGTCTTTTTAGACGTTACCAGAGCATCAAATAACTGCTCTTCGTCTATCAATCCCATTTCTATTAAAACTTCACCAATTCTTTTCTTCGATGCATTTGCCGGAACATTATGCTTTAATGCCTCTTTTTCCGCTGAAATCGGTACCGCTACGGAATAATTACCTTTGTTAACTATTTTATAGTCTTCATCTACCGTATCCTCTCCGGTAAATACCTGATCAAGACTCATATTATATGCTTTGGTCGCTATCTCGGAAATCTCTTTGTCCGTCGCCATGTGCTCGTCTATGATTCCGATTAAGTCCTTGAAATCTTTATCCTTTATTACCGTAAAATCATATCCTGCATCATTGTCCAGTCTTGTATCTAATAAACTTCGTATCTCTTGCTCATTATCTTTTGATAAAAGAACTATATTATACATATCTCCGACAATTGAAATAGGTACAAAACCCATGCCTATTAACTCTTCGTATTTAAACTTACGAAGACTGACATAATCTATCTGCTTTTCAAGTTCTTCTATATTTTCAAATTCTATTGGCATATCGACATTATATCACAATATTTTCATATTTCTAAAAAAAATATATCTTAATAATCTATTTCTACTATAATTGTCTGTTTCCTATCTTCTATATCTGGGTATCTACGTTTTCTGCAAGGATACATCTCAATTTGTCCAATAATTCCTTTAGCTGTTTCCTGTTTTCCTCTGAAAATGTTTTTGCAATCTTTTTGGCGTATGGATCTAATTTATTTGTTGCAATACTCAACATTTCCTCTCCTTTGGGTGTTAATTTCATTTTTCTGACTAATCTGTTTCCTTTTGTGTCAACAAATCTCTCCACAAATTTCTTTGCCTCTAATTGCAATAAAACTCTGCCTGTTCCTGCTCTGTCTTTTAAAAGTTTCTTCGCTAAATCTCTTTGGCAAATTCCGGGATTTAACAATATTATGTCCAATGCTAATACTTCTTCCGGACTTACTCCCATATTTAACTCGCTACAACGATTATATCCCATTCTCTTTATGTATTTCGCCGTAAATTCTATGTCGTAAAATAAACTTTCCGTGTAATGATCAAACTTGTATTCTGATACCTGTTTGTCTGTTTCTTCTTTCTTTTTCATATCTTATTTCTGTTCCTTTGTTGTTCTTTAAACATGTTGCTTTTGCATTATAAAATATGTTATCAAATTGATAAAAATGTTGTCAAGAAAACGTATAATGAATTTTAATCAAACTAAAATTTATATTATCCCATATCCTAATTACTTTAGGAAAATGCCAAAAATATTGCAAGTCCGAAAATAATTATTGCTCCTGTTTTATTTATAAAAACCATTAATTTTCTGTTTGATAAAAAAATTTTGTTCAATTTTGCTGAAATAATCGCTATTATCGGTAAAATTATTAATGCAATTCCTGCAAATATTAAGCCTAACATTAACATATATAGACAAACACTATTTGTGTTTTGTGGAACAAATTGCGGTAAAAAAGCAAGGTAAAACAATATTACTTTCGGATTTAATAAGTTCATCATAACACCCTTTAAAAATCCTGCTTTTGCTGCGTTTTTAGTATCAAACTTAAAGTCATTTGCTGTTTGCCAATTTTTAATTGCAATATAGATAAGGTAAATAACTCCTGCAATTTTTAATAAATTAAACGCCATTTCTGATTTTTGAAAAATTATGGAAATTCCAAAGGAGGCAAGCATTGTATGAAAAAAACACCCTGAACCTAAACCGAGTGCTGTATAAATTGCTTCTTTTTTCCCTTTTGTCAGTGCTTGTGTGATTAAAAAAATTAAATCCGGTCCCGGCAATATTGTCAAAATTATTACTGATGTGATATAAATCCACAACTCTTCCATAAATACCCTTTTATTAATGTTTTTCAAAAATAAAGATAACATAAACATTTAATCAAAAATAAGAAAACAATTTTACATAGAATTTTATATGTTGTATAATTTTTGAGTGTCTATTATTGGAGTTTTTTGTAATGAATAATAAAAAAACATTTGACCAAATCGAAATTTTATCACCCGGAAAAAATTTGTTTTATGCAAAAGAGGCAATAAAATGTGGTGCTGATGCTATTTATATCGGTGCTTCAAAATTTTCATTGCGTTATCAACAAGGTAATACTCTTGATGATATAAAAGAATTGGTTGAATATGCTCATAAGTATTGGGTTAAAATTTATATTCCTATAAACTGTTTGCTTTTCTCTGAAGAAGATGTAAAAGAAATTCAGGAAATGATAAATACTTTTTATGAAATTGGTGTAGATGGTCTGATTATACAGGATATCGGAATATTAGAACTTGATTTACCTCCCATTCCTATTATCTTGAGTACTAACACAGGTTGTTACACAAAAGAAGATGCGAAATTCTTTGAAAACTGCGGAGTTTCCAGAATAGTTCTTCCAAGAGAACTTTCTTTTGATGAAATAAAAGATATATCCGATAATTCTGATATTAAATTGGAAACCTTCTGCTATGGCTATCTCTGTGTAGGATACAGCGGAAATTGCTATTTGGCTTATGGCGAAAATTTAATGCGTTCAAAATCTGCCGATACTGCCCATTACAAGGCTTCAAATTTCGGTGTTTGTCCTGAAAGATGTATGGGAAATTGGACATTAAAAGATGCCGAAGGCAATGTTATTCGTGAAAATGACAGATTATTGAATATAAAATATCTCAATTTAGAACATGAAATCGGCAGGCTGGTTGATTTGGGGGTCGATTCCTTCAAAATTGCCGGTCGGGAAAAAGACCTGAAACACGTAAAAAATTCAACAGCCTTGTTCTCTACTATTGCAAATAAATTGGTAAAAGACAAAAAAATTAAACGTTCTTCTTCCGGAAGAACAATTTTGGGGTTTGAACCTGATTTTTCTAAAAATTTTAACAAAGGTTTTACTGACTTTTTCTTCAACGGAAGAAAAAAAGAAATGTATTCAAAGTATCATTTAGTCGGCGATTTTGCAGGTTCGGTATCTGATTTTAAAGATAACTCTTTCACTCTTATAAATCAAAAATTTAAACTTTCTATTGGTGATAAATTACGTTACAAACCGGATGATAATCAGGTTAAAACTATTGAAATTATTGATGTCAAAGACAATCGTTATTATATAAAAGAAACTTCTGACGACATAAATGGGCTTGAATTGTTTAGGTACATAAATTCCGAAGGTTTTGCGGAAGTGGAAAATTCCGTAAATTATCGAGTTATTTCTGTTAGTCTTTCAATTGAAGAAAATGAAAATAATTACCTCGTATGTGCTGTAGATGAAGATAAAAATACTATTAGTGTTAATATAAAAAAGGGTAATTTTAAAATTTCATCGGAAAATTTATTAAAAGAGTTGCAAATATTAGATGAAAATTGTGAATTTTTTGTTGAAAATATAGATTTTATCGGAGATTTATCCTTAGCTGATGAAAATTCTTTGAAAAATATTGTTTTTGACTTATTGAGAAAAGAACGGGCAAAAAACAGACCTGTTGAGAGATGTCAGGTCGAAAAAAATAATTATCCGTATTATAAAAAAGAGTTAACTTATCTTGCGAATGTTACTAATGATAAGACAAAGGCATTTTATGAAAGGCATGGCGTTGAAAAAATTGAGCAAGCAATGGAATCTTGTGAAGATTTAAAAGGAAAAAAAGTATTTTCTTCAAGGTATTGTTTGAGGTATGAGCTTGGATATTGTTCAAAAGATAATGTTAAAAATGTTCCTGCTTTACCGTGGAAAATTGAGCAATTAGAAAATGGCAACAAATTTAACTTAGATTTTGATTGCAAAAAATGTTCTATGTATTTTTACTATGATGAGGAAAATTAGTGATTACTTTTTTTATCGGGTTGGCAATTTTATTTTTTGGTTACTTGTTCTATTCAAAATATGTAGAGGCGCAATTTTCTCCGGAAGAAAGGGAAATGCCTTGTCAACGTTTGTATAACGGTGTTGACTATACTCCTCTGCCTGCTTGGAAAAATCAATTAATTAATCTTCTTGATATTGCGGGCATGGGACCGATTTTATCTGCATTACAGGGAATGGTTTTTGGCCCTGCAGTGTTCATTATTGTTCCTCTTGGTTGTATTTTTATGGGCTGTGTTCATGATTATTTTAGCGGAATGATTTCCTCAAGACACGATGGGTTGCAGGTTACGCAGATTACAAAAGAATATTTTGGAAAAACATTCTTTCGTTTTTTTACTATTGCGGTTTCAATCATGTCAATTTTGTGGGTTACGGTGTTTATTTATTCGGCAGGAGATTTGTATCTCGGTAAAATCATGAATCAGACTGATTTTACGTTTAATAATCCTTCTTCTGTTTGGATTTATGCTATTATCGGATTTTATTTTTTTATAATGGCATTATTTCCAATTAATAAACTTATTGCAAAAGTTTATCCTTTTATCGGTGTATTGGTTTTAATCGGAACGGTTTTACTTATTATAGGGTATGTTAAAAACGGTTTGCAACTTCCTGAGATAGATTTTGCAAATTTAAATCAGCACCCGAAGCATTTAGGCTGGATTCCGTTTTTCTTTATGACTGTAAGTTGCGGTTTATTATCAGGTTCGCACGCCACTCAAACAGCAATTGTTGCAAGGACTTTGAAAAATGAGTATGAAGGGAAAAAAGTATTCTTTCAAACAATGTGTTTTGAAAGTTTAATTGTTATGATTTGGGCGGCAGGAGCTCTGTTCGTTTATCATAATCATTTAATACCTGTTGATTTGTTTGGTACGGTCAATGTCGTGAATGTTATTGCGCAATACTTTACTCCTTTAAATCTTTCCGCTTTGGTTGTTCTTTCTGTAATGATGCTTCCTTTAACTTCCGGTGATACTGCTTTAAGGTCGTTGAGAATGGTTGTTGCAGATGCTTTGCATATTGAACAGAAAAGTCTAAAAAATAGGCTGATTATCGTTGTTCCGTCTATGATTGCGATTTTTTCGTGTCTTTATTATGCGAAAGTTTGCTCGGATAAATTTTCGGCTCTATGGCAATATGTTATGCTTTTCAATCAATTATTGGTTATTCCGACTTTCTTAATTGCAACTATATTTTTATATAAAAATAATAGGAACTACTTTATAACTTTAATTCCCGGTATGTTTTATATTTTTATAACCTCTTCTTTCATTTTAAATGCAAAATTCGGTTTTAATCTTAATTTAACAATAAGTAAAATTTTTGCGTTAGTTTTGATGTTTTTAAGTCTTTATTCTATAATCAAACTGTGCAGAAAAGGAAAAGAGAAAAAGATTTAGGTTCTTAAAAATGTTATTTAATTCGCTGGAATTTTTACTCATATTTTTACCTATAGTTTTTTGCGGATATTATTTGCTTTCAAAAGTTAATTTGAAAAAATTTACAAACTTGTGGTTACTTATCGCTTCTTTGTATTTCTATTCTTATTATAAAATTGAATTCCTTCCGATAATTCTAATTTCTATAGTTTTTAACTATATTTTCGGATACTTTATAATAAAACAAGAAAACTTGAAGATAAAAAAATTAATTTTAATTGTAGCGGTAATTGGGAATTTATCGTTACTTTGTTATTATAAGTATTTTAACTTCCTGATTGATACTCTCAATTCCTTTAATTTTACACATTTTGATATGATGAAGTTAATGTTGCCGTTGGGAATCAGTTTTTTCACTTTTCAACAAATTTCATATTTGACAGATGCTTATAAAGGAGAAGTTAAACATACTAATTTTATTGATTATTCTTTGTTTGTTTCTTTCTTTCCTCAATTAATCGCAGGACCTATTTGTACTTATAAAGAACTTATTCCTCAATTTGAGGATTATTCTAAGAAGGTTATAAATAAAGAAAATATTAGAAGAGGGCTTTTCTTTATAACAATCGGATTGTTTAAAAAGGTATTATTGGCGGACAATTTCACTGATTTTATTCAAGATGTTATTCAGCAGGAAGCTATGACGGAGTTTTATACTACTTGGGCATTCGCTTTTTCAATTGCAATGCAGGGATATTTTGATTTTTCGGGATATTGTGATATGGCGATTGGATTAGGTGCGCTGTTTAATATTGAATTACCGATAAACTTTGATTCTCCTTACAAATCAAAAGATATTTCCGATTATTGGAGAAGATGGCATATTACTATGGGGCGCTTCTTGAAATATAATGTATATATCCCTATGGGCGGCAGCAGAAGAGGAGAATTGAGAACTTATTGGAATTTGTTCTTCGTATTTTTGGTTACGGGTATTTGGCATGGTGCAAATTGGTGCTGCATTTTTTATGGCGTTATAAACGGAATTTTGGTCAGTATAAATAAACTTTGGAAAAAAACAAACATTATCATTAATGATAAATTGGCTGTTTTTATAACTTTTATGACAATGGTTACTATTGCTCCGTTGGTTATGTTGAAACATATTCATCAGTATTTCCTCGCAATAAAGTCTATGTTTGGCATAAATACTGCGTTTATTCCCTTTTCAATTGATGATTTTAATTTGATTTTTTCTAATTCTCAACTGAAACTCAATGTTATTTTGTTCGTTGTAAGTTTCTTGATAATTTTTGGTTGTAAAAATACTAATGAAGTTGCTCCAAGTTATGTTCATTCTAAAAATCAAATTTGGACAGTGATTTTGGTTGTTTTATTCACCGTTTGCGCTCTTTCTATCACAAAACGTTCGGAATTTATTTATTTTAATTTTTAAAACTTGCCAAAATATCTTGAAACGTATAAAATTCAACTAGGAGATTCTAATGCTGTTTAATTCAATTGAGTATATTTTTATTTTTGTTCCGATTGTTTTTGTTTGCTATTTCTTATTAAATAAATTTAAATTTTACAATGTCGCAAAAATATTTTTAATTTTTGCATCTTTGTATTTTTATGGAAGTTATAAGGTTGAATATGTTGGTATAATTGTTGTAACAGTGTTGATAAATTATTATATCAGTAAATTTTTTCAAAAAAATTATGAACAAAAAATTAAAAAATATATCTTGATTTCGGGGATTGTATTGAATATTCTGGTATTGTTTTGTTTTAGATACTTTAATATTCTTGTTGATGCATTTTCAAAATTTTCTTTCTTCCCCTTGGATACGTTCAATTTTATTATGCCAATCGGTATTAGTTTCTTTATGCTTCAACAAATTTCATATATTGTTGATTGCTATAAAGAAACTGTAAAATCATATAGTTTGGTAGATTATACGTTATTTATATGTTTCTTCCCTCAATTAATAATGGGGCCGATTGTTCGTCATCAGGAAATGATTCCGCAATTTAATGATGTCAGAAATAAAGTGATAAATCAGAATAATATATTTATCGGGCTTTTTATTTTTACAATCGGATTGCTGAAAAAAGTTATAATTTCTGATGAATTTTCTCCTTTTATTTCATTTGTTCAAGAAAATGCAATATTTGATAATTTTTATATTTCTTGGTTATTGGGATTGACAAAGATTTTGCAAGGATATTTTGATTTCTCCGGATATTGTGATATGGCAATGGGTTCGGCATTTTTGTTTAATATAAGTTTGCCTTGGAACTTTAATTCTCCATACAAAGCAACAAGTATTCTCGAATATTGGAAAAGATGGAATAAGACGTTGGTTCGGTTTTTGACTGATTATGTTTATAAGCCTTTGGGTGGCAATAAAAACGGAGAGGGTAAAATGTATCTTAATATAATGATAATGTTCTTCGTGTACGGTTGCTGGCAAGGATTGACGTTAACCAATATTTTTTACGGTATTGTTAATGGCTTTTTGGTCTGCGTAAATAAATTTTGGGAAAAATTAAAAATAGTAATACCTAAACCTGTTTCAATCTGTATGACTTTTGTAACTATTATTTTTCTTTCAACTTTGATTATGTCTGAAAGTTTTCATACTTCTTTTCGACTCATTAAAAGTATGCTTGGAATCGGAGCTTCTTTTGCTCCTATAGAAGTTTTGGGGTGGAATTTTATGTTTGAGTCAAAAACTGTATTATCATTAACTCTTAGTATCCCGATTTTGTTATTTTCGTTAGTCAGTGTACTTTTCTTTAAAAATTCTTCAGAACTTGCAAAACTTTATGCAAAATCAAATAATATTTTTTCAACTTGTGTTTTAGCATTTGTATTTGTGTTTGCGGTATTATCAATAACAAAAAGTTCGGAATTTTTATATTTTATTTTTTAAACAGGAAGGTTTTAAATAATGAGTGACACGAACAATTCAAATCAAGTAAATAAAAGTGACAAAAAAGAAATATTGTTTGTCGTTTTATTTGTTGTTTTTGTTTTGTTTATTGCATTATTTAATTTCGTAATTGACCCCTATTATATATTTAGAGATTCAACAATTAAAGGATTTAATAATGTCAAAACTCATAAGTATTCCGGGAAAAGAACTATTATTTATTCGGATATAAAAATTAATCATTCGGGAAAGGATATTGCTTTTACGGGAAATTGTCTTTTGTCACATTATGGTGCTGGGCTGGATAATGTTGCGTTCTTCACCATTCCCGTCGCAAAAGTTTCTGAAGTATCAAACATTATTAAAAATTTAATTGTTGTTTCTCCGGAAATTAAAACTGTTTATTGGGGATTATTTTTTGATGATTTTTGGAACGACAAAAATGACGAAGTCAGTGATTCGTTGCCTGATTTTAAAACAAAAAATATAGAACTCAAAGATTTAGTGAATTTATTTTTCTCGTATAATACAACAAAATACAGTATTGAAACTGTTCGAGATTCGATTAAAAATAATGGAGAAGATATAATTTATATTTATCCTTACAGAGAAATAGCAAAGAAAAAATATGATAAACAATTTTCATTGGAAGCTCTCAAAGATATTGAAGATACAAAATCATTTGCAAAAAAACATAATGTAAATATGGTGGTTTATTATTCTCCAATTCACGTTACGAAAAAAATGCATATTTTATCTAAAAATCAATGGGAGAATAATCAGGAACTTAAACGGCAACTGGCATATGTAACTGATTTCTATGACTATTCTATGTTTAATAAATATAATTCAACGCTTCTTAATGAAAATAATAAGTACTATATTGATAATATCCACCCTGCAACGGATTATAATAATTTGCTGGTAAATGATTTGCTTTCGGAAGATAAAAAAATTGGAGTTCTCGTGACGAAAGATAACGTGAATTCGTTGTTACAAGAGGATTATCAAAATTTGAAAAAATATATTTCTGAACACAAGTCGTTATACGAAAAAATTAAAAATGTTTCAGAGAATGAAAGTACAGTAAAGATTAAAAAAAATAAATAATTTTCTTAAAAAACAGTCGCCAATATTTTTTGTTTGACGACTGTTTTGTTTTTTATATTTTGCTGAATAGTTTTTTTCTTAAATCTCTAAAAGTATATCTTTTTAATGCTTTGGGTATTGTTTCAAGACATTTTTTATAATCTTCGGGAACGTGCTTAAATCTCCAAGGTTTTCCGGGTTTTCCCGCATAATGAAGCATTATTGTATTTGCTTTTTCATTCAATAACTCTTCATCGCTGTAGACATTTTTCAAAAACTTGTATTCTTCTGATTTATTCAAATCATCGTTGTAATAAATACTTTGAAAAACTCCATATCTGTATGGCAAAGATAAAATTTTGTCACAGGCAATATTCAACGTGTCAAGATCAAAGAATTTCAACCTTGTGTTAAATGTTTTTATTATGTCAAATACTCTGTCAACAAAGTGCTCTTCACGCATTTTCTTTGAATTGAAAAGAATAAAACTTGAGATAAAAGTCAATTTATTATTGTTTTCAGGAAAATATTTATGACAAATCATATTTTCGTTGTTCGGTTCCATCGCAACAGCGCCGCATTCATAATCAGAAATATCCGTATTATAAATATCAGATAAATCTCCTTTGAATAAAACATCAGTATCTGCGTACAAAACTTTGTCATATTGAGGAAGAAGTTCGGGAATTAAAAGTCTGTAGTAAACAATTTCTGTCCAACTTCCGCCCTTATTGATAGGTGCATTTTTAAATTTGTCTTTTGAAATGTATTCAAAAGTTATATTATGCCTCGTTCCGTTTGTCATTTTTGTAAATTCTTTTGCCGTTTTATCATCAATATCAGGGTGATATACATATATGTCATATTCTGTTTCCGATTTTGCAGAGTCTATAAGACTCTTTATTGCAACTGCTGCACCTAATACAATGCGTTTATCAAAAGTAAATACTACCGGAATTTTTGTCATAATTTCTCCTTTAAACGAATAATCGAATATATTTTATCATGAATATATTTTTTAAAAAAAAGCCTTAATAGAATTAAGGCTTTTAAAGTGTGTAAGTTTGTATTTTTTGTTATGCATTTTGATTAACTTTTGCGATTGAAAAATCTTCAAAAAATTCTTTTAATTTTTCTACATTCATAATAACTCTGTGTGATTGGTTCCAAGGATTTGTAACTTCAAACATTCTTGTACCTTCTTCATTATCAAAAGGCTTAATCTTATAAGCGTGAGAAGAGTATATGCTGTAAGCAACTTCTTGAGGAGATTCCATTTCACCTTCTTCTTCAGGGTGAGTACCGCCTGCTATGATGTAATCATCAGGGTTTTCTGCGAACAATGCTTCATTTATTTCTTCTTCATCAACCCCTACTGCATAGTTTTCTGCTTCAAATCCTAGCATTCTGATTGCAAAATCAGTATATCCACCGACTCCGCCTGTGTAATAATCACTCGGAACTTTGTATTCTTTATCAACTTGGTCAACATCTTCCGTCATCGGACCAAATTTACCGATAACAAAGTTATCATAATCATCGAGAACGAATAACATTTTGTGATTGGGGTCTGCCATTGCTGCATCTACTTTTGCTTGACCTGCTTGCCAGTTAGCCATTCTGTCATTTAATTCTTTTTTCTTCTTTATGGTCAAAGAATCTTTTGGGTTTTTCTTTTCCCATTTTTCGTGTAATTCTTTTTCCATCTTCTTCATTTCGTCTGCGACAACTTGCTTATATTCTGCATATTTGTCCGCTTCAAATGTCTTTCCGTAAGCATGTTCCAAAAGTTTCATGCCCATAGGACCTTCAGTGTATTTTTCTAAGTCTGCTTTTCTGGGTAATTGTCCATTTGTAAATGTAACTTGTGTATCTTTTCCGGGGAATTGAACCATTACATCATTACCTTGTTGATGGAAACAATCTAATAATGCAGGTCTTGCATACGGATTTTCCATAACTGCATTGATTGAGGATAATAAGTAGCAATCACCGTTTCCACCTTGAGAAGAAGCATATCTTTCTACAGGCGGATACAATTTCATATATGTCTCAGCGTCCATATCCAATTGTCTTGAATAATCGTCACCTGATTTGATATAAATTTTGTCTTGTCCGTCAACTCTGAAAACATCTCCAACTGCCGATGCTTTTTGTCCTTCAGCTTGTGATGCGTGAACAGGTACAAATGCATCTTCTTTTGACATGCCTTGTCCCTTAACTTTGTCATAGTATGTGTCTATGTCTGCTTTTGCAAGTTCACTCATAATTCCATGTTTGCAAAGTGATGTCGTTGCCATTGGCGTAACTTCTTTTTTGCAAATCAAATGAATCATTTTTTTCATATACGCAGTTTCTTCATCATCTTTTCTGATGACGTTGCCGAGATTTCTCTTGTCTTCCGGAGATAATTCGTCTGCAAACGGCAAACTCTTAATCCATTGATTAACAGGATCTTTCGGCTTCTTGTTTGCTGAAACTTTATTGTTTGCTGATATAAGTTTTGTTTCTTTATCAAGTACAGGTGTAAATTGTGCTAATGCCATTTCCGCACTGACTCTTTTAGGCTCAAAAGAAGGAACTGTTACCTGATTATTCGCTTTTTCTTTTTCAACTTTATTTGATTGAGGTTTTACGGAAGTTCCAAATACCGGATTAATTGAATTAATATACATTTTTACACCCTTGCACACATGTCTTACCCTTATTTAAACACTCCTGAAAATATTAATTGCTAAATTTCTTATATATATTTAGAAATGTTACAAATTTATAGGATAAATATTCTATAAAAATTTTTAGAAAAAAACTATAAAAGGTATTTATATGATAAAATATATTTAGAAAATATCTTGGAGCAAAATAATGAGTAAAATAAAAGTTATGACTGTTTTCGGAACACGTCCCGAAGCAATAAAAATGGCACCATTAGTTAAGGAAATTGAAAAATATCCTGAAATTTTTGAAAGTATTGTCTGTGTAACGGCTCAACACAGAGAAATGTTAGATGCTGTTTTGAACTTATTTGAAATCAAACCTGATTATGACCTCAACATTATGAAAAAAAATCAAAACTTATGGTCAATAACTTCAGATGTTTTAATGAAAATGAAAGAAGTTTATGAAGAAGTTCAACCTGATATAGTTCTTGTACATGGCGATACAACAACTTCAATGGCGGCAGGACTTTCCGCTTTTTATGCAAAAATTCCTGTCGGGCATGTTGAGGCAGGTTTAAGAACTAATGATAAATACAATCCTTTTCCTGAAGAAATTAACAGAGTTGTCGTTGATGCACTTTGTGAATATCATTTTGCTCCTACTGATACATCAATGCAAAATCTTAAAAATGCTCAAATACCGATGACTCACGCTTATAAAACAGGTAATACGGTTATTGATGCGTTGCTTTACATTGTAAATAACAAGGAAGCAGACATTTCTAATTTGGGCTTAAATCCTGATTTGAGAATGGTTTTGGTTACTGCTCACAGACGGGAAAATTTTGGGCAACCGATAAAAAATATTTGTGCCGCAATTCTGGAGTTGGTTGAAAAAAATAAGGATATTCAGGTAATTTATCCTGTTCACCCTAACCCGAACATTACTAATGTCGTTCACGAACTTTTAGGAGGTAAAGAAAGAATTATTTTGACCGA
This sequence comes from uncultured Muribaculaceae bacterium, assembly GCA_964550875.1. Lineage (GTDB taxonomy): Bacteria > Cyanobacteriota > Vampirovibrionia > Gastranaerophilales > Gastranaerophilaceae > RUG841. The sequence goes on along the minus strand of CAZKAS010000010.1, from coordinate 13,133 downwards.
ACCTCAAGATTATGCTCCTTTTTCAACCTTAATGAAAAAAAGTGTTTTGATTATGACTGATTCCGGCGGTGTTCAAGAAGAAGCTCCTTCTCTCGGAAAACCTGTTCTCGTTTTGAGAAGAACAACCGAACGTCCTGAAGCTGTTGATTATGGTACTGTTAAACTTGTCGGCACCGAAACAAAAAATATTGTCGAAGAAGCCGATAAACTGCTCAATGACATAATTGCTTATAAAGAAATGTCTGAAGCAATAAATCCATATGGCGACGGTACTGCTTCCAAACAAATCGTTGATATTCTTAAAACAATAAAATAATTGTAATGAAAGTTGTAAATTGTATGAATGAAGATGTCATAAATATTTTTGAATCCGAATTTGAATATAAAGCTTTTATGATACAAATTGCAAATGATTATGAGAAAATTTATTTTCGTAAATCAGGAAACTTTTTTTATTATATTAAAGATGATGAGCAATTATTTGCAATCGCTAAAGCTTATAAAGAATTTCTCGATAACTCCGATGAAAAAGCATATAAAGAAAAATTTAAAAATATTTTTGCAAATTCTCCCGTAAAAAAATTTCCCCCTCCGGAAGGAGAATTTACTTTTGTAAAAAAATATACTCGCTTTGAATTGGTTATTATGTCAGCATTAGCAGTTTTTTCTTTCTGTTATGCAATATTTTTTGCAGAAGTTTTAACAGAAAGAATAGTTTTATCTATGAGTGGTGCTTTTCTCTTAATCTCCCCCATTTTAGCACTTCGTGCAAATTTTTCTAAAGATAACAAAAAATAATCCCCCCCCCCCAAAAAAAAAGCGGTAAAACCGCTCTGGGAATGAATAATAAAGAAAAACATTTATCTGTTTAAATGTTTTATAGTGACCTTCGTGAAATATTTTTCACTTTTTTATAATAGCATTTTTGAATGTCAAAATCGGACGTATTATTTTAAAATACTCTTTTTAAGAGTAATCCATTCTTTGTTCTGTTTTTGCGGTTCTGTTGAGATAAGCAATGTACCGTTAATTTTGTTCAAATATACGTATTCATATTTTTGAGGAACGTAATACTTTTGTTGCCATACTTGTTTGATATTTCTATAATAAAATTCTGTTTGCGGTTCTAAAATATTTACTAACCATCTGACTTGTGAAAGTGTCGGTTTTATCATTGAGGAAGTATATGAGTAATCAGGTAACCCTATTTCAAAATATCTCTTAAATAAATCCGAGGGTTTGTTTTTCCTTGAGGAAAGTTTGTTATAATCCACAAAATATGGACTAAGTTCAATATCCATTTCTTGTTTAACATGCTCTAATGCGTTTACTGCTTTGTTATTAGGCATAGAATTTGCCACAAATATTACAAAATCTCTGAAATACTTATCATAACTATCTTGTTCTGTTTGATATGAGTATAATTCATTTATCTTCCATAATTTTTTGCTTTTTGTTTTTTTGTTCTTTTCCGTAAATTTATACTCAACAGAGGATAACATCGTTAAAAACGTTTCTTGATACGTCTTTTCGTTAATTTCATAAGAAAAAGTCGCTATGTATGGAATAATTTCAGGATTTAGGATTTTAATGTTTGAATATTTTAAGTCTGTTTTTGCAATTAAAACTAATTCTTCAATTCTTTGATACATTAATCCAATCAAGTATTCTTGCAAACCTTCCGGTAAGTTTGCTTCAGACACGAATTTTATTTCTCTTGCTTGCGGATTTTCTTCTTGTATCCTCTCTTTTAAATATTCGATTGGTGTTATTGCACTTTTGCAAAGTGTTTTAAAATCTGTATCAAAGTCGTTGTTTTTCTGTTCTTGAACACCAAAATTATCAATATATGATTTAGGTGAGTTATATGAAAAAATTATGTTTTTCTCCTTTGAAGATGCTTTTATAACCAGTGTTACAGGATTTTCAAAATTTCTCGTCCATTCTGTTTTTGATTCAACGTTAAATTCTTCCGGTACAATTACTCTCGCTATTTCAAGTTCTGTTTTATTATCAAAAACAGGAATTGTAAGATATTTTAATGTTTCTGAAAATGCAGGTACAGCCGTTATCGCAAATATAACTAACAAATACAAAAACTTCTTCATAAAATTCTCCTATATAATGTCATTATACAAGATAAATGTTTTTTATTCCCCTTTTTTACAAAAGTTTGAAACATAATTATATTTACAATAAAAAAGAGGTCTTTATGACCTCTTAAATGGTGCGTCTGGCGCGATTCGAACGCGCGACCTATCCCTTAAAAGGGGAGTGCTCTACCTGCTGAGCTACAGACGCAAGTCCCTTCGCATTTATAATATCAAGAACAAAATCTACAGTCAACAACTTTTTTTATTTTTTTGTAATCTGATACGCTATCTCATAATCGTTGGAAAATATTTTCTATATTTCCGCATTCTGTTCTTCTTTTTCTTCTTCTGTTTCTTGCTCTTGTGGCTTTTGTTCCACTTTTATTTTGACAATTCTTGTTCCATCAAGTTCTGTTACTGTCAATATGAAATCATTCCATTCGACTGTATCATTTACTTCTGCCATTCTGTCCAAGCTCTTTAAAATAACTCCGGCTATCGTTTCAACATCTTCTTCTTCCGGAATTTCTTTTTTGAAGTAATCTGCAAATTCGTCAATACGCATAATTCCGTTTGCAAGATATTCTCCTTCATTTATTTTGACAATATCTGCTTCTTCATCAGTATCAAACTCGTCTTGCACCTCTCCGACTATCTCTTCAAGAATGTCTTCCAGTGTAATCAATCCGCTTGTTCCGCCAAATTCATCAACTATTATTCCCATTTGTGCCTTGTTCAACTTAAAATCTCGAACAAGTTTATCAAGCGGTACTGTTTCAGGGAAAAACTTTACTTCCCTTAACATTGCTCTAAGATTAAATTCTTCTTTGTTTATCGTCATTGCATATAAATCTTTAACGTGCAATAAACCGATAATATGGTCTAAATCTTCTTCATATACGGGATATCTCGTATATTGTGTATCAAGAATTGTTTTCTCTAATTCTTCAAATTCTATGTTTACAGGTAAAGCAACCATATCAGGACGTGGACTCATAACTTGTTTTGCATCTTTATCAGAAAATTCAAAGATATTTTGGAGCATATTTTTTTCTGTTTCGTTCAAGATGCCCTCGTTATAACTTGCTTCAACAATCATTCCTATTTCTTCCGGTGTATGTACGGAATGTGATGATGAGGCAGGATTAATGTGAATTAATTTGAGTAAATAATTTCCAAATCCATTAAGCAAAAATATAAAAGGTTTGAATACCTTTGCAATATGCAGCATAGGTTTAGCAATACATAATGCTGTTCGTTCCGGATATTGCAATGCAATTGATTTTGGCATTAACTCTCCTATTACAACGTGCATAAAGGTTATTAACGCAAATGCAATACCTGTTGCGCAGGAATGAGCCGCTATCGTTTTTTCTATTCCGGGTAAAAATGCAAAAACAGGTTCTAAAATTGATGCCAGTGTTGACTCACCAACCCAACCTAATCCAATACTTGCAATCGTTATACCTAATTGAACCGCTGCTATGTATGTATCAAGATGCTCAATTTCACTACAAACTAAACCGGCTACTTTGTTTCCGTCTTTCGCCAGTTGTGCCATCTTTGTCTGTCTTACGTTTACCAATGCAAATTCTGATGCAACAAAAAATCCGTTTGCTAAAAGTAAAAGGGCTATACCCATTAATTTTAAAATTGTCAGTTCAATGTCCATATTTTTCTCTACTGATTTAGATTATACAGTCAAAATCAATATTTTTCAAGTCATTGAACCTGTATGGCGGAAACCTTCATTACTCAAGCATTACAAATGTATCGCATTTGTTACAATGGCTTTCTGTCCTCTGTTGAGTGACAGCAACCTATTAATCCGATAACTTTTCCCTTTCTGGATATGGGAATTTTTATCATCTTTATGCAACTCTTCTTTCCGTCTTGCATTCTGCAAAATTCTAAAACGTGTCGCTTATTCTCTTTCAATACAAATGTATCCTGCGCTTGCATTAGTGCCAATTCCTTTTCGCCTATTATTCCTACAAGTCGCTCGTGTATTACATATTTGGATCCTATTACTTCCTCTCGCTTTACTTTGAATATTTCGCAAAATTCTTTATTTACATTTACAAATCTGCTCTTTGAATCTTTTATCCACACTGCGATTGGTATATCATTGAAAAATTTCTTAAATTTAGTTTGTTCCCTTTGTATTTTGTGAAAAAGTTCATATTTCTCCGTAACATCAGTAATTACTGTTTCTACGGCTATAACACTTCTCGTTTCATCAAGAATTGGTGTCTTTACTCCTTCCAAATACAAAAGTCCTTTTTGTGGGTGATAAAATTTGTTTTTAAATGTCAATGTTCTTGCGGTATTTATAACTAACTTGTCTTGTTTTTGACAAGCAGCTGCATATTTTAACGGAAATATGTCTGCTGTATATTTGCCCAATACATCTTCACAATGCTTGTATCCCAAAAATTTCGCATATGAATTTGACATTGCTATATATTTCCCCGTATTATCTTTTACGCTGATAAATGCGGAACTGTACTTGAGCCATTTTTTAAACATATCGACTTCTGCATCATTCTTGTTAATGCGAACGTTGCCCAAAATCTTCTCTCCTCTTTTTGATTTTTCAAATCTCTACTTTTATTTTAACATGTTTTTTCCCCTTCCGCAATAAAAAACGCCTTGAAAATCAAGACGTTCCTTATCTGTTCTAATGCAATTTTTAAAAGTTTATTGCAATTAATTTTTTGATTTTGGTCCTGCATTAACAATTTCTGATGGCATATTGGGATATTTTGCCGCAAAATTGTCTGCGAACATTTGAGCCAATTTATTTGCTTGTTCGTCGTATGCTGACTTGTCTTCCCACATTCCTCTTGCATCAAGTTTTTCATCAGGAACTCCGGGACAATGTACCGGATAATCAACCTTGAATACATCGTGATGTTTGAATTCTATATTATCAAAATCTCCGTTCAATGCTGCAGTTACCATTGCTCTTGTGTATCCTAATTTCATACGTTTTGCGCCTGAAGATGCACTTCCGCCTGCCCAACCTGTATTAACAAGGTAAACCTTTGTTCCGTATTTTTCGAGTTTTTCTCCGAGCATTTCCGCATAAACTGAAGCGTCCATTGGCATAAACGGTTCTCCAAACAATGTTGAGAATGTCGGTTGTGGCTCTGTTACTCCTCTTTCCGTTCCTGCAAGTTTTGATGTAAATCCTGTTACAAAATGGTACATTGCTGCATTTTTGTCCAATCTGGAAATTGGAGGTAATACACCAAAAGCATCTGCCGTTAAGAAAATAACAACTTTCGGAATACCGCCTTTTGACGGAACTTGTGCATTATTAATGTATTCTATCGGGTAGCCTACACGTGTGTTTTCCGTTAATGAACCATCTTCAAAATCAAATTCTCTCGTTTCAGGATTCATAATTACGTTTTCTACAAGTGAACCAAATTTAATCGCATTATAAATATCAGGTTCATTTTCTTCTGAAAGGTGAATACATTTTGCGTAACAACCACCTTCAAAATTGAATACTCCATCAGGTGACCAACCGTGTTCATCATCTCCGATTAACTTTCTTGCAGGATCTGCCGAAAGTGTGGTTTTTCCTGTTCCTGAAAGTCCGAAAAATACTGCCGTTTCTCCTGTTGCCGGATCCATATTTGCTGAACAATGCATAGGAAGTACATTCTTCTTTGTCATTACATAGTTCATTGTTGCAAATACCGACTTCTTGATTTCTCCTGAATATTGAGAACCGCAAATGATAATCATATGCGCTTCATAATCAATTGCTATGCAAGCTTCTGAATTTACTCCATCAACTTCCGGATCACATTTAAAGCCCGGTGCGCAAAGAATTGTGTAATCAGGTTCTCCGTACGCATTTAATTCTTCCGCTGTCGGACGAATTAACAATTGGTGAATAAATAAATTTTGGCTTGCTAATTCATTTATTACTCTGAATTTTTGTGTATATTTTTTGTCTGCGCCTGCATATCCGTCAAATATAAATACTTCTCTTCCTTCTAAATATGCTGCGATTTTTCCTTTGATTGAATTAAATTGCTCTCTTGAAATAGGTCTGTTAACTTTTCCCCATGCAATTTCGTTGTGTACTCCGTCTGTATCAACAATAAATTTATCCTTTGGTGAACGTCCGGTGTATTTTCCTGTCGTTACTACCAATGCTCCTTTATTGCTTAATGAACCTTCTCCTCTTCGCAATGCTGCTTCTGTTAATTGAGCAGGTGTTAAATTGCGATATACGGCTTTAGGCCCTATTACACCTAACTTTTCTATTCCGTAAGTTTCCATTACATTTCTCCTTAAATCAAATGTGTATGTTTCACACTTAATCATAATACAAACATAAAATTTTTGCACAAAAAATTTAAAATTTTACCTGTTATTTTTTGCGTTTTCCTCAAAAAAAAGCACAAAATACCCATAAAATGAATATCTTATGCTTTTTCGAGTTTCGTGCTTATTGTTATTGATTTTCTATATCGTTACTATTATCCAAATGTGTTTTTAGAAGTTTCTTTGCCGTTCTTTCATCGGTTATTGTTGCATTTCCTCCGATACAACCGCTTTCGCAACACATAACTTCCACGATATTTCCATCTTCGCATTTGCCTGTTTGCGCATATTTTTTGAGTTGACGAATTGAGTCCTTATTTAATCCGTTTATTACCACAGGACGAGTTTCGCATTTTGCGCAGAATTTTACCGCTTCTGCAACACCTCCCGTAACAGGGAAATTCCTTCCTTGCTTTGACGGTTGTTCTTCTGCCGTTTCTTCTTCACAGTTTGCAATTTCAATATTTAATCCGACAAATAATGCTCCTAATTCTGCCGTATTCAATACAAAATCAACATTTTCATTCTCAAATGCTTCTTGCTTCTTCGCAACGCAAGGACTTACAAAGATTATTTTTGCATTTGGGTGTTCCTTTTTTGCAATTTCCGCAGTGTAGTACATTGGAGTCTTTGTATCTGATTTAAACGGTTCAATTTCGGGCAAATGCTTTTTCGTAAATTGGTTATATCCAGCACAGCAAGAAGTCGTCATAAACTCTTGTCCTTCTGACAATCTTTCTTCCAATTCTTTTGCTTCGTTTTTCGTTGTAACATCTGCTCCTTGCGCAACTTCATATACATATGAAAATCCGATTTTCTTTATTGCCGATTTTAACTGTCCGATTGTTCCCGGAAATTGTCCCGTTACTGCCGGTGCGAACATTAATACTGTTTCTTCTTCGTTCTTTAACAATTTTAAAACATCAATTAGTTGACTTTTTTCATGAACTGCTCCAAACGGACATTTTGCAACGCATCTTCCGCAAGATATACATTTTTCAAAATCAATTTTTGCTGTTCCGTCTTCGTTCTTTTCGATTGCATTTACGGGGCAATTGTCTTCACAAGGAACTGCTACTTTTACAATTGCATTGTATGGACATGCATTAATACACATCTTACATGCTTTACATTTTGTTGAATCAATAACTGAACGTCCGTTTACAATTTTTATCGCTCCAAATTTACATGTCGATACGCAAGGTCTTGCTACGCAGCCTTGACACAAATCTGTTACGTGAATGCGTTTGGGAACACACGCCTTACAAGCCGCTCCAAGTACCGTTAACGGATTTTGCTCAGGTTCTTTTCTCGCTAATGATTTCTCTGCATATTCCGAAAGTGATACTGTTTCGTCATCATCTTCGATTGCATAGCCTAAACCTGCAATGACTCTGTCTTTTAAAATTGCTCTTTCCTTATATATACAACATCTGAACGGAACTTCCGCTCCTTTCGGGCGCATATCATACGGTATTAATCTCGCCTTTTTCTCAAAATTTTCTGAAAAAAATGCTTTTACTATCCTTATTAGTATTTCCTTTTTTATATGAATTGAATTACTGCTCATTTATCTGTCTTTCGATTTCTGCTACTACTTTTTCTATTGTCGCTTCTTGTACTATAACTTCATTTACCTTTACGTATGGTGCCTTTGAATATTCTCCGCTTGTTGCCGATGAACACATTCCAAGACAAGTTACTCCCGTTACCTCTGCTTTATCCTTGAATTTTCTCGGTACTAACTCTGTTAATCCTTGTAAATTAGAAGACCCCATTACAAAGCATGTTGTTCCCATACATATCTTTACATCAACTTTATTCATTTTTCCTCACATAAATTTTACTGTAACCTTCTTTAAATATTTGTTCTCCAGAACATCTTTTATCTTTTTTATAATGTTCTTTCTGACTTCTATTTCAATCGGCATTTTTGGATCGTAGTGCGCTTGATTGATTTTTGCACCAACCATAAATTGAATACAATCTGAGTTTAACATAAAATCAATTAATTTTCCTGCTGCATCTTCTTCTATTTTCCCTTTCTCCAAGTCATCAAGAGTTTTCGTTAATGTTAAAATTCCCTCTGTTACCAAGTCAACACCGTCCATGTATGAGATTGCCGGTAATTTACCTACATTCAATGATAAATCTACTTTTATAGGAATGTTTAATTCTCTGGATATAAGTGAAGCCGTTGTTCCTCCGCATATGGCTTTTTTCCCTTTAAAATCTTTAAACAAATTTGCATAATAATTGTCTTTGTCCTGATAAAACGGCGGTCCTGTGAAAATCAACGAATTTCTTGGCGTTCTGAAATACACGCAAGCACATGAAATATCATCTTTTGCCTTTCTGTCAGGTTCTGTCAAAATGGCTTGTCTTACTACTGTTTTGCTTAAATTACGACTTGAAATTAACGGTTCATTCTTTAATTTCTCTGTTACTATTTTTATTAAACCCTCTCGTCTTAATCCTAATTTAAGGTTTTTTGTCCCTAATGCCGCTTGTGTCACTCCATCTGAACAAAATACAAGTCTGTCACCTTCTTCAAGTTTCAATTTGTATATATGCATATGTCGGTTGGGAAAAGTTTTGGAAGTTATTTCCTCATAATCAGGTTCCATAATTTCTTCGTTATGAATCCATAAAAATTGCGGATTACCTTCCTCTACAATTCTCACATTTCCTTCATCGTCACAATCCATTGCCGAAAATGTCGAATAACTGATTTTTCTGACCTGACACACTGGTAAGGAGTTAAGAACAATTTCACATGCCTTTCTTATATCCGTTTCCGCTTCTATAAATTTTAACAACATTGTTCCTGTCATTGAAGCTAAAATATTTGCTTTTACTCCGCTTCCTAATCCGTCTGAAAGGACTGCTATTACTCGACCCTCAGGATATCTTTTTGATGTGAAGAAATCTCCGAATGCGTTTTGGTTATATTTTTTCTCTTGATAAAAATCAATATCAATGAACATTATTTTTCCCCATCATCAGTAGAATAATCTTCTGCAATTGAACTTAAAAGTTTTTCCGTTTCCACCATGTGTTCGCCCAAAAGACAAGCTATCTCTTGAACTGTTGCTATATTTTTTGTTATAACTTCTCTTGCTTTTCTTGCAATTTTTTCTCTGTCTGTTTCATTCTTCGTCACATCTGTAATCACTGCTCCTACTATTTCGTTCTCTTCGATTACAAATGCATTGATGTCATATAATTTGTTCTTACAGGGATAATGCTCCTTATGTACGTCAACTCCCGTTTTAAGCATCTTCTTAAAAATGTCGGCAAAAGGTACAATCCTATCTATCGCCGCTCCTTTTAATCCTTCTTCTTCATCTTCAAAAACTTCACTTAATTCTTCACAAAACATTCGCAAAAACATTTCGTTTGATTCTATTATCTCTAAATTTTTATCAACCATTACTATCGCTGCCGGCATACATCTAAGCATCGCTTCTGACTTTTTCATCGCTGATTTTCTCATATATGAAACACACATTGACGGTTCTGCATCTCCTGAAAGCAGTGCTTTCGCTAAATCTCTGCACGTCGCATATCCGCAACCTCCACAGTTTAATTCGTCCTCTTCTTTTACCTTTCCGATTTTTTTCATTGCTTCCGCTATTTCGTCAGGTGTATAATTTTGCCTTTCAACGGCTTCCGACTCGAATTTCGTATCTGCTACAGTTGCTGCAACTGTAGGTATTTCTTCTCTGTATTGTACTTTTGATAAAATTTCAGAATTTACTGCAATTCCGGATTTCTTCGATGCTTTACAAGGTCCGTTTATACAGCCTGATTCACAAGACAATGCTTCTAAAAATATTTTCTTGTTTATCTCTTCTTCTCTTAACCCTGCAAGTGCATTATCAAAAGATTTTATGCCGCTTACGCTGATTAATATGGTATCTTTATCTATTCCCGTCAATTTGATGGTTTCATTCATTCCTCCTTCTATCGGATACAATGCGCCTTCAAAAGATTTTTCGGGAATAAATTTGTCCTCTTCCGTTACAACAATCTCGGAAGGTTTTATAAATTCCTCTTTTATCCAATGATTTAATTCTTCAAACGTTAATGATGCTGCAATTAAATCTTGATGTTTATCTGATTCGTTTTTCTTCCCTATGCAAGGTCCAATGAAAACTATTGTGATGTCTTCTCCAAATCTCTCTTTCAAAAATTTTGCATGCGTTAATGCAGGTGATGCAAAAGGGGTAATGTTTTTTGAAAATTCAGGTTTGTATTTCCTTATATAGTCAACTATTACCGGACATGCACTTGAAATAAATAATCCGTTTCCCTTTTCCCTTATGTATTCTGCCGTTTTTATTGATACTTCCTGCGCTCCAAGTGCCGTTTCACTAACTGCGGAAAAACCTAACTTCCTTAAAATCGCAACCATTTTTGTAGGCTCAAAATCATACAGCCCCGCCCAACTGGGTGCAAGTGATACATATACACCCTTTCTTTTCGCAAGTATCGTTTTTACTTTCTCTATATCGTTCCTGACCCTTTTAGCATTCGCCGGACAAACTGTTACACAGTGTCCGCAAGCAATACAACGTTTATTTATTACCGATGCATTTCCGTTCTTTATTCTAATCGCCTTAACAGGACATTCTCTGACACATTTGTAACAGTCGTGACACTCATTTATCAACGTATAAACCGGATATAGTTCATTATTCATTCTTTAAACTTTCTAAAAAATTTATAACTTTATTAAAATCATTTGTTCGCTCTTCGTTTATATAAAAATTGGGACCGCTTTCACAAATGTTTTGACATCTCGCTCCGTATAGTTCAACTATCGCATCTAAATCGTTTTCTCTAATGTATTTCTCTATGATTTCCGCATTCTTGTCGTTCCCTCTTGCAAAACAAGCACTCCCCATACAAATTTTTATTTCATTTGTTCTTTTTGTCGTCATTCTTGCCTCTAAATTTTTATTTTTATTTCTGTCTTTTCGTAAAGTTGGTTTATTCTTTGCTAAAAATTAAGCGGGTTCCGCTTTGTACGAAGCCCGCTTAAAGTTTAGTATGCTGTTCTTATACAATACCTTTGTATGCGTTGAGGAATATTTCCTTGATTTCGCTCATCAAAGGATAAGCCGGGTTTGCTCCCGTACATTGATCGTCAAATGCTCTTTCAACCAATACATCAAGGTTATTCATAAATTCAGTTTCATCAACTCCAAAGTCCTTAATTGATTTCGGAAGGTTAATGTCTGTCATCAATTCATCAATTGCATTGATAAGAAGTTCGACTTTTTCATCGTCGTTCTTTCCGCCTAAGCCTAATTCGTCTGCAATTTGTCCGTATTTTTCTTTTGCGCACGGATATTTGTATTGCGGGAAGATTGCTTGTTTTGACGGAGTATCTGTTGCATTGAACTTAATGATTTGTCTGATTAACAATGCGTTTGCAACACCGTGAGGAATGCTGTACATTGCGCCCAATTTGTGTGCCATTGAGTGACACAATCCGAGAAATGCGTTTGCAAATGCCATACCTGCGATTGTTGCTGCATAATGCATTTTTTCTCTTGCCTTCGGGTTGCTTGCTCCTTCGTGATATGAAGCTGGTAAATATTTGAATACCAATTTGATTGCTTCTAATGCGTTTGAGTTCGTGAAGTTTGTTGCCATACAAGATACATACGCTTCAACTGCGTGAACAAGTGCGTCTATACCTGATGCTGATGTTAAACCTTTCGGCATTCCGTCAACAAAGTTCGGGTCAATAATCGCCATATTCGGTGTCAATGCATAATCTGCAATTGCATACTTGTAATGTGTCTTTTCATCTGTGATGATTGAGAACGGTGTAACTTCAGAACCTGTTCCTGATGTCGTAGGAATACATACCATTGTTGCCTTTTTACCTAAGTCAGGAATTTGACAAATTCTCTTTCTGATATCCATAAATCTCATTGAAATATCTGAGAAGTTCGTTTCAGGTTGTTCATATAACAACCAAATAATCTTACCTGCGTCCATCGGTGAGCCGCCACCAAGTGCGATAATTAAATCAGGTTCGTACGGTTTCACAATTGCCATTGCTTCCTTAATCGTTGCAATCGTCGGATCCGGTTTTACATCAAAGAAGATTTGATAATCAATTTTCATTTCATCTAAAACTCTTGTGATGTTATCTACTGCTCCTGAATTGAATAAAAATCTGTCAGTTACAATAAATGCTCTCTTCTTACCTTGAAGTTCTCTGAGTGCTAAATCAACCGCACCACGCTTGAAATATACTTTCGGTGGAACCTTGAACCATAACATATTTTCTCTCCTTTCGGCTACGGTTTTGTAATTTAATAAGTTTTCAACTCCAACGTTTCCGCTGACTGCGTTGCCGCCCCATGAACCGCAACCAAGTGTGAGTGACGGTTCTAATTTGAAGTTGAATAAATCTCCGATACCGCCTTGTGATGATGGAGAGTTGATTAATAAACGGCATGTCGGAAGTTTCTTTGCAAAATAATCTACTCTGTCTTGCGTTCTTGTATCCGTATATAATGCTGCAGAGTGACCTGCTCCGCCCAAGATAACCAAATCATGTGCCATTTCTACTGCATGTTCATAATCTTGTGCCTTATACATTGCCAAAATCGGTGACAATTTTTCGTGAGCAAACGGATCTTTTACATCAACTTCTTTTCTTTCCGAAAT
>CAZKAS010000009.1:0-44883 GCA_964550875.1 uncultured Muribaculaceae bacterium | reverse complement strand
ATATACTATGAAAAATACACCGATTGCTACCAAAAATAATGAATTTGCTAATATTAATTGTGTCAATTTTGTGTTCGTTTCCATCGTTAAATGGAACATAACTAAAGTGCATATTACAGAGAGTACACACCAAGCAGCCACAAAAGCCGTTGTACTTCTTTTCATGCAAAAACCTGCTTTCTTATTCTTGTTCTACTTTATTCCAAAAAATAAATGCTCAATGCCGACTGCCACGTCATGTGTCAGATGAAAAAGAATTAATATTTGAAAGCATTATACTTAACATACCTACATTATAACATACTAAAATCTTCTTTCAACCCCCCCTTTTGTACGATAATCAATTTCAATCTTAAATAAATTGTTTTCTTTTGTTAACAAAAAAAATTTTTTTATTAAAGTTTTTTATTTTTTTGTCGATAATGCATGTGTAGTGTAGTGAAAGTATATTTTACATGGACGGAATAAGAAAATACTCAAAAGAATGGTTTACTCTTCAAGGCAAAAACGGTGAGGAGTACAGAAATTCTGTTTCAGGTCTTGAAACAGGTGTTAATTCCAGCCTAAAAACAAATGGAACATCTTTGAGCAAAAGTATTTTTACAGGTTCTAAAGAAGAAGTTCTTGAAAATTATTCCAATCACGTTAAAAGCATAAAAGGAATGCCGTCTACAACTATGATGAATGTTCAAAAATATGGATTGGATAATATTTTTGAAGCCTTAGATGCGAATAATGACGGCGTTGTTTCCGAAGAAGAAATTCAAGATGTCGCTGCACTTGATACAAAAGAATTTGCAAATAAAGATGATGAAACTTTTTCAACAGATGATTTAGAAATTTTATATCAAAATGCAATGGAGTCTGTAAACAGTTCTTTCGTTGATAAAGGTCTTGTTAAAGAATTCCAATATGAAAATGGAGATGTCACAAGAATTAATTACGATAAGGGAAACCTTTCATCAAAATATGTTGAAACTGCAAATGAAGACGGTACTAAAACAGGAGTTTCCTATTATTATTCCTCAAAATCGACATCAACTAAAGAATTTGATGAAGAAGGACGTATTACAAGTTCTGTGTACAATTCTCCCGACAAAACTCAAAATACGGAAACGACAACCGTTTATAATGATGATGGTTCAAAGACCGTTCAAACAAAAACTTATTTAACAACATCAACAAATCTTTATGATGAAAATAATAAGATTGTTTCAAGCGAAAAAGAATATAATTATGACATTAACGGAAAAATTGAGGATACTGCACAGGCTTCAATCGGTGATTGTTGGGTTTTAGCAGGAACAAATTCATTAAGAACTTCTGCATACGGTCGAGCAATGATTAGCGAAGCAATCAAGCAAAATGATGACGGAAGTGTTACGGTCACTCTTAAGGGTGTAAATAAGACATATACATACTCTCCTAAAGAAATTATTGATAATGAGTATTCCGATCCAGGAAAAAGTTATTCCAAAGGCGATACGGATATGAATCTTATTGAAATGGCAATAGGAGATTACAGACGGGAATTAATTGCATCCGGTGATTATGAAAAAAATGGTCGGGATTTAAGCAAAACAGCAGGTAAAGATGCTACTGTCGAAGATCCTCTCAAAGGCGGTCAAATTGACGAAGCTATTTATTATTTAACAGGTTTGAAGTCCGAGTTTGTTTACAACAACATTGACGCAACTAAGGATATGATAGAAACTTATTCTCAAAGTACAAATAAATACATTATGAATTGTACTTTTAACGAAAAAGATTCAAGTATCGGTTCAATTACAACTGCTCATGCATATAGCATTACAGGAGTTGATGAAGAAAATGTTTATGTAGTAAATCCTTGGGATTCTTCCGTTGAAATTGCTTATCCGAAAGAAAAATTCTTTGAAAACGCAAAACAAGTGACATTAACGGATTTAACGCCCGGAAAAAGGGAACATTACATTTCCGCACCTTCAGACAATATTACTCTGATTGACGGTAAATCAGAAGACAAATCTTTTTCTTCAGGTGTTAAAAAACTCTTTAAAAAAATTTTTTCTTAGTATATAAATTTTTAATCAATATCAGCAGTACAACAAGGACACTTTGTTGCGTTGATATTGATTGTTGAAAAACATTTTGGGCAAGTTTTTGTATTTATAGCTTCTTGTTTTTCACATTCTTTCACAGCAACAGATTTTAATTTATTGATTGCTTTTATCAAAACAAAGACTGCAATAACAACGATAATAAAACTGATTAATGAATTTATGAATACACCGTAGTTTATCGTTACAGCGCCGGCTGTTTGTGCTGCTTCCAACGAAGGATATTTGATAATTTCTCCGTTATTGTTTGGCAAGGTTAAATATAAATTTGTAAAATCCACTTTACCCATAAACCAGCCGAGTGGTGGCATAATAATATCTTTTACCATTGAATCCACAATTTTACCAAACGCAGCTCCAATAATTATACCAACTGCCATATCTATAACATTTCCTTTAATAGCAAAGGTTTTCAGCTCTTGTATTATATTTTTAATGTATCTAATCATTTATTTATCCTCTTTTTCTCCTTTTTATTATATTAAAAAAATAGTCTTTTTTAATATCCGATTGTTTGATTTTTGTCGATATTCATAATAAAATTTTTTTATGAAAGAAAGAAAATTGAATTTCGTTAAAATTTTTGAATTTATTTTTGCAGCAGTTGTAATTTTTGGGGGAATTTTTTTAAGATATAAAGTTTGGCTGACAGACTTATCTTTTTGGGTTGATGAAGATGCTTTAATCAGAAATGCAATGGGCATTATTACGGGAAAATATCCGATTTGGCGTGGACTTGAGGCAGAATATTCCCCTCCTCTATTTTTTGCTTTAACAAAACCTATTTATGCTATTTTTGGACTTAATGAAGTTGCTTTTCGAATTATTCCTTTTTTAGCTTCGATTGCTTCATTACCTGCTTTTGCATTTTTATCAAAAAAAATTTTCAAAACACCTTTTTTATTTTTACTTCCGTTATTTTTGGTTGCCATAAACGAAAATCTGCTTTTTTATACACAATATTATAAATTTTATTCTTCGGATTTTTTGGTTACAATATTAATTTCAATTGCTATTTTTTATTTATCTTTTGACAAAATGTCATACAAACAGGCTGCTTTGTGGGGATTTGTCTTGGGAATTACATCTTGGAGTGCATACAGTGCAATTTTCTTCATAACAGGTATTTTAAGTGTTTTATTCATAAAAATTCTCTTTAAATTTTCAAAAGAAAAAATATTAAAATTTTCACTTCTTTCTTTGCCTTTCGGAATTATGACCGCATTTTATTATTACGAAGTCATTATTAGAAGAACAAATATGGACTATTTGCAATCTGCGTGGAAAGAAATCGGAAACGGTTATTTTTATCCTCATAATTTAGAAGATTTGCGAAACCTGATTTTTTATCATTTATCAATATCTTCATCTGATTTTCAATTGTTATTTTTATTGTTGATTTTAACTATAGGTTTTTATTTTATGTTTATTAAATATAAAATAAAAACTATTTATCTTATATCTCCTTGCATTGTAATACTTTTGCTTGCTTTTGCAGAAAAATACCCCTGCCTTGAACGACAAACTTTGTTTTTATTTTCAATATTATTAATATTTTTATTCAAGGCATTTGATTTTGTTGACATGTTCAGAATAAAGAAATTTTTGGGCATTGTTTCTGTTTTGTTATTAGTATCATCGGCTTGGTTATGGCATACATGTAATTATCAATATTTAAAAGAAGTTTTGAATAACAAAAATTATTTTCGTATGTCTTCTGCAAGAGAATTTTATAAACATTTGGAAAAAGAGTACAAGCAGGGTGATTGGATATATTCTCAAGGAAGAGATGCCTCTCTTAGAATTTACGATAAAAAAGGAATAATTGATTTTTTCAATAACATTGAAGAAGTCAGGGGGTTTGAACCTTTTATTAATGACGTTCCCAAAGGAAAGCGTATTCATATATATATTGCAGAATATCCTTACGTCGGAGATGAATATGTTTTAATATACAAATATATTAAAAAAAATTGTGAGATAATACAAAATATAGAAGAACCTACCGGAATTTATGTTTTGTTTAAGAGGTAAAAATGGTTGAAAAATTAGTAAAAATTGGGAAATTTATTTTTTATACAAGTACAATTTTTCTCACCGTTTGTTTATTTATCTATCGTTCTTCGGTTTGGATTAATGAACCGGGGTTTTTTGGCGATGAAGGTGCATTGATTTACAACATTCAAACCAGAAACTTTTTCCAATTATTTTTACCTCTTGATCAAGCACAATGTTGTCCTCCATTGTTTTTATGTTTTGCAAAAATTATTTATATGATTTTTGGGGTGAATGAAACAGCTTTACGGTTTTTTCCGTACATAAGCGGTGTGGCTGCCTGTATATTGTCGTTCTTTGCAGGGAATAAAGTCTTTAAATTCAAATCACTTTCTTTAATATTATTCTCTTTAATGATTTATGATTATAATTTGAGTTATTATAGTCAAGAATTTAAACAATATTCTTCTGATGTATTCTTTTCATTGTTAATTTTTTATTCTTTTTTAGTTTTTAAAAATAAAATTGACACGAATAAAAAGGCTCTATTGTTTGGTATCTGTCTTGGTTTGACAGGTTTCATAAGTTTGCCTGCAGAGTTTGTTGTTGTCCCAATTTGTTTTTATTATTTATTTCTTTATTTAAAAGAAAAACAGTATAAACGATTATTGTGTATGTCTTTGCCGTACATAACACTATCTGTTGCACTGTTCTTTTTAATGGTATTTAAAACTTTACAAGGCAACATGTTAGATTTACCTATGTGGGCAGAAGGTTGTGATACATTTAAATCTTTGCAAACCGTAAAAGATCTCTTTCTTTATATTTTTTCCACCGATTATCATCTTTTAACTGTAATGTTTTTTGTCGGATTACTGTTTTGTATTCTTAAAAATCGTTTTTTAATATATTTTATGGTATTTCCGATTTTATTAAATATTCTTTTCGGTTACTGTCATTTGTATCCATTTACGATATCAAGAGTAATTTTGTGGCTTGTTCCATTTATGTATATTATTTCTCTAAAATCTTTTGATTTTTTGAAAACAAAAAACAATGTTGCAAATATTTGTGTAGAAATTTTGATTTTTATTTTTGCAATACTTTCTTTTCACAATATTTACCAAAATAAAATTGAGTTCACTACTCCTTGCCCTGATAAACATTATTACTTTTATACTTCAAATGCCAAAGAATATGTTAAAAAACTCGAGAATGTGACTGTTAAACCGACTGATGTTGTTTTTGTGGATTGTCAAGGAGAAGGAATTTTTGATATTTATGATAAAGACAATAAATATTTTGGTAAAAATGTTATTTACCAGTCATATAAAGAACCCTTAAATTTTATTGGTTACGGATCTAATATTCAAGAAGTTTCGGATAAAATACACCTTGATGATTTAGCAGTAGGAACAAAGATTTATTTTTATAATTATAAATATTCCGGAGATGAAGGAGAGTTTGGTTCTGTAAATAAATGGATAGAAGAAAACACGAAAATATTATTCAACGAGAATGATGCATTCGGAGAATTTTATTACGTTGAAAAAATAAAATAAATTTTAGTTACAAATTATTCGTAGAGTCTTTTTTGCCCTCTGTTTAAAATAGGTAAAAAGACTTTATTTTCTTCAATATTGATTGATTTTGTTGCAGATTTAAGATAATCTTCAAGACCGTTTGCAATTGCTTTTGCGGCTTGTCGCTGGAATTTAGGATTAATCAATTTTAAATATTCATCAGGATTAGGCATATACCCGACTTCAACCAAAACAGAAATAGGCATTGTCGGACGAGTTAGCACAAAACTTGCATATCTTGTTCCGTCATCTTTAAGTTTTAAATCTTCAATCATTTTGTTTTTTATCGTATTAGCAAGGTCTTTTGCGTGGTCATTGTACCAAAAAACACTGACACCATGTTTTTCTAACGGATTTCCGTCAACCATTGAATTTGCGTGAATACTAATACAAATAGAAGCATTATTATCATTTGCAATTTTAGGTCGTGAATATATTTCTACATCTTCATCTGTAGTTCTCGTCATTATTACATTTGCCCCTCGTTTTTCCAGTTCGTTTTGTAATTGCTGAGAGATGGCAAGGTTTACTGTTTTTTCAGGTATTTTTGTTGGACCTACGGTACCGACTTCCCGACCGCCATGACCTGCGTCAATTGCAATTGTCATACCCTTTAACGGATTATTCGGATATAAAATGGGGTATTTTCTCTTTTTTAATACGAGAGTATAGTTTTCATATGTTGCATCATAGCCCCAAATACCGTCTTTACAAGTTGTTTCAAGTGTCAAAATATTTTTTTCGTAACTTTTAATTTTCCAAATATTATTTTTTTGTCTATTTAAAACCTTATCAAGTTCTTCAATATCATAAATGCCCCAAACAGTTAAATTTATTGTATTTCCGTCTTCTGTAAGTTTATATGGAACGGGTATGTCAAAAGTTAATTGCAAATATGAAAAATCTTCGTCCTGAAAAACATCTGCACGTCGAATTGAAATTAACAACTCGTTATCTAACGGATATAAAACTTTTACATTATTTTTATATACCCAAAGAGGTTCATCATTTGTTTGAATTTTGTACCAATTTTTATACTCACCTTCTATAAAAACTACAGTTTTTTGAGGAAGATGGGAAATTCTTTCCCCGTTTACCGACGGAAATGAACGAGTAGGAGCACCATCGGTTAAAATGTATGCAAATTTACTTTTTTCATATTTTTCGTAAATTGGTTGTTGAGGCTTAGAAAATTTTTTGGGAACATTTGGAGAAGTCTGTTTTGGAGTTGCTTTTACAGAGCAAGGCATTTTCTTTATTTTTAAGTTTTTTTCATTTGTAATGACATTATCATTTTCATCGGAGAAAGTTTCCGTCAAGATGTATTCATTTTCTCCGTCCTCAAGCATCAAAACATGGCAATAAGCACCATTTTTCCAAACATTAACTTTTTCTCCGTTAATTTTTAATTCCGCACCTTTTTTAACATTTCCCATAATGTAAGTTGTTTTAGACCAAGTTTTGTGATTTTCCGTTTGCGGAAAAATTATATCCAAAGCATTTACTTTAGGACATATGAAAAATACTATCAATAGAAAAAATAATTTTTTAATTAACATGATAATTAAATTATGAAGTATAAGTTTTATAACGGCAAAATTTTTAAAAAAGTTAAACTTTACAACATTGCCGAATATTGAAAAAAAATGTATAATGAGAAATATTTTAAACAGGGATAGAACATGTCGGAAAACAAAACAGACGTAATAATTGTAGGAGGCGGTGTCGCAGGTGTTGCGGCAGGAATAACGCTAGCACGAGCAGGGAAGCAGGTTGTTATCGTTGAAAGAGGTTCTTATGCCGGAGCAAAGAATATGTTTGGCGGAGCAATTTATGAATATCCGACAAAAGATTTATATCCAACTTTTCGGGAAGAAGCCCCAATTGAAAGAATTAATAAAACCCATAAGTACATGATTACAGATGATGAAACAGCAGTTACGATTTCTTATAACAAAGAAAAATCACAAACGAGTTATACGGTAATTCGTGCAAAATGGGATAAATGGTGCATTGAACGGGCTGTTGAATTGGGTGCGTATTATTCACCCATGACGGTTGTCCGAGAATTAATTGTCAAAGATGGCAAGGTTATCGGAATTAAAACAGATGAAGAAGAATTTTTTGCAGATATAGTAATTTTGGCGGACGGAGTCAATTCTTTGCTTGCAAAACAAATCGGGTTGAGAAAAAATCTACAAGATAACGAAGTAGCAATCGGAGTTAAAGAAGTTATCGCATTGCCAAAAGAAGTTATTGAAGACAGATTTAATCTAACGGACGAAAGTGGCTGCGTGACGGAAATAATTGGTGCTCCGATGAAGGGAATTACAGGATTAGGATTTATTTATACAAATAAAAAATCCGTATCAATCGGACTTGGTGTTAATTTAGACGAATTAAAGAAAAGGAAGCTTACCCCTAACGAATTGCTAAATCAGTTAAAGGAACATCCATCTATTGCACCTTTAATTAAGGGCGGAGAACTTTTGGAATATTCAGCACATCTTATTCCGGAAGGCGGTTTTAACGCAATACCAAAGTTATACGGAAACGGAGTAATGGTTGTTGGAGATGCGGCAATGCTTGTTAATAATGTTCATTGGGAAGGAACAAACATAGCAATGATGAGCGGAATGTTAGCGGCGCAAACAGCAATTGAAGCAATAAATAAGAATGATTTTTCCGAAAAAATGCTTGCTGATTACGAAAGGAAATTTAAGGAAACGTCTTTTTATAAAGATATGAAAACATATAAAGATACCGTAAAAATAGTTCACGATAATGCATATTCATTTTTATGGTTTTATCCTCAAAAAATCAATGAATTTTTTGAAATGTTTACAGAGTCCGGATATATTCCAAAAAGTTCATTGTACAAACGTTTTATAAAGAATTTAATCCAAAAAAGGAACATAAAAGGATTAATAAAAGACGTAATAAATTTTGTAAAGCTCGGTATCGGAGTATTAAGATAAATGGAATACAAAAGCGCAGACGAAAAATTACAAACAGTAAAGAGTTCTCCGGATATAACATCGCATTTAATGCCGAATACGGAGAGTTGCAGAACGTGCGAGAACAAAAGTTGTCAGTATGTTTGTCCTGCGGGAGTATATGAATGGACTGATTGGGATAACAGAATGCTTGTAAAGTTTGAAAATTGTCTTGAATGCGGAGCATGCAGAATTGTCTGTGACAAACAGACTTTAGGTTGGAAATATCCTAAAGCAGGATACGGAATAACGTATAAACAGGGTTAATGAAAAGGAGTATGAAAGATGCGTGAAGAATACAGCGAAAATGTCAGACGATGGTATGACAAAGACCCTGTCTTGTCCCGTTCAATGCGGACATTGGAATTTTCTGACGATAAAACGCAGATAAAAGTTGCGTTGAATATTATTAAAATTATCATAGAACACAATCTTGCATACAGTGAATATTCAAGTGTTGAAGACCTGATAGATGCAGTAGATGACGGATTGGTAAGCAAAGGGCACAGTCGTTGGTATGATATTGATAAGACTTTGCATACGGCAATAGCATTGCTTGAAGAGTCAGATGAAGAAGTTCAAAGTTTTGTTGCTAAAGAAATGGCGAAAATGGTTGTCGATAAAATCAAAGAAGTTCCTGAACTTAACGAAGATGACGATATTGATTTTGACGAAGACAATGATGAAGAAGAAGATGACGACTACCAAGAAGGAGATTATAAGAAGTTATGAAATCTTGGAAATATCGTCAGATAAGCGGAAATCTTTCCATAGAAAAAGAAAGTCCGCTACTTGCAAAATTACTACTTTCTCGCAATATTAATTCTGACGAAAAAGCTGAAATATTTCTAAATCCGGAAAAATATCCATATTTGCCATTTAAGGTTTTTAATGATGCCGAAAAAGTTATTGCCAGAATAACAAAAGCAGTGGAAAGCCAAGAAAAGATAATAATATACGGCGACTTTGACACAGATGGTGTTACCAGTACAGCAATATTATATAAGACATTAAAAAAAATTGGAGCGAATGTTGACTATTATTTACCGGATAGAGATGGCGAAAATCACGGACTGAATAATAATGCGATAATTAAGTTAATTTCTAAGCAGAAGGCAAAATTAATCATCACGGTTGATTGTGGTATTTCAAACAGTGCAGAGGTTAATCTTGCACAAACATTTAAGACAGACGTAATAATTTCCGACCATCACGAGGCGCCCGAAGAGTTGCCGAAAGCATTTGCGATTATTAATCCAAAGGCGCAGGGAGTTTTGGACGAAAAATTATCTTCAACGGAAATAGAAAGTCTTTGCTATCTTTCAGGAGCCGGAATAGCGTTGAAGATGTCGGCGGCAATTTTGCAGGAATATGGGAGCGGTGAATTTTTTGAAGAAATATTACCGATTGCAGCAATGGGAACAATTGGAGATATAGTGCCGCTTTTGTTAGAGAACAGGAGAATAGTTTATTCAGGGTTAAAGTTAATTCAAAATAAAGTTAATTTAGGTATTACAAGACTTTTTGAGAATGCAGGAATAAAAGATTTTTCCAAAATCACAAGTCAAACGGTTGCTTTTACTGCAGTTCCAAGACTTAATGCGGTAGGCAGATTAGAACACCACGGCGCAGAAACGGCTTTGAAGTTATTAATTTCAAATGACGAGTATGAAATTGATTTAATTACAAACAAATTGAATGAGGTTAATGAAAAACGGCAAATACTTTGCGAAGAAGCTTTTAAACGTGCGGAAAAAATTGTTCAATCTTCTCCTGAATTATATAAGCATTCTATTGTAATTTGTGATGAAGAAACGCAAGTCGGAATTATAGGCTTAACGGCATCAAAACTGGTTGAATCATACACAAAGCCGGCATTTGTAATGCGAAAAGATGATAATATTTATCGTTGTTCTTGCCGAGGTTTAGAAGGAATTAATATTTATAAAATCATTGAAGAGAATAAGAATTTATTTTTAGGCGGAGGCGGACACGAATTTGCAGGAGGTTTTTCCTTTGACGGAGAAAAAATCAAATTTGAAGAAGTCAGAAAGGCAATAGATGGAAGTGTTCAAAGGCAGACAAACGGTGAAATTTTGCCAGATATTTTGAATATTGATTTAAAACTTTCAGCAGAAGATATTTCCGAAGATTTTGTTAAAGTTATTGAGAAATTAGAGCCTTTCGGAGCGGAAAACCCATCACCGCTATTTGCGATAGAAAATTTAAGTGTTTGCGATTATAAATTTATGGGAAAACTTCAAAATCATTTAAAATTTTTCTGTAGCGATAATAAAGGAAAGATTTTGGAATGTGTAAAGTGGAATACGACAGAATTTTCTGCACAAAAATCCGATTCCGTAAAAATTGCATTTTCTCCTGAAATTAACGAATTTAACGGAAGAGTATCCGTTCAACTTTTGGTAAAAGATTTTATTCTTCCGAATGCACCAAAAGAGGTAAAAAATTATAAAGTTAAAATTATTGATTGCAGAAATCAAAAGGGCGGATATGACAAGATAGTTGACTTTTTAGAACATACAAAAAAATCTGTTTATATTTATACAGAGCAAAAAGAAATTTTAGACTATTTTGCCAAATATACGGTAGCCAACGAAAAAACTTTTTCAAGAGATAATTTGCCCAAATCGTGTGATATGGTTATTTTAATTGATGTTCCGCCATCATTAAAATTTTTAAAATCACTAATTAATTCAGGGGTAAATGAAATATTACTAATGAATTATTCTTCCCCAAAAACGGATTTAGCATTATCAAAAATGGCAGGAATGTTAAAATATACACTTTCTTCTCTTAAAGGGAAAACATCATTAAAAGATATGAGAAGAGCTCTGTTATTTGATGATGATATAATCAAATCAGGCTTGAATATCCTTTCGGATTGCGGATTTGCAGATATTGTTGTAGAAGAAGAAGAAGAAGAAGAGGAAGAAGGAATTGTTTTTGTTTCTAATATTCATTCGATTAAATCGGAAAAACTTTCTCAAAATCGTTATTATGAGCAATTTGAGCAAATGTTAACAGATTATAAAAACCATGTTTTAAAAATAAATAACCTTCCGTTTGAGGAATTAAAAGAATACATTTTGGGTTAAATTCAAAAAATCGGGTTATAAAACCCGATTTTTTAAACAGACTAATTTTATTGCAAATTCATACTTCTTCTAATTTGATTTTTTGTTTTTTCAATACTATTAATTCTTTTTTCATAATCTTTAACAGTTTTGTTTTGAGCCTTACGTTGTTCTTTAATCATGCGATATTGATTGTCAATTTCAGTATATTTTGCTCTGTGTTCAAGGAGTTGATTTCTGAGGTCAACTTGAGCGGAATCGAGTTCAAAAAGAGCATTTTGCATATTGTTATTTTGTCGAGTTACAGAATCAGTGACATCAGTAGTTTTTTTTGTATCAACAGGCGCAGAAGCGTAAGTACCTTGAGTTTTGTATTTATTTGCAGTAGCTGCTTCAGTATTTGCATTATAAGTTTCGGGGTCAAAGACCAAACCGTCAGCGAAAGCCGGAGCTGCTGCAAACATTGTTAAAACAGTCAAAAACATTGCCGCTTTTTTCATATATTTCACCTCATATTATGCTAATCACATTGAAGTATTACAAAACACTTCTAATAAGAGTTTACAAGACAACTTTAAACGGGTCAAATTGTAACGAATTATAATCTTTTTAGAGCAAGGAATACACCGCAAAGAGTTGCCGCTGCTACAGAGTTTTCTTTTTGATTAAGTTCATCAATGTATTTGCGAATATTTTTTGCAGGAACAAAAAATCTTTCACAAATAATTCCACCGTCCGATACAGGTTGAGAAATGACGTTGTAATTTTCTACAAAAGCCGTAACATAACTCAAAGTTTCCGAGGATAAACCTGCGGAAGTAGAACTGTTAACAAGCTCAATAAAAATGTTATCGGCAGAAAGTCCGACTTCTTCCAGAAGTTCTTTTTTTGCGCATTCAGTGAGCGTTTCATTTTTATTAATATCGCCAATCAAACCGGCAGGAGATTCTATGCAAAAAGGAGCTTTGTTTTCGCCATATATGGGCGGACGTTTTGTTTTTAAAAACAAAAAATTGTATTCCTCATTTTTTTTTACGAGAGTTGTAATGACGACGGCACTATCATGAGAGGTTTTATCGTTAGTACGTTTTACATAAAACCAATCATGTCCTGCGGGACTTTTTGTTGATTTAAAATCTAAAAATTTTGAATGAGATATTAGTTTTGTATCGTTCATAATTTATCCTTTTTTTTGATTTTATCACATTTTGTCAAAAAATTTTGAAGTTTTTTCTGTTAAAGGTATCATTAAAATTTTTGTTAAATTATATTCCGGGTAATTTTGAGGGAGATTTGAGCCGTATTTTATTAAGTAAATTCCTTCATTTTCAAGATTATTAGCCAAATTTACGGTTTTCTTAAAATCATCAGATAAAAACGGATAACACATAGGAACATTTTCTTTAAAATTTTCAAAAATCAAAACATTAAAATTCTTCAATTTTTGATGAATTTTTGCAAAAATATGACGATTTTTGATAATTTTTTGTTCAAAATTGATATTTTTTAATAAAAATTGAGTTTTTTTGCTCATAATTTTTATTGGTTGATTGTCGATTGATATTTCATTTTTGCAAAAACTGTCAAAATCACAGATATCAATAATTCTATCTTTATCTTGAGCAAAGAGAAGTGAAATTTTTTTGTTTATATCTAAAATACCGCCGTCATTAACGTTAAAAAATTTTCTCGGAGAGGAGAAAGCGGCAATGCCGTTTTTCGAGGCAAAAAAAGCATGAGCGTTATCATTTATTAAATTTTTATATTTTTTTGATAAAATTTCTGCTTGTTTTCCACAAATTCCGAAGTAATTCGGATATAAGACGTAATCATTTTCCGAAAAGTTTTCAAGAGGCATAAAATTTTCGTTAATATGATAAAATTTCATTTTTACATTTTCTTGATTTATAGATTGTCTTACAACGGGGCAAATGTAGTAAGGGAGGTATATTTCAGTTATATTAAAAGATTTAATAATATATTTAATACAATTACGACCTGAATTTAGTAAAATTTTGTTTTCCGGAAAGTTTTTCATATTAATCACAGATAAATTATTTTAAGATATTATCGGGAAATTGGAGTTCAAAAGTTTCTTTTGTTTTAATTTTTGCGTGACCGCCGTGCACAAATCTAAAAATTTGTCCGGAAAAAGGGATAAAGAAACTGGCAACATTAGCAACGGGAATAATCCAATATGTATGGGTAAAACCTTCTTTTTCAATTTCTCCGGATAGGGGAATACCATTGAGAGAGAAATTTCCAACGATAATATCGGCAGGAATACCATACAGACCGCTTTCAGAGATTATTTCCACTCTGGCAGTAATTTTTTCACCTTTTTTTGCAATTATTTTTCCCTCTTTTTTTACATCTTCTTCAACGGAAAAATACACTCTATCACCGGCATTTATAGCTTGTTTGGTAGAAATTTCTTTTATAGGACGAACTTTTATCATTGTGTGATGAATATTTTGAAAATCATATTTTTTTTGCACATAGACAATATTTTTATATTTTTTAAGTGTTCTTTCTGCAAATCTGTCACGATAGTAAATTCTTTTTGTAGGAAAAGTAAATGAATTTTGAGAAACGAAATCTTTTGTAACTAAAAAATCATCTGTTGCAATTTGTTGAGATTTTGGCAAAGACTCACTGTTCTTAACGAAATCGTCAGTAATTAAGAAATCATTGATAGGTATATATTGATATTGAGGCAAAGAAAGATTTTGAGTTTGTAATTCTGTAGCAAGCTCATCTTGTATAACGATAGTTTCGGCAGAACAATGCGAATTAGTCAGAAAAAAGCAGAATAACGTTAATAAAATCGTGAAATTTTTATAGAATAAATTAGTCATATTTCAAACGTTTCTTTGAATTAGTTTTAATTTTTTGTTCTAATTTTTTTCGATTTTTTTCAGAAGTTAACAAAAAGTTTTGGTAATAAATATTGTCAGCATATTTATTATTAGCAAGAAAAGCCGGATATTTTTTGTAAATATATTCGTAAACTTCCATAATTCTGCGGCTTGATAGAGGGTGGGAACCGAGAATGTCATATCTGTATTGCGACATAGTTTTTGTGTAAATGACGATTATTGCAAGAGGATTATAGCCTGCATTTACGAGGTAATCCACAGCCCTTTTATCGGCTTTATACTCATATTTTTTAGGAGAAAGCAAGTATTTAACTTCTTGAAAATAACCTCTGAAAATTCCGTGATAACCGTCAACGCTATGAGATATTTCATGAGCAAGAATTGCGGCTATTTCATCTTCATCGTCAGCGACTAAAATAATGCCCTTGTAGATTGTAATACTTCTGTCAAAAAAAGCGGAAGAAGCATTAATAATTTTCGGATTACTGTTGTAGAAGAAAGTAATTCGGTAAGGAATTCTGTTTGAATTTAAAATTCTAAACCCGATTTGATTAATTGTATTTTGAACATGTCCGTCCTGCATATCGTTTGTAACGATGGCATCAGCAGGAGATATTGCAAATAACACAAAAGTTATAATTAAAACAAAAATATTTTTCATAATAATAATTATCCTTAATTCCAATACTATTATAATTAAAAAATGTAAAAATCGAGAAAAAGTTATTGTTTTTTACAAAAAAAGATACGAAAATAAACTTGAAAGGTATGGAATGATGTTAAAAATAAATGATTTATTGAAGAAGGCAATATCTTTGGAAGCATCAGATGTTCATCTGAGAGTCGGAGAATCGCCGTTAATCCGAAAGAACGGAATGATAGTAAAAACGACGTTACCGATTATTACGACGGAGGAAATGGAAGAAGTTTTTAAGGAAATCACGCCGAATAAATATAAATCAGAACTTTCGACGCTAACAGATCTGGACTATGTTTATGAAATACCGAAAGTAGCGAGATTTAGAGTAAATTACAGCAAACAAAGCAATTTACCGTCATTTGTTTTTAGGATAATACCATTGAAAGCCAAAACGTTGGAAGAGTTAGATTTTCCGGAATTAATTAATCAAATTCTCAGCGTAAAGAGTGGATTAATTTTTGTAACCGGACCTGCGGGTTCAGGCAAATCGACCACTGTAGCAGCAATTTTGGATTGGTTTAACAAGAATTGTCAAAAGCACATTTTGACAATTGAAAGTCCGATAGAATACATCATTAAATCGGGTAAATCGTTGGTATCACAGCGCCAAATAGGAATAGACACACCTTCTTCGTCAGAGGGAATGAAATATGCAATTCACCAAGATCCTGACGTTATATTTTTGGGAGAGGTAAATGATAAAGAAACGGCGAAATTAGTTTTAAAAGCGGCAAGTATGGGATATTTAGTTATAGCGGCACTTCATACACCCGATGTTGTTCAAACGATAATAAATCTTGTAAATATGTTTGATAAAAATGACAGAGAAATAGTAAGACACGAATTGGCAGAAAACATAAAGGGAACAATTTCACAGAAATTGGTATATTCAGAGAAAATGCAAAAGAGGTTTGCAGCGACGGAAGTGGTATTTGCGACACCTACATTGCAAGATTGCATAAGAAAAGATGCCGTTGAAGAAATATATCAGTTAATGAATGCAAACAATCCAAATATAGTTTCATTGAATGATTCACTATTGAAATTAGTAGTTGATGAAAAAATCACAAAAGCAGATGCCCTTTCGTATTCAAATCTTCCTGATGAATTAAGCAGAAGTTTCCGCAGGGAATTTTATGCAAAGAAAATGGAAGAGGAGAAACGAAAAGAACAGGAAAGAATAGAAGAAGAGCAAAGATTGCACGAAGAGGAAGAGTTAAAAAAGGAAGAAGCCAAAAAAGCGGAAGAAGAAAGGAAGGCAGAAGAAGAACGAAAGGCAGAAGAAGAACGAAAAGCAGCCGAAGAAAAAGCAAAACAAGAAGAGTTATTCAAACAACAAAATTTTGCGACAGACGGATTTGAATTACCGAATGATGGTTTTGTAGCACAGAATGACGATTTTTTGCCACAGAATGATAATTTTTCTTCATATGGACAAGGAGAATATGGCAATTTTGATTTTACGCCAAATAATTCTTCAAATGCGGATAGCAACGGATTTGAGCCCATGGGATTTTAGTTATTTTCTAAATATTGTAAAAATTTAGAGGAAACACTAGCAAAAAATATTCTGTTTATGTTTTAATGGTATTGTGTAATAAAACTGCAAGGGGGAAAAATGAACGTATCCGCAATTAAAGGAACAGAAGCAGTAAATGCAAAAGTTGAATTGAAAAAAGCAGAAGTTAAAGAAGAAGCAAAAGCAGTAAGCGCTGAAGGCTATGCACAAAAGGAAACGGCTCCTACAGATGCAAATCTTTACAAAGCAATGTATGGTGTTCAAGATAAAAAAGATAATTACAAAGAAGCAATGACAGAACATCTTAAGAAATGGGGTACCGACGAACAATTGAAACAAGTTCAAGAACCCGAACAAACGAAGGAAGAAGAAGAATTTTATAAGCAATATATGGCTTATAAAAACAGATATGAATAAACAGAAGATTAAAATTCAAAGAGGCGAGCGGATTGTTCGCCTCTTTTTTTTTGAATGGGTAATGAAGAATATTGAAAACAATGTTGTTTGAGATATAATTTATTTGATAAACAGAATAGAGGAACAATTTATGATGAATGACAAAATGCAAACAGCGATAAATGAACAAATAAACAAAGAATTTTATTCCGAGTTTTTATATTTGGCGATGAAGGCATATTTTGCCGAATTAAATCTTCAAGGTTTTGTAAATTGGTTTGATGTTCAAGTTCAAGAGGAAAGAGCACATGCATTTGGTATGTACGATTATTTAATTGAGCGAGGCGGAAAAGTTGAACTTTTAGAAATAGAAAAACCTGTTATAGAAGGAGAAACACCCGTAGAAATTTTTGAACACGTTTTAAGACATGAACAATACGTAACATCAAGAATTAATTATCTTTTAGACGTTGCGGAAGAGGTCAAAGACAGAGCGGCAATTTCATTTTTGGACTGGTATTTAAAAGAGCAAGTTGAAGAAGAATCAAGTGTTGGCAAGGTATTGGCGACATTGAAACTTATCGGAGATGATAAAAACGCATTGTTGTTGTTAGATAAAGACCTTGCGACGAGGGTATTTACGGCTCCCGTAATAGGTTAGTTAAATTATTTTTTTTGAAGAAGAGAAAATCAATAGATTATCTCTTCTTTTTTTGTAAAAATCTTGCAAAAAACAGAAAATAAGTGTTTAATTAAAATATGTCCGACAAGAAGAAAGAAAATATAGTTAAATTTTCAGCTAAACCTCGTAAATCTGTAGATAAAACAGACACGAAAAATTTTTGCGGTTTTGAATATGTAAAAATGGAAAAAGATTTAAACGGCACACCTTTTATAAAGGAGAGTTTGCTTGAATATGCAGATGGGTGTCGTTATATGGTGCGAGTTATGAGAGAAACGAGCGGTAAAGTTTCTCTTTATAATTATTATGTTACGCAAGATAGATTGAGTGAATTTTTATCAAAACTTGAAAAAGGTGAATTTGACGGACGATTGATTGAAGTAGAAAAATATATTCCTGAAGATTTAGCATAAAATGAGTTCAATAGACGAAATTCAATTAAAACAAAATCTGCTTGATGTTATGAAGCCTTATCAATACATTGGTAATGAGTATCTTGCGGAAGAGAAAAATTTTGAAGATAGTGAAGTAAAAATTCTGTTTGCATTTCCTGATAAATACGAAGTCGGAATTAGCAATTTGGGAGTACGAGTTCTTTACCACGTGGTTAATAAGCAAGATGGGCTTATGGCAGATAGAGCGTATGCTCCCGAACCTGATTTTATAAAAGTTGCCGAGGAAACGAAAATACCGCTTTATGGAGTTGAAAGTAAGCGTGCATACAGAGATTTTGATATAGTAGGATTTTCTTTACAATATGAACTTTGTTATCCTACTGTTTTGAAGATGCTTGAACTTGGAGGAATTACCGTACTTCGAGAAGAACGAGGAGAAGATGAGCCGATAGTTTTAGGAGGCGGACCTTGCTGTTACAATCCGAAACCGATGTCAGATTTTATTGATATTTTTGCAATCGGCGACGGGGAAGATGTTACAATTGAGCTGATGCGACGCTATAAAGAAATTCGTCATTTGTCGAGAGCAGAAAAGATTAAGGAACTAGCAAAGATTAAAGGTATTTATGCTCCTGCACTTGAAAACAAGACTGTTAAACGGATTGCAGAGTTGAATAATGATAATTTGCCGATAGCAAATCCTGTTCCATATTCAACGTCAATTCACGACAGAACGATTATAGAAATCCGACGTGGTTGCGGAAGAATGTGCAGATTTTGTCAACCTGGACACGTAACATTGCCTATTAGAGAGCGGAAGGCGGAAGATATTATCGCAGCAGTTGATAAATCTACGCAAATGACCGGTTATGACGAATATTCATTATTATCGCTTTCATCGAATGATTATACAAATATAGAACCCGTAATTGATGAATTGACAGAAATGCTTTGCGAGAGAAAGGTTTCTGTTTCTTTGCCGAGCCAAAGGATTGACCGTTACAATGAACATTTAGCGGAAGTTGTCAGGGGGGTAAGAAAATCGACAATTACACTTGCTCCGGAGGCAGGAAGTCAGCGATTAAGGAATGTTATCAACAAAAATCTTTCAGAAGAACAGATTTTAACGACGATTTTAAATTGTTATAAAACAGGTGCTGATAGCATAAAATTATATTTTATTTTGGGGCTGCCGACAGAAACGGAGGAAGATTTAGAGGAAATGGCAGGACTGCTTTCTAAAATCCGCTATCGTTCACAGTTGATAAAAAAAGAGATGGGACTTGCAAACCCCTTGAGATTGACTTGTACAGTTTCTGTTTTTGTTCCGAAACCGTTTACACCATTTCAACGTCATGCTCAAAATACGAATGAAGAAATAAGAGAAAAAATTTCATATTTGTTATCGTTAACCGATAAGATAAAGAATGTCAAAATAAATTATCATAATCCTTTTGTATCAATGTTGGAAGCGGCAATGACAAGAGGTGACAAAAAATTTGGAAAGTTAATTTATAATCTTTATAAGAAGGGGGCATATTTAACGAGTTGGGACGAGTATCTGGAATACGACCAATGGAGAGAAACAGCGGCAGAGTGCGGAATATCTTTTGAAGAAGAGGCATCAAGACAATATGAAAAAGAAGAGAAACTTCCATGGGAAGTAATAGATATGGGTATTCCGAGAAGTTGGTTTGAGCAGGAATATGAAAAAGCTTTGCGAGCGGAAAATACAATTCCTTGTGAATTTAATTGTGTAAAATGCGGAGTTTGTACGGATTTAAAAACACATAAAATTATTGATAAAAAATACACGGCAAAAAATCACAAAATTGAAAAAGTTGATGATGCTGAAATTTATAAATACAGATTGAAAATCACAAAAGATGATAATTTAAGATATTTGTCGCATCTCGATTGGCAGAATACGATTATGAAAACGCTTTATCGTTCAGGGTTAAAGTTGAATTTTTCAAAAGGTTTTAATCCTACACCGAAAGTTTCCTTAGGTGTTGCACTGCCTGTTTTTGTTGAAAGTTCTACCGAATTTATCGACATAGAAATTTTTGACAATTTGGAAGAAAAAGCGGTTAAAGAGAAACTACAAGCGGTTTTACCCGACAAGATGAGATTGATTGGGATTAAGGAAATCGAGCGTAATTCAAAATCAGTTGATACACTTGTAGAATGGGCAGAATATGAGTATTCTCCTATTGAAAAAGATGTTTACGACACAAAATCTTTGTTGTATGATATTACTGAAAAGATTAATTCTTCTGGTGAAATAACAATCGAGAAGAAAAATAAAAAAGGTATACTGAAAACAATAAATATAAAACCGTCCGTTAAATCGGTTACGGAGCGAAACGGCAAATTAATTGCGGTTTTGAAGACGGGACAAAATACGGAAATTCCACCATTAAGACCTGATGTTGCCATCGCATTGTTTGTACCAAAAGTAAAATTTGATATAAAGAGAACGAAATTTTTTGATAGTTCTCTTAAGGAAATAGATTTATAAAAGGGAAAAAAATGACAAAACAAATTGTAATTGCTGAACGTGACAACATTGCCGCACTTCTTGAAAACGGCAAAGTTACGGAATTTTTCGTAAACAAAGGTGAAATTTTTTTGAATGATGTTTATCTTGCGACAGTAGATAACATTTTACCGAGTATTGAAGCGGCATTCGTCGATGTCGGTTCTGACAAAATGGGCTTTTTACACGCAGATGATGTACCCGGAAAAGGAAATCTTAAAACGAGATTAACCCCCAAACAAAAGCTAATTGTTCAAGTAGTAAAAGAACCTACAGGACATAAGGGCCCCAGAGTCACGACAGAAATCAGCCTTCCCGGAAGATTTTTGGTATTAATTCCACAAGAAACAGGTATAAATGTAAGTAAAAAAATTGTTTCAAATAAAGAACGGGCAAGACTAAAATCAACCGTAAGTTTGATTAAACCGGTCGGAGTCGGAGTAATTATAAGGACTGAAGCGGAAGGACAATCCGAAGCCGATATACAAGAAGATTTAGAACTTCTTCTTGAAAAGTGGAATACGATTATTACAGCGGCAGAAACACAAGAAGCACCGAGCCTTTTGTATCGTGACCAAGATTTACTTTATCGAGTAATCAGAGAAGCATGTACGGAAGATGTTGCAGAAATAGTTGTTGACACACCGTTTGCAATGCAAAGAACTCAACAAATTTTACAAAATTGGAATATGTTGAAAAACATAAAGTTGACTGTTTATAAAGGAACAGAACCTTTATTACAGGCATCAGGAATTATGAAGGAAATTAAAGCAGCACTTCAAATAAAAGTTATGCTACCATCGGGAGGCTATTTGTTTATTCAAACGACAGAGGCACTTACGGTTGTAGATGTTAACAGCGGTAAATTTGTAAGTTCTGCGACGCAAGACGAAACGATATTGAAAACGAATATTGAAGCCGCTCACGAAATCGCTCGTCAATTAAGACTTCGCAATATTGGCGGTATGATTATAATTGACTTTATTGATATGCTTAACAGAAATGATAAACTTGCAGTAATGGAAGAATTTGAACTTGCGCTTGAAAGTGATAAAGCTAAACCGCAAATCGGTCAACTTTCTGACTTGGGGTTGGTTGAACTTACAAGACACAGACAAGGACAAAGTTTAAGTGAAGTATTTACAAAGAAATGCCCGCATTGTCAAGGAACGGGAATGATTTTTGAAGAAATTCAATTTGCAGCCGCACCCGGAGAAGGTGAATTAAAGGCAAAAGCAGCGAAATTAAAAGTTCCGGTTCAACAGTTAAAAAATAAAAACGGTAAGCCGAATAATAATGTTTTTGCGACAACTGTTGAAAACGTTGAACAAAATCAGCAAACAATTCAACAAGAAGATTTTTCAACGCCTGTTGAAGAAGTTCAAACTATGCAAAATGAACAGGGTGAAAATCGAGAAAACGTTGAAAATGTTCACAATAACGGATATAATAACGGAAATAATCAAAACGGCAATTATAATAACAACCGTTATAATAAAAATAATAGATTTAATAAGAAAAATCGTTTCAACAAGTATAGAAATAACAATAACCAATATAATGACCGAAACGAACACTTCTCAAACGGAGAACAATCAGTTGACAAGTTCAATAATAATGAGCAAATAACGGATAAACCGATTGAAAATACAGAACCGTTAAAACCTGTTGAAAATTTTGCGGAAAAGCTTGAACCCAAAGTGGAAAATGTCGCTCCCCAAAAAGAAGAGAAATCAGAAAGTACTGAAACAATAAAAGAAGTTTCAAAGTCTGATAAAAAAGCAACAAAATCCGCTAAAAAAACAAAAGTAGAAAAAGCGGAAGAAAAAGAAAAAACAGAAACGTTAACTGAGGAAAAACCGAAAAAACGAGGAAGAAAACCGAAAGCAGAAAAAGAAACAGTAGTTACAGTAACGGAAAAAGCAGAAGAAAAGCCGAAAAAACGTGGAAGAAAACCGAAAGTAAAAAATGAAGAAATTAGTGAATAATTTTATATTAATAATGATTGCAATTTTCACAAATGCAAAAATTGCTTTTGCAGAGAATGACAGTGACTTTTTTGCGGCAGCGGAGGGAATAACTTTGCCGACAGATGAAACTGCAACAGGAGCCACAGCACCACAGGTTTCTGAAGAAATTGCGGAACAGGCACAAAATAGCGGAAACTTTATTGATTCTGCTAAAGGTTTCTTTTCTGATTTTGGAGGAAATATTCAAGGTTTTTGGCAAAACTTTTCAGGTAAATTGCAAGAATTTGCAAATTTCATTGGAGATAAACTAAACGGTATAACAGGAGGAAATCCTCTTATTTCTAAGATTGCAGTTGCTCTTGTACTTGTATTGATTAGCATTGTTGTAATTGTTGTACTTGTACTTATTGCGAAAAAATTTGTCAAAAAGACACAATCAAATCCTTTTCAAGCGCAACCTTTCGATTCTCTGGGAGAAGATGAAGAAAATATTGATTTTGAAGATACAGATGATGACAATATCACTGACCAAGACATTCAAAACGATGATAGTAACAACACCGAAAATCATTCCGTTGAGCAAACAACACTTAATACTCCGACGGATATCTCCGGAGCAATGAGAAATTTTCTTAACGTAACAGAATAATAAATTAGATAAAGGGACAAATTAATTTGTCCTTTTGTCTTTAAAATTTACATAACCGGTTTACCTGTAACTTTTAAAAGTTGTTTGATAACTTTGGGCATTTGGCAAACAAAAGAATAGTTTCCTTTTGCAACGGAACATTTTTCACAAACACAATTCAATTCGTAACATTCAAGTGCTTGTTCTGTCCAACTTTGAGTAATTGAATTTGAAATCACACCTTGATTTTGAGCGCAATAAACTTCATTTTGTTGTTTAGAATACACGTTTTGTAACATATACACACCCCACTATTTGTTACCCGATTATATTCTATTATATGTTGACCAACATTTGAATACACTATTTATAGGATTTTATAAGTTCTTCCATTTTATCCAAAACACAGTCATTGTAACGATTTGTCATTTTTGAGAAAGGTAAAACGGCAGTTTGTAATTGTTTAGAAAAAGAAGATGTTGTTTTTTGTATTAAATTTTTTGATATTTCATCAACTTTTACACAAAGACCGAAACAGGGAAGCTTGTTGAAGTTAATCCATTCAGACATTTGTAAATCATTTTTTTGCAATGGGTGTCTGCAATCCAAAAATTGAATTAAAGAAACAATTTCTTTTCTGTTAAGAAGATATTCTTCCAGATTTTTTTGCCATTCTCTTTGCATTTTATCCGAAACACTTGCATAACCATATCCCGGTAAGTCAGCGATTACAAATTCATCATTAATGAGAAAGAGATTTATTAACCTTGTTTTTCCGGGTTTATTTGAAGTTTTTGCAAGCCCTTTATGATTTGCGATAGCATTTATAAAAGATGATTTGCCGACATTAGAGCGACCTATAAGCGCAAATTCAGGCAAATTAAAAGTCGGGCATTCCTTAAGAGAAGGTGCGGAGGTTATGAATTTTGCTGTTTTTATTTTCATTTAACATCTTCTTTTTATATAAAACACTTGCTAAAAGCGAGTACGTTTTGGGGCTGTTATAAACATTTAAAGTGACTTCATCTTCATTGATGTCTGCTTGAACAGAACTTTCACCGCCTGCTGAAGTTTCAACGTGACACACTCTAAAAAACTTTTTGCCAAACAATTTTTCAGGTAGTGTCCAAAATAAATCAAATGTTTTTAAAATATTCATAAAAAAATAATACCAGATTTTAATTTATTTTAAAAGTCTTTTTTTAAAAATTCATCTTTTAAAATTACCTGATTTTTGTTTACGGTTTATTAATCCTCGACAGTTTCCATATCAACTGTAATATTATCTTTATACGTTTTTTCTATAGTTTGAATAAAATCATTTTTTGCATTAACCCAAACATGAGTATCCGCAAGTATTTTTATGGGGTTTGTATCATTTTGAGTTTTGACATTAAAGAATAACGGGTCATCTCCTTTAAATTCCGAAATGATATGTTTTAAGCCCATTACATCTTCAAAAGACATTTCTTTAGTAACATTAAGTGTAACAAGATTTATATTATCAATCGGACGAACGCTTTCAATAACTATTTGTCCTGCGGCTTCTTCTCTGGGCTGATATTTTCCCGTAATTATTACCTTTTTGTCTACAGCAATATATGAACCGCATTTTTCAAGAGTTTTGTTGAATGCAACGTATTCAATTTTTCCTGATAAATCCTCAAAAATACCTGCTTTTAAAAATTTTGTCGGATCTTTTTTTGTTGGAATTAATCTCATAGATGTTATCATTCCACAAAGAGTTACATCTTTTTCCCCCGATAAATCAGAAAGGTCGCAAACATTGTGACTTGCTATAAATGGTATTTTCTTTCTTATACAATCAAGAGGATTTGAGGTTAAATAAAAGCCCAAAATATCTTTTTCAAATTCTTGGATTTCCTTGTCCGTAAATTCTTCATCTGAGCCGTAAAGTTGAAAATTTTCCGTCATCGGATTTTCATCACCAAACATAGAGAAAAGACTTACTTGCCCTACTTCTGCAGCTTTTGCTTCTCTATTGCAAACAGTTATCATATTGTCAATATTGTTCATCAATTTTTTTCGACAAGGTTCCAGACAAGAAAGCGTACCCGTTTTAGCGAAACTTTCGAGAGATTTTTTGTTAATTGCTTTTGTATTCAACCGAGTTATAAAGTCGTACAGTGACTTAAATTCTCCGCCTTGCTCCCGTTCATTTTCAATCATTTCACAAATTTGCAGTCCAACACCCTTCAATGAATTTAAACCAAAACGTATTTGATTTCCGTCAGGTGTGAAATCGGCATTTGATTTATTAATATCAGGCGGAAGTACTTCTATATTGTGACTTTGAGCCATTGAAACATACATTTGAGTTTTATCTTTATCATCTTTTACACTTGATAAA
This sequence comes from uncultured Muribaculaceae bacterium, assembly GCA_964550875.1. Classification (GTDB taxonomy): domain Bacteria; phylum Cyanobacteriota; class Vampirovibrionia; order Gastranaerophilales; family Gastranaerophilaceae; genus RUG841. The sequence continues at coordinate 19,036 of CAZKAS010000009.1, read as the reverse complement.
AGTGCAGAAAAATATTCAACAGGATAATGCGCTTTTAAATAAGCCGTTTGATAACAAACAAATGCATAAGCTGCTGAGTGCGCTCTATTGAAGCAATACTTCGCAAATTCAACCATCTGGTCAAAAATACTTTCAGCTATTGATTTATCAACATGATTTTTCGCACAGCCTTCAATAAATTTTGTTTTATTTTCAAGAATAATATCAACTTTTTTCTTACCCATGGCACGACGCATTAAATCCGCCTGTCCAAGCGTAAAACCACCCAAATCCTGTACAATTTGCATAATCTGTTCTTGATACAATATTGTTCCGTAAGTATCTTTCAAAATTGGCTCTAACAAAGGGTGTTCGTACGTTACGGGTTCTCTTCCGTGTTTTCTCGCAACAAAGTGCTTATCCATTCCTGTTTGCAATGGGCCTGGACGAAAAATTGCAACTAAAGCACCTAAATCTTCAAAAACTGACGGTCGTAATTCGCTGACAAGTTTTTTCATTCCGGCTGATTCAAGTTGAAAAACTCCATCTGTATCTGCTTTTTGAAGTAATTCAAATGTTTTTTTGTCATCAAGCGGTATTTTATTCAAATTTAAATCTATGCCATGTCGTTTTTTTATCCAACGCAAAGCATTTCTCATAATCGTTAAGTTCAAAAGACCCAAAAAGTCCATCTTTAAAAGACCTAAATCTTCTGAAGTTTGTTTTTCATATTGAGTAATTAAATTCCCTTCTTTTCCTCTTTGGAGAGGAACTAAGTCATCAAGCGGAACTTGTGAAATTACAACACCTGCTGCGTGCATGCCCGTATTTTGCTTTATTCCTTCAATTTTCATTGCTTCATCGACGAGTTGTTTTGAAGTTAAAACTTGTCCTGCCTTCAAGCTGTCGCCGTTTATTTCAACGTTGCTTTCGTAAAATTCTTTAAATTCAGGACTTTCTGTAAAAACGCAAGGGTGCTTTCCATCATCAGTAAATACAATTCCGGGAGTTGCAGGAATTAATTTTGCAATATTATTTGAATCTTGAAACGGAACGTTCAAAACTCTTGCAACCGCCTTAAGTGCATTCTTTGCCGCTAATGTACCGAATGTAATAATCTGACAAACTTTATCTGCGCCGTACTTATCAACGACATATTGAAAAACTTTTTCTCGACCTTCAATACAAAAATCAACGTCAATATCAGGCATACTGATACGTTCAGGATTTAAAAATCTTTCAAACATCAATTTGTGATAAATCGGGTCAATATCCGTAATTCCAAGTGCATAAGCAACAATTGAACCCGCAGCAGAACCTCGCCCGGGACCGACAGGAATATCGTGTTCCTTTGCCCAATTAATAAAATCCCATGTAATCAAAAAATACGCAGGAAATCCCATTTGATTAATTACGCCCAATTCATAGTTCATTCTCTCTTCAAGGGCTTTCGTTACCGTTCCGTAACGCTTTTTCATTCCTTCTCGAACTTTGAAATCTAAATAACTTTCAACCGTATGGTTTGCAGGTACTTCAAAATGCGGTAATTTTGATTTTCCGAGTTCAATCGTAACATTACATTTTTCCGCAACTTCAACCGTGTTTTTAATGGATTGTTCAAAAGTTTCTTCATCTAGTTTTGTAAACGCTAATTTCAGTTCTTCAGGTGTTTTTACATAAAATTCTTCATTATCAAATTTGAAACGGTCTGTGTCTTTCTTACTTGAGTTTGTTTGAATACAAAGAAGGGTATCATGCCACGAAGCATCTTCTTTTTTCATATAATGACTATCATTTGTAATGACTGTTTTTATATTTAACTCTTTTGCGATTTTTAAAAGTCCGTTATTAGAAAGCTCTTCTTCTTTCAAACCGTGATCTTGAAGTTCTATGTAATAATCTTCACCAAACACTGATTGATAATATTTTGCAACTTCAAGAGCTTTATTATAATCTTTTTCTTCCCAGATTGCTCTCGATACTTCACTTGCAATACAAGCGGACAAACATATTATGCCCTCGCTGTGTTTTTCGATTAATTCATGATTACAGCGAGGCTTGTAATAATAACCATCTACTGCCGATTTTGAGGCAATTTTTACTATATTTTTATACCCTTGATTATTTTTCGCTAATAAAATAAGGTGATAAAGTTTGTTCTGTCCTGATTTCTTTTCTGTTATATCGCCGTGATAAACATATACTTCTATTCCGATAATCGGCTTAATTCCTGCCTCATTTGCCGTTTTATAAAGTTCTATTGCACCGTGCATTACTCCGTGATCTGTTATTGCAACAGCTGGCCAACCCTGCTCTTTGCAAAAAGATACAAGATTTTTAATCTTAATAGCCCCATCTAACAAACTGTATTCTGTATGTAAATGCAACGGAACGTATGACATTTTTTTCCTTTCGACATTTACATCTTACAATAAAAAAACCATATTCAATATCAAAAAATACATCATAAATGAAAAACTCTTTACATAGAAAGAGTTTTCACTGTTTAAGATTTATTTACAATCATTTACGCTTGTCCGTTTTGACTTTCTTGTTCGCTTTTTTCTACAAGATTATTTAATCTGTTGCAAAAAGCTTCAGCCGTTAGCGGTTTACCTGTAATTTCAATAAGGTTTTCATCGTCTGTTCTGGAACCGCCGTAACAGAACAAATTGTTGTTCAAATATTCAGCCGTTGCCGTATTCTCCGTTAATTTTCCACCAAATTTTTCCGTTAATGCTTCATATAACTGAGCCTTTATAAGAGAAGCACGGAAATAATTTTGATAATATGCAGGGTGAGAAAGGAAGTGAGGAATTGTTGCCCATTCATTTGTCGGTGTATCTTGTTCATTTCTTCCTTTATATTTTACACTCATATCGTGCCATAATGTTTTCAAGTCTTGATTGGGATTTTGATACATTTGTCTTTCAAAATCTATAATAGCCATACTTGAGCCGACAAAACCTGATTCCTCTTTTCCAAGTGAATTTTCAAACTTTGCATTAACTTCGGGAGAAACAAGGTCTTTTGCAAGTCCTTCCGTTCTAATCATATCTCCCATCATCATTGCAACAGCTTCTGTCATTGTACTCGTTGTATCCTGCTCCATATACGGCAAATTAGCATCTGTTTTTACCGTAAATACAGAGTGTCCGAGTTCATGCATTAATGTATCAACACTAGATACATTATTTGTTAAATTTGCCAAAATTCTTGCATCTGAACCGGGAGTTATTGGGAATGAAAAGCCATGTGTATTTTTGTTTTCACGAGGGAATAAATCAAGTACAATCGGCATTTCATCTATGTTATAACCCATTCCTGCATATGCTTTTTTGGAAATTTCAACAACTTGTTCTTTCGTCTTAAGCGCATCGTTAACCGCTTTTTCCGGATCTTCTCCGCATATAAGTCCGTAATGATAACTTCTTAATTCATCAGGTGTAATTCCAAATGCTTTTGATAACTCGGATTTCTTCTCCGCCATAACTTTTTCATTTGATGTTTTCGTCTGTTCTGCGACATCAGATAAAAGTTTATCAAGTTCATTCGGTTTGATGTCATAATCTTCCTGAAGTTTCATTTCAAAGAAATTGTCGTAACCTTTTTTCTTTGCAAAATCATTTCTCATTTTTACAAGATTAACAAGGTCATCTGCAATTAAATCACCCGAGGCAATTTTTGCATCTGCCGCCTTCTTCCTTATTTCAGGATTTGTTTCAGTTTCCATGATTTTTTGAATTTGTGCTTTTGAAACAGGTTTTCCGTTTATTTGCATTTGAAAGGAATTTAACTTTTGCGATATTTCATTTTCTTTTTTGTTCATCGCTTCAAGGTCTGCTTTGTATTCTATTCCATCTCCAAATGCGTTGGTTAAAATTCGTAATTGCTTTTGCAATTTTTCGTCTTTAACTCCGCCTGCTTCGTTAATTTCCTTAAGTTTTGCATAAGTTTCAGAATCATCATAAAAATCATTGACTTTATCTTGTGCAACGTTCATTTTTTCCATATTCTCTTCTGTACTGTTAATGTAAAAATCCCAGCCTCTTTCTTCTGAATCAGAAAGAACTTCTTGCATTTTGGGAGAAATGGTTTCTCTTAATTCTACAAATTTATCATCATTTGTTTTTGCAGAAACTGCATTTGACGAAAATTCCACGCTGTCTGCAGGCATGGGCTTCGTTTTCGGGAAAATATCCGTTACTTTTTTCAAATTATTAACTACAGAAGACTGAATTATATTGCCGATTTTCATTTAAATTCCTTCCTTACACAAAAATATTTATCCGTTTCTATTAACATTCCCATTTTATCAATTTCCGTTAATTTTGTAAATGGAAATATGTTTATTACCCTTGCAAAACACTATTAGTGCGCAATATTTTCCCGTTTTTCTTACTTAATTACTCAACTTTTACCCTTTTTTGCTTAATTAAACAAGCCATTTCTCCATTTTCGAGTTTAATTTCTTCAATAAAAGTCATGTTATCTTTGTCAAAATCAGCAGAAACAATAACTTTTTCTCCATATTTTACTTGTTGTTTATATTGAATATCAAGTTCAGAAATCCTTGTAGAGAGAAGTATTTCTAACGGTAAAACTTCATCTGCCCAAGTCAAATAGACCGCATTGTTAACGTGACAATTTACATCAAGATTATTGTATTCCGCAATAAATTCTTTCTGAAAATCAACTTTTTTCAGAGCGGAAATTTTCGGGAAAGTTGAACGAAGTTCACTGCGGTCTGCATTCGGAAAACCGTCAAATATTTCTGCGGGAGGAATAATTTTTCCGGTTGTTAAATCCGCAACTCCCCACGAACTCGTTGCTTCTCCGATTTTTTCGTTCTTAGAATTGTATATATCAAAATCACGAATAAACGTAATTCTCATAATTCCCTTTGACTGAGATTCAAGAGTAAAAATTCCGTCATTTTTCAATGTATCAAATATTTCAATATGATATTTTGTTAAAAACCAACCAATGTTTTTATTTTGAATTTTTGAATAACCAACTCCGATTTTCTCTGCATCTTCAGCAGCAATATCTTGCATATAATTAAGCAAAACCGATTCTTTGAGTCTGTTATTACAGTCGGTTTCGGGAAATTTAATCTCGTAACTTTTTCTGTGCATTTTGAAATTCCTTCATTTCTCTCATAAATTATAACATATCTTAAACAAAATCCTCTATTTACGTTAAATCCGCTTAACATCTTTGTTATTTTTTTTATAATAAGTTAGAATATAAACGGAATAATGTAAATTATCGGAGCAATTTAATAAAATGAAAAAGAAAACGCTATTATTATTGGCATCAGTGGTTATTTCAACCGGAATTTTAACTGATGATACCGCTGTTCATGCCCGAACGATTTATGGAACAAATGGTGCCATTATAAGACAATTATCCAGAACGAATACAGATGTTTTGAAACAAATTGAAGCTAAATATTCAACACCTGATAAAAGATTTGACAAACAAGCCGCAATTTTTGATTATTATGACAGAAATCACCGATATATTGAAGCAGACATCGCTTTTAACGAATTAATCGGTATGATAAAAGATTTGGACGGAAAAGCAAAACAAAAAGAAATTGACAAATGGACTCCATTTATTGAAGAAGGAATTAATGATCAGCCGAATAATGCCAGACGTCATTATCAAAAATCAGTTTGGGAAAAGAATTTTATCTCTGAGGAAAAAGCTTTTAATTCTTTGAAAATTGCACTTGCTCTTGACCCGCAAAACATCAATTACCGTGCTGAATATGCCGAATATGCGTTAATAAATAATGACTACGATAAAGCAATAGAAATATATACGGCTTTAAAAAAAGGATATCCTCACGATGTTGATTACAGAATTGCTCTTGCAAAAGCGTATTCCCAAGCAGGACAATACGAAAAAGCAATCCACGAATATCGTGTAGCTTCTGCTTTTGAACCCAATAATAATGAAACGATTGTCGCTCTTAATGAAACTGTTAATGCTTATTATTCCGAAATGGGTGGTCAATATTTCTATGACCCGATGACAAAAGTTGCATCTTCAAATTATCAATCCGGTGTTGTTTCTTCTTCATCAGGTTATTCAACTAACGGAACAAAACAAGTTTCTCCTACTATGATGGCTCTTTCGTCATCAGGTTCGACAACTATAGAAAAAGAAGTTGAAGAACAACCTCAACAAAATGACAGTTATGAAAATGTAAACGAAACACGTAAAATAGTTGCAAACACTATGCAACAACCATCTTATCAAAAAGCTCCCAACGTTAAAGAAGCAACTCAAAGAAGAAATCTTCAATTTTCAAAATCTTCAAATGCTACTGTTTATAAATCTCAAAGAGCACCTCAAACAAGCAGTAACAAAAGAATTATGGTTACTTACGTAAACGGAAGAAGAGTTGTGCGTATTGTCAACGTAAATACGGAAAATGATTCAATGAATGCCGTACAAAATGCATCTTCAACATTTGAAAATCAAATTAACAACTCAAATTCTTCATACGAAGAACAAGTTTCAAGACAACAGCAACAATCAAATAAGGTTGAATTTGCCCCATCTGATACGGAATATACTCAACCGACAAATTATCAATCAAAATCTCAATATCAAACGACCAACAATATATCTCAAACCGGTGAAATAGGAACAAGAACAACTATCAGCGGTGACCCCAGCGTTAAATCTTTAACAAATTCTCAAAATCGCAGACCTGTTATGTATGTTTCTTACCAAAATGGTAAACGTGTTATAAAAATGGTCAATCCGAATGCGTCGGCTTTGGGCTCCGGAGCAACTGCAGTTTCTAAACCTTCTTCACAAACAGTTTCCTCTTCTGATTCTGTTCAAAATACAGACAAGAAAAAAGACAAAAAAGTTAAAACAGATAAAAAATCCAAAAAGGATAAAACGTCTAAGGCAGAAACAAAACCAATTACAACTTCTCAAGAAAATACCGATTTGTATATCAAGGCAAATGAATTGTTGACGCAAGAAGATTATACAGGTACCATCAACGTTTTAGAAGCCGTAAATCCACCAACATTGCGTTCTTTAACGATTATTGCTTCTTGTTACAGTGCTTTGGGTCAACCCCAAACTGCTATTGATTATTACAATAAAGCCGATTCTATGGCTCCTAATAACACACAAATTCTGTATTCTCTCGGATATTTGTATTACACACAAGGAGATATTCAACAAGCAAAAAAATACGTTGATGCAGCAATCACTGCCGATCCCCAAAATACAAACGCTCAACAGCTAAAACAACACCTCTCTTTGCAAGATAGCAATGAAGTTATGAATCAAGCAGTAACTTTTATGAATCAAGGTGAATATGCAAGTGCGAAAAAACTTATGGAAAAAGTTGTGGTTTCTAATCCAAACGATTTCCAAGCGTATTACTATTTAGGTCATATTGCTTATGCTACAGAAAAATATGAAGATGCGGCAAGAAACTTTATGATGGCAATAAAAAATAACCCAAATTATGCTCTTTCATACTATTCTCTCGGACTTGCTTATGACAAACTTAAAGAGTTTAATCGCTCGCAACTGGCTTATGAACAATTCTTGAAAATTGAATTGGACGAAAATAAATACACTCAATATGCAAAAACCAGAGTTGCAACAATTCAGTCTAAAAAATAATAAAACTAAAATCCCAAAAAACTAACAAAAAGACAGGTTTAAAACCTGTCTTTTTTATGTGATAACTTGATTTAGTTTTGATTTAAATGCAACATTGCTTCCGCTGAATTAATATATTTTTGTAGGAAACTTAATTTTTCATAATATTCTTCAGGATTTTCTTTCGCTAATTTGATTTCAGCTTCATTAGCAACAAAAATTTCTGCAAGTTCAGGATCAAATTGCATTCCTGAACAACGTTTGATTTCCTGAATTGCAACTTCATGAGGAAGTGCCTTTCGGTAAGGTCGTGTAGAAGTCATGGCATCATAAGTATCAGCAATAGCAATAACCCTTGCAAATAAAGGTATTTCCGTACCCTTAAGCCCGCAAGGATAACCTCTGCCGTCCCATCGTTCGTGATGCGATTTTAGCCAACTTGCAACAGCATGAAGTTTTTTGACATTTTTAATCATTTTTTCACCACGGCTTGTGTGGTCTTTCATAATTTCAAACTCTTCATCCGTTAATTTTGCCTGTTTGCATAAAATTGACTGCGGAATACCTATTTTACCTATATCATGAAGAAGTCCCGCCGTTTCAATTTCTTCCAATGCTGAATCCGTCAATCCTATTTTACTTGCAAGTATTAAAGAATATAAAGTTACTCGAAGAGAGTGTCCGTGCGTATATGGGTCTTTTGCATCAAGCGCAAATGAAATAGATTTAATCGTTTTATAGAACAATTCTTTTAAATCTTTCATTATTAATGTTTTTCGTGAGGAAAGCTCAAACTTCTTCAATCCGTTACTTACCGCAACTTTAAGTTCTTCCGGCTCAAAAGGTTTTAAAATATACTGATAAAGTTGACAATCGTTAATGGCCGAAACAATAATATCCGAATCCTGATGACCTGTAAGAAGAATTTTTATTATATCCGGATGGTTTTCATTGACTTTTTTTAAAAACTCCGTACCTTCCATTTGTGGCATTTTTTGATCACTAACTATCAGAGAAATTGCATCTCCCTCTTTCGCCACAACATCAAGCGCCTCAAATCCGTTCGATGCAGTCAAAATATTATATGAACCTCTGAACGTTCTCTTCAAAAGTTGCAGGTTGTTGATTTCATCATCAACAATCAAAATCGTCGGCTTCGTATCAGACATATCATTGTTGATAAAGGTGTCTATGCTCTCTTTTAAAAGTGTATCACTTAGGCCCACTATAAATCCTTCTTCGTCTGTCAAAATATTCCTATTTACTATTATGCCCGTTTTTTATCAAAATTACAAGTCATGTTACGATTTTTCTTGATTTTTTAATATTTTATATTATTTTGTTTATATGAAAAGAAAATTTGCAGGTATCTTAAATGGCACTATTGGTGCAGTTTGCTACGGTACAAACCCCGTTTTTGCCCTTCACATGTATTCTAAAGGGTTTGATGCTAATTCTGTTCTCTTTTACAGGTACATTACCGCAGTTCTTCTTTTCGGATTATGGGCGTCTTTCGTAAAAAAAGTTCCTATAAATCTACATAAATACGAATTTTTCCCTGTACTTTTTTTGGGTTTAATGTTTGCTCTTTCTTCAATAACCTTATTCAGCTCCTATTCGTATATTGACGGTGGAATTGCTTCAGTAATATTGTTTATTTACCCTGTTTTTGTCGCTTTTATTATGGCTGTCGGCTTTAAAGAAAAACTTAAAAAATCCGCTATCTCTGCTGTTTTACTCATTTTAATCGGTCTTTATCTTTTTTATAAAGGAAAAGACGGTCAAAATTTAAATTTGACAGGACTGTTTTTGGTTATTTTATCTTCACTGTCTTATGCAATATATATGGTTGCAATAAAAGTTCACCCTGTTCTAAAGAAAATTAATACCGTAAAATTAACTTTTTATGTTATGTTTTTCGGACTTTTTGTTTTTGTTTATAATTTGAAATTTTTAACGCTTTTAAAACCGGTTACCGAACCTGTTTTATTATTTGATATTCTTATGCTCGCAATTTTACCAACAATTGTTGCCATCGACACCTTGAATAAAGCCATTAAACTTATCGGACCTACTCTCGCTGCAATTGTAAGTTCGCTTGAACCCGTTAGTGCAATGTTTCTTTGTGTCGTTTTTTGCAATGAACAACTCACTTTTAAAATCATTCTCGGTATGTTTGCTATTCTTTGCGGAGTCTTAATAATTATTGCGGACAAAGACATAAAAGCTCGCAAATCTGCTTAATTTACCACCTTTTGCTCTTTTGACATCATTTACAAAAGTGTTATGATTATTTTATGAAAATTGCACTTGTCAGGGTAAAATATAATTCTTATATTATCACTCCCCCTTTGGGGTTGGGTTACCTTGCAAGTTACGCTAAAAAATATGGGCACGATGTACTGATTATAGATGCATTAAGAGATAATATGTCAAATGATGACGTTGTTAAAAAAATTAATTCCGAAAATATCTCTTATGTCGGAATAACCTGTCTTTCAGCATTTTATAAAGAAGTTGTGGATTTATCAAAAAAATTAAAAGCAAACGGCAAAAAAATTTTTATAGGCGGTATTCACCCGACTTTTATGCCTAAACAAACTCTGATTGATACCGAAGCTGATTATGTTTCTTTGGGAGAAGGAGAAATATCTTTTAGAAAATTGTTAGATGCAAATTTTAATGGCAACGGTATTCAGGGAATTTACAGCCTTGAAAATCTTCCTGAAAAGCCTTTGAAATGTGAACGAGTCAATAATCTTGATGACATTCCTTTTCCTGATTGGAATCAAATTTCTCCAAAATCTTATCCCCGAGCGCCACATGGTGCGGTTACGAAAAATTATCCGATTGGAATAATTACAACTACTCGTGGTTGTCCTTATTCTTGTAAATTCTGCGCCAGTCCAAATTTCTATGAAAAAAAAATTCGCTTCCGCTCTCCTAAAAATGTCGTCGATGAAATTGAATACCTTGTGAAAAATCACGGAGTCAAAGAAATTCATTTTGAGGACGATAATTTTACTCTAAAAAGAGAACACGCTTACGAGATTTGTAAGATGATTGTCGAGAGGAAAATTAAAATTTCTTTTTCGTGCCCAAACGGAATTAGAGCGGATAAAGTCGATAAAGAACTTTTGATGATGATGAAAAAAGCAGGTTGCTATTGCTTTGCGTACGGAATTGAATCCGCAAATTCTCAAATTTTGAAAAATATTAGCAAAGATGAAGATATTAATACTATTAAAAAATCTATTGATATTGCAGCCGATTGCGGAATTGATTGTGTAGGTTTCTTTATTTTCGGTTTGCCGGGAGAAACAAAACAAACTATAGAAGAAACTATTAATTTTGCCCTGTCTTCAAAATTAACACGAGCTGATTTCGGAATTTTTGATGCTTTTCCGGGCAGCGAATTTTATGATGATTTAGACGAACAGTTTAAATATGATAGTTCACAACAAAAATATTGCTATCCGGAATACAGCCTTCCTTCCCTCTCTAAAGAAGATTTGTCCGATGCGCAAGAACTGGCTTTTCGTAAATTTTATTATAGACCAAGAATAATTCTGAAAATGCTTAAAAATGTCACACTCTCTCAAATAGGCTTTCTATTCAAACGTATTTTAACAGCCGGAATGATAAAAAAAAGATAATTTTCAAAAGTTGCGAAAAAAATTTGTTTGCGGTATTTTGAGGTTGTGGGTTTATCCCGAAAGTACTTAAAATGAGGATTAAAAAATGACAAGAAGACCCGTTATTGCAGGCAATTGGAAAATGAACAAATTGCAAGCAGAAGCAAAAGATTTAGTAAATGATGTTATGGCAGGATTAAAACAATATGAAAAAGCAACACTCCCTGAAGTTGTTGTTGCACCTGTATTTACATCATTATATGTTGCAAATAAAGCACTTAAGGATTGCGGTTGCGGAAAAGTCAGACTTGCTGCTCAAAATTGCTATTTTGAAAAAAGCGGTGCTTTTACAGGCGAAGCTTCCGTTGAAATGTTAGTTGATGCCGGTTGTGAATATATCATTATAGGTCACAGCGAAAGACGTCAATATTTTGCAGAAACAGATGAAATGGTTAATAAAAAAGCAAAAGCTATTTTGGCTAACGGACTGGTTCCGATTATTTGTTGCGGTGAATCGCTTGAACAAAGAGAATCAGGCGTTACTGACACTCACATCGCTTCTCAAATTAAAGCAGCTTTACAAGATTTGTCAGCAGATGATGTTGCAAAATCAATCATCGCTTATGAACCGATTTGGGCTATCGGAACAGGTAAAACTTGTGATTCCGTAGAAGCAAACAGAGTTATTGCAATGATTAGAAATACCGTTAAAGAAGTTGCAGGTGCAGATGCTGCAAATGCAATCAGAATTCTTTACGGCGGTAGCGTTAAACCTGAAACAATTAAAGAACAAATGGCTCAATCTGATATTGATGGAGCTTTGGTTGGCGGCGCTTCTTTGAAAGCAGACAGTTTCGTTAAAATTGTTGAAGGCGCTATGTAATTAGTAATTCTAACTATTATTCGTTTTAAGAAGGAGAACCTCTCAGTTCTCCTTCTTTGTTTCAAAATGTAAAACTTTTTGTTGATAGTGAATATTCGCTACGAAAAAATTGTTTATATAGGTAAAGTGATTTATGAGGAGAATTTTATGGTAAATCCGGCAATGATTGCTAAAGGTGTTAAAATAGCAGGTCAAGTTGTTGAAGCATCAGAGATGATTAATACAGCTTCAAAAGCAGCAGGAATTAATCAGGATAGTATTTTTGCCAAAAATGAGAAAAAAGGTAAAGGTGGCGCCCTAAATAGTGTTTTCCAAGCCGCAGATACGGTTACGAACGGTCAAATCGGAACTGTTGTAAACACTATTGACGGAGTTACAAACGGAGCAGCATCAAGAGTTACTCAATCTGCCGATAAGATTGTAACACCCGCACTGGATATTGCAGGGGTTGTTACCGGTGACGGCGTTGATGGAGATATCCTTCAAAAACTTGGCAAAAAGGCTCTAGGTAATCAAGGTATTGAGGCATAATTAAGTTTTTACACTAAAAAGTCGGTATCAATAGACGTACCGACTTTTTGTTATTTATAATTTAAACTCCGTACTGAATTTTACTCTTTGCTTATTTGTCGTTCCTTCTCCGTTATAAAGACTTGCATTCACGCTGAAAGAAACTTCGTTCGGATTGTTTTTAAATGGTTTATAGGTAATTCCTATATCTTCTTGCGTGTAATTTTGGTCAATATGTGAAGCAATTTTGCTTTTTATTGAAATTGATTTTGAAAGTTGATATTCGGGAATTATATACAAACTTGTATCATATTTACCTGTTTTACTTGAATTTTCCGTTTCTCCGATTTGAGCACCAAGTTTAAACCTGCCTTGTTTATATTGTGCAAAAAGTCCTGTTGAATTTCTTGAGGAAGAATTGTCAAAACATTCATTTGAATATACTCCGCCCCCAAACTTAAATTCTCCCTTTATTTTGTTTATGTTAACATAGTCACTCGAAAAAACCATACCTCCTGCAGGATTGTGAGTTTCAAGAGATTCATATATTCCTGTTGAAACATTAACTTTCCCTATTTTAGTACTAATTTTCATTCCTGAATCATAAGAGCTCTCAAGCCTTCCGACAAAACCTACCGACACATCATCTTGATCAGATAAGGAAGAATGTCCCCAATATATTGTAGTATTTTCATCAGGGCGGAGTCTGTAATTTGCCGCATGTATTACTGATGGCGGAGTTTGCATTAACGAAGGGGTTGTTCTTAATGTTGTACGGAAATTATCCGAACTGTCCCATATTGAATTAAATGCCTCTACCGAACGGAATGAATAACTCTTTTCAATGGTTGCATTTAGGACTTTTTTTGATTTCTTTCCAGAAATATTTTCAGGTGCCAGAATAATCATTTCCGTTGTATCTTCCGGTTCATCTTCTACCGTATATATGTCATACTCTTCGTATTCGTCCTCTCCAAACAATTCGCTGTCAATACTTTCTTGTTCCTCTGGAATATAATCTTCTGATTGCTCTAATTCGCTTTCTGTTTCAATCGTTGTCATAACATCTGTTTCTTCAACTGCAGAATAGACTACCTGTTGTGACAAAAAACAGAACATTATTGGAATAAATATCGCAGACAATATTGTTTTTTCTATTATTTCTTTCACTTCTTCTCCGATTTACACTATAATAATAACTCATTTTTTGATAATCAACAATAATTCACTTGCATAAAACTTTAATAATTAGTATAATACTATAAGAGTTGTTAGTTATTTGGAGATAGATATGGCTTCCGTTATCGATACTTTTCGTACCATTTTTGGCTTGAAACATTCTTTTTTGAAAATGGCAACACTTTCTGCTATTGTTTCTTATCCTGTGTATCAGGTTTTATTAAATCCTACCGATTTAACTTCAATGTGGGCAATTATTGCTTATGTATTGCTATTATTCTATTTCGGATACATTTTTGTTGCTTCTCACAATCTGATTAATGAAGAAAATGTTATTCTTCCGGGATTCTTTAATCCTTTTAAATCTCTGCTTGTAGGAATAGCATCTTTATTTGCACTTGCACCAATGATTGCCATAATGGGCTATGTCGGCTATTGCGTTTACATGATTGGAGTAAACAAATCAATTCCTCTTCCGCAAACTATTACCGTAGTTACTTTGGTGGAATTAATCTTATGGGGCGTTTTGATGGTTCAAATGACTTTGTTTACCGACAAATACAATCCATTGCATTCGTATAAGTTAATTACGATTTTGAAATCTTTTTCTGCATTCGTCGGCAAAACAGTTCCGCTTCTTTTTATGCTTGCATTAATAACTGCGGTTTTGTTCTATCCTTTTGGATATCTCGCTCATATGATGTTTTTTGAAAATGGTTATCAATATGTATTTTATTTAGTTGTCATTTTCTTTGTAACGTTATCTTTACTCATTATTACCCAATATTACTCACAATTATTTATAGAAAATCTTGTATTATGCCGTAAACTGGATTATGAAGACGATGCAGGAAAAATTATGGATAAAGATTTACTTGTTGACGGAGATAATAACAATATAGGCAGAGGTTATTAAAAATTTTAATTCTGTAAATTTCTCAGTATTGCAAGTTTATCACGAATTTCAGCGGCTCTCTCAAAATCAAGAAGGGTCGCTGATTTTTTCATTTCTCTTTCAAGTTTTGCAATTAATTTTGGCAAATCTTTTGTTTCTACCTTTTCTTGAGCCATACTTTCCGCAACGACGTCTTCAACATTTCTGAAACTTGCCAGCATTGAAAGAAGATTATTCTCTACAGGTTTTATAATCGTTTTGGGGGTAATTCCGTGTTTTTTATTGTATTCAATTTGAATTTTTCTTCTTCTTGCTGTTTCTTCAAGCGCATTTTTCATGCTATCAGTAATTTTATCGGCATACATAATGACTTTCGATTCAGCATTTCTTGCTGCCCTTCCTATTGTTTGAACAAGACTTGTTTCCGAACGCAAAAAGCCTTCCTTGTCTGCATCTGTAATAATTACCAGTGACACTTCAGGAATATCAAGACCTTCTCTTAAAAGGTTTACACCAACAAGAACATCAAATTCTCCCAATCTTAAATCACGTAATATTTCTATTCTTTCAATTGATGTTATTTCACTATGCAAATAACGTGCTTTAACACCTTCTTTCGTAAGGTATTCAGAAAGCGCCTCGGCGGTTTTTTTTGTCAAAGTCGTTATTAAAATTCGACCTTTTTTGTCTATTGTATTTTGAATTTCAGCCAAAATATCATCAATTTGATTTAATGTCGGACGAACAAAAATTTCGGGGTCTAAGAGCCCTGTCGGTCTAATAATTTGTTCGACTAATTGTGCAGAAGTTTTTCGCTCAAATTCAGCCGGAGTTGCGGAAATGAATATTTTTTGATTAACTCTGTTCCAAAATTCCTGTGCCTTTAACGGCCTGTTATCTTTTGCGCAGGGCAACCTGAAACCATATTCGACAAGGGTATCTTTTCTTGCACGGTCACCGTTATACATTGCATTCAATTGCGGAATTGAAACGTGTGATTCATCAATTACCGTAAGAAAATCGTTTTGAAAATAATCAAGAAGAGTTGCCGGTGGAGTTCCTGCTTTCCGTCTTTCAATAATTCTTGAATAATTTTCTATCCCGTTGCAATAACCCATTTCTTTCATCATTTCGATATCATATTTGACTCGTCCGGAAATTCTTTGCGCCTCGATTAGTTTACCTTCGCTTTCAAACTTCGCAACTTGTGATTGAAGTTCCTGCTTAATTAAGGAAATTGTTGTTTCTATGTCATTATCATCGGAAAGATAGTGAACCGCCGGAAAGATAACTACTTTGTCAGGTGTTTCAAGGATTTCACCCGTTAGTTGGTCAATTCTAAAAATCGCTTCGATTTCATCACCCCAAAAGGAAAATCTTATGAGTTTGTTATCGTAAGAGGGCATAACCTCGACAATATCACCTTTTGCTCTAAAAGAAGAGCGTTGAAGTTCAAGGTCATTTCTTGTGTAGCGAACACTTGTTAAATAACGTAAAAAGTTATCACGTTCAATACAATCACCAACTTTGATTGTTACGGCACCTTTAAAATATGTTTCAGGCAACCCTAAACCGTAAATACAACTAACAGATGCCACAACAATTACATCATCTCGTTCATATAGACTTCTTGTTGTATTATGGCGAAGTCGGTCGATTTCGTCATTTATCGAAGCTGTTTTTTCAATGTATGTATCTGTTCTCGGAATGTACGCTTCCGGTTGATAATAATCATAATAACTTATAAAATATTCAACTGCATTTTCGGGGAAAAGTTCTTTAAACTCATTGTATAGTTGACCGGCAAGAGTTTTATTGTGGGCAATAACAAGCGTTTGCTTTTGCATTTGTTCTATAACATTTGCGACAATAAAAGTTTTTCCTGCTCCTGTGATTCCTAGCAACGTTTGTGCGTCCATTCCTTCATTTAAACCTCTGGTCAGGGCATTAACAGAGTCTTTTTGCGTCGGAGAAAGTGAATATGGTGAATGAATTTTGAATTTTTTGCTCATTTTGACCTCTGAGAATATTCTATTTCGTTTATACAACAAACTCGGTCCGGTTAAAGAAAACTTTTCAATAAAATTATACTCTATTTATACGAGTTTGGCACTTGCTCTTTACCGAAATATATTTAAGATTTATAATTAAACTATGACAGATACTAACTTGACTCAATATGTAAAAAAAGCATTTGAATATAAAGCAGCAGGGAATTTTAAACAAGCGATAGAGTCCCTTTACAAAGCTTTGGAACTGGATTCTGAAAGTTCTGAAATATTGGCTGAGATTGCAAGCTTATATCTGGAATTGTGTAATACGGATAAGGCTATCAGATACTACGAACAGGCTCTGTTGTTCGCTCCTGATAATGTTTCAATTAAATTCAAATTAGCAAGAGTTTATAAACAAGTTAACCTTGTCACTAAGGCATTACCGCTTTTACGTTCAATTTGCGAACAAGATTTTAATCCTGTGTATATTGCGGAAATTTTAAATGTTTTGTATCTGGAAAGTGATTTTGAGGGTGTTGTAGAATTTTACCAAAAACCGATTGTGTTTAATTCGACAAATGCTAGAATTCATTTCTATGCCGGATCTTCATATTTAGCATTGGGAAATCCCCTAAAAGCACGTGAATTGTACCAAAAATCACTTCAATACGACAAATCGGACTATAATATTGTGTTTAGTTGCGCTAACCTTCTTTTCGATGAAGGGAACTATAAAGAAGCTGCTGAAACAATATTGTCTTCTCCTGTTGCAAAAACAAATCACAAAACTTTCTACCTATTGGGAGAAATTTGTATTGCCGAAAATAACATCAATGGAGCAATTAACAATTATGCTAAAGCTTGTAAGTTAAATCCGAGAAATCCGCTTTATTATTATTCTTTGGCAACGGCGTATTCCGTCAACGGCTTTATGAAAGAAGCTGAAGAAAATTATCATAATGCTTTAAAACTTAGTCCAAACAACTTGTTTTACGCATATACTCTCGCTTTGGTTTTTTATCAGACAAATCAAATTTCTAAAGCAAAAGAAAAAATTGAAAGCATATTGAACATTAATGCGGAAAATATTAATGCATTAGTTTTAAAAGCAAGAATTTTAACAGACGAAAATAATGTTGTTGAAGCGGAACAAATATTGAAAAAAGTTTTGGAAAAAGAGCCCAAAAACGATGAGGCATTATATATTCGTTCCCAAGTGTTTAAAAAATTAGGTTGGTGGGAAAAAGCAATAGAATCAATTAATCTTGCTATAAAAGTTGCTCCTGAAACTATGGAATATATAAGTGAAGCTGTTGCTTTTAATTTAGAAGCTAACAATTTTTCTGAAACTGAAAAATTGTGTAAAAATTTAATTGAACTTAATGATAAATATATTTTTGCTTACATTAAACTTGCGGAAGTATATGTTAAACAAAAGCGTTTTTCCGAAGCACTTGAAAATATAGATAAAATTCTTGAATTAGATATAAATACGCCTGAAGCATATATTATGAAAGCAAAAATTTACAGAGAAAATAAGTTATATGAACAAGCAATAGATTTTATAAAACAGGCAATTACACTTTCTCCCGATTCAAATGAATATTATACAATGATTGCAAATATTTATTATGAAAACAGAGAATTTAAAAACGCTTGCAGATATTATAAAGAAGCGGCACAATATGACGTAGCATCAGCTGAAATTCGTTATAAAGCCGCAAAATGTGAATATTTATTGGGTGAATTACAAGAAGCATTGGCGGATTATTCTATTGCAAGAAGATTAAATCCTCAAAATGTTAATATCTCTCTTGATTATTGCAATTGCTTAATTGACGTTGAAGATTATAAATCTGCTTTAGAAATTTTGAAACAGTCTTTAAACTTTGCTCCTGATGAGGAAATCAAAAATATTATTTTGAGTAAAGCCAATTTCGTAAATCAAAAAATAATGGAAAATCTTTCCGGTTTTCAAAAATTTATGGTTCGTTTTAAAAAGTAAACAAAATTTTAAACATATAATGCCGTGAATTTTGAATTGTAAATAACAGATTTGTGAATTATTGTTATCCATTTCTTGGATACGGTTCACACCTTGTATAAAATGTGACTATGTATAAAATTCAAACGGTGATTTGATTTTTGTTCCACGCCTTCAAGCCGTTCGCTACATTTTGCCGGTCGCAAAATTTCCGCTCTCTTTTTCGGCGTTACTTCGGACTGGGTTCGCTGTCGCTCACACGGCGTCCTACACAAAAATCAAAAAAAAGCCCTCATAATGAGGGCAGTACTTAATTTAGAGAGAGAGTTT
>CAZKAS010000008.1:0-55479 GCA_964550875.1 uncultured Muribaculaceae bacterium | reverse complement strand
TTACTCTTTTAAAGTAAAAATGTAACTAATTACTTAACATGTACAGCAGTGACAGGAAATGAAAAATCTACACATTCACCGTCTTTACTAAGGGACAGAGTATGAAAAACCCGAGATATCCCGAAAACAAATTTTTTTCCAAACAAAAAACCGCCCTCAACGAGGACGGTTTTTAAACTTAAAGTTTGCAAACTATTTGTTAACAACTTCTTTGAATTTTTTACCAGCTGAGAATACAGGAGCTGTTTTTGCAGGAATGTCGATTGCCTTACCTGTTTGAGGGTTACGACCTGTTCTTGCTGCTCTTTTTCTTGCTTCAAAAGTACCAAAGCCTACCAAAGTAACCTTTTCTCCTTTTGCAACTGTTTTTTGAACGATATCCATAAGTTCGTTAATAACGTTTGCTGCTTCTTTTTGAGTAACTTTTGCTTTTTTTGCAACTTCTTGTACTAATTCTTCTTTGTTCATGAACAATGTTCCTTTCATTTATATCCACGATTTTGATTATATCCGAAGATTTTTTCGAGGGCAAACTCTGAAACATTTGTTAACATTAAGTTTCAGAATACCACAACGGCGGTATCCCAACAGCCGCTTGATTTACTTGTTCCTCATCGTCGGAAACGCAATAACGTCACGGATTGTAGGCGAATCTGTCAACAGCATTACAAGTCTATCAATTCCTATACCCATACCTCCAGCCGGGGGCATGCCGTATTCAAGAGCTGTAATAAAATCTTCGTCTATTTCCATTGCTTCTTCGTCACCGTTCGCTTTTGCCAAAGCTTGCGCTTCAAATCTGCCTCTTTGGTCTATCGGATCCGTCAATTCCGAAAATGCGTTACAAAGTTCCCAACCGTTAATTCTCGTTTCAAATCTTTCGGTCAACTTCGGATTATCTCTGTGAACTTTTGCAAGAGGAGAGATATCTCTCGGATAATCAATAATATGTGTAGGTTGAATTAAGTGAGGTTCTACTCTTTCTTCAAAAATTCTTTCAAGAACTTGTCCCCAATTACTGCATTCTTCTATATCTATACCGAGTTCATTCGCTTTTTCAACTGCTTCTTCGTAGTTTACTACGCTTGAAAAATCCATGCCCGTATATTCGGATATTGCGCCTATCATTGTTTTTCTGTCCCAAGGCGGAGTCAAGTCTATTTCTTTTCCGCAATAGGTAATTTTCATTGTTCCTAAAATATCCATTGCAACAGAAGAAACCATATTTTCCACAAGTGCCATCATCTCGTTGTAATCCACGTAAGCCTGATACATTTCAATCATGGTAAATTCAGGATTGTGTCTTGTATCTATACCTTCGTTTCTGAAATTTCTGTTAAGTTCAAATATTTTTTCAGAAACACCACCGACCAAAAGTCTTTTAAGGTGAAGTTCCGGAGCAATTCTCATAACCATATCCATATCAAGAGCGTTATGATGAGTAACAAACGGTTTTGCGTTTGCTCCTGATGCTTTTGTGTGGAGCATTGGAGTTTCAACTTCTAAGAAACCTTGTTTTGTAAGATATTCTCTTATTTTCATAATAATTTGACTTCTTATTCTGAATGTTCTTCGTACATTTTCATTCATAATTAGGTCAATATATCTTTGTCTGTATCTTGTTTCGAGGTCAGTCAAGCCGTGAAATTTTTCGGGCAATGCTCTCAATGACTTTGTCAAAAGAGTAACTTCGTTGACTTTAAGACTTAATTCTCCACGAGGAGTTCTTCTGACTGCACCCGTACAACCTATAATATCGCCTATATCAAGAAGTTTAAGTTCTTTAAACTTATCAACTCCCATATTTTCTTTATGACAAAAAAGTTGAATTTTTCCGCTATCGTCTTGCAAATCCATAAACATACCTGTATTTCTGATTGCGGTAATTCTTCCTGCAACAGCGTACCAATCGTCAGTTTCAACACCTGCTTCAAGTTCTGCATATTTTTCTTGAAGTGCCTGTGCTTTTATATTCTTACCAAACGAATATTTAAAAGGATTAATTCCTTTATCTGCAATATCTGTAAGTTTTTGTATTCTTGCCTGACGAATATGATCCAAACTTTCTTTTTCTTCCATTATGCCTCCGTGTAAATCTTGTATATTTAGATTTTACAACAAAAATAGTTTTTGCGATAATTAATTGAGATAATTGATATGAGGTTAAAATGTCAAATCCTTTTAGCGAAAATGGAATTATAATTCCTGAAAATATTATGAAAAACCAAGAAACAGACATTGAGTCGATTGCCGCAGCCTGTGTAAGAATGGCTGAAGATGAAATTCTCTTTCAAAAAGAATCTGATTTCCATTCAATTTCGGTTTGTGAAAATTCTATCGGTCGCTTTTTGAGATACGGCATTAGCTTTCAAGCAGGAAAAATAAATTCTCCTCTATATCAAGGCAATATCCCTTATCTTAACTATTTTCTGTTACTTTATATCTTAAAAAAAAGTGCAAAAAAAATATTACTCATAGGTTTCGGCATTGGACTTTTAGTTAAGCAATTCGAGAAAATCTTTGAAAACCTCGAATTGTTTGACGCTGTTGACATTGAGGAAAATATCCTTTCTATTGCGAAAAATTATTTCGACTTCTCCGAAAGCAAAATTTTTCATTTTCATCTCCAAGATGCACTTGTTTATCTGAGAAACAATAAAACCAAATATGACATTATTATCACTGATGTTGCAGGTAACGAAGGGATTGACGAAAGATTTTTTGAGGACGATTTTTTCAAAAATATTAAAAAATCTCTCAAAAAAGACGGCATTTTTGCCTTTAACTCTTGCTCAAACACCGACTTTGACGAAAATGAAAAAACTTTTTACGGTTTTACTGTAAACAAATACAAAAAACATTTTAAAAATTTTGCGGTATTTAACGGCAAAACATCAGATTTAACTTATTTTAAAACATTTTTTGATATAGACAAAAGGGTTCTTGATGTCACAAACGCAATAATATTTGCTTCTGACAAAACTTTCGACAAAAAGATATTTAACTCTATATGTAAAGAAGATTTAGCAAAAATTTCTTCTCTGGGAGTCAATATTTTACCATATTTACAAGACTTACATAAAATTTATCAATAAAAAAGACCTCTTTACAGGTCTTTCTTACGTTATTCTTCTTTTGTTTCCTCTTGTTCAACCTTAGCTTCTTCAGGATTAATTCCCAAATCCTTTAAAGTCTTTAAAAAATGCTCCGCCGCAGCCTTTTGAACTTCCGGAGGAACAACCCTTAAAAGTTCAACCGTTTTTGAAATAACAGGATCCTTATCGTACCAACGATTGCCATTTGCAGGCTTAACCATTTCATAAAATTTTTCAATAGTTTCTTTAGAAACCCTTTCCTCAATTTTCAACAGAAAAACTTCCGCCTGTGCTCGCAATTCCGTTTGATAATCTCTTAAAATATTTATAACCTGCAATAATACAGGGTCGTGGTCATACCACCTTTTATACTTTGGTTGTTCCATTAAGATTTCCTCTAACTTTATCGGCAACAATGTCATGTTCGCCATCAACTCTGTCTATATCTGCACCCAATGCCCTCAATTTTGGCACTAAAAGTTCATATCCTCTGTCAATATGGTGCAATTCTTCTATAGTACTGTATCCGTCCGCCATTAATGCCGCTATTACCAATGCAGCACCTGCTCGAAGGTCACTTGCTCTTAAATTTGCTCCGGAAAGTTTATTAACACCCTTAATCAATGCGTGATTTCTTTCCTGATGAATATCTGCCCCCATTTTGCGAAGTTCAGGAACTTGCATAAATCTGTTCTCGTACAGACTTTCTGTAATAATACTTACGCCGTCTGCTACCGTCAACAATGCCATTCCCAAAGATTGTAAATCCGTAGGGAAACCAGGATAAGGTTGCGTTACAATATTCAATGCCCTTAATTTTTGATTACAACTTACTTCAAATGCCGTCGGCTCTATTAACTTTATTTTTGCACCCATTTGAGTAAGTTTCGAGGTATAAAAAGTTAAATGTGACGGATTAATGTTTCTAATAACACCTTTTCCTTGTGTTGCAATCAATGCAGCCATATACGTTCCTGCTTCAATTCTGTCGGGAATTGTCGTATATTCAACACCATGAAGTTGTTCTGCCTTTACACCATTAATAACAATTTCCGAAGTACCTGCACCGTTAACATCTGCACCCATCGCATTAAGAAAATTTGCCAAATCTACAATTTCAGGCTCCTGAGCAGCATTCTGTATTCTCGTTGAACCTTCAGCTAAAACTGCCGCCAGCATTAAGTTTTCCGTTGCTCCAACCGACGGAATATCCAAATAAATATCCGTTCCGGTCAACTTCGTCGCATGAGCGTGTACATAACCATTTTCTATCTTTATTGTTGCGCCCAAACTTTCAAGACCTCTGATATGAAAATCAACTCGTCTTTCTCCAATTGCACAACCTCCGGGTAAAGCAACTATCGCCTCTTTACATCTTCCTACCAATGCTCCGAGAACTATAAAAGAAGCTCTCATTCGACTTACAAATTCATATCCTGCAACAATACTCGTCAATTCTCTTGTATCAATCGTTACACTTTTTTCAACTTTATCGTACGAAGTCTTTGCCCCTAAACCGCCTATTACACTCAGCATTATTGTTACATCGGTCAATTCCGGTACATTGTAAATTTTGGTAACGTCTTTTGCTAAAAGCGTTGCCGCCATTAATTTCAATACAGCATTCTTTGCTCCGCTGATTGAAACTTCTCCGTTTAATTTTTTTCCTCCTGAAATGATGAGTTTTTCTGACACCTTAAAGCCTCTATTTTCATTCTTATCACTAAAATAATACTATACTGTCCTATATTAAGTCACAAATATTAACAAATGTTACTAAAATATTTCTATTTGTGTTCCCCAATTTAAATAGGGCTTGTCCCCTTTTAATTATTACACAAACAATTATCCTTATTTATATAAAAATTTATATCCTATATATGAACGATTTTTAAAATGTGTGCTATAATATTCTCCCAATAATAAAATTTTTACAAAAGTTGTGTGGAGGTCAAAATGACAAACGAAGAATTATTACAAAAAGCAGCAGAAGCAGCAAAAAATGCCTATTGCCCTTATTCAAAATTCAACGTCGGCGCCGCTATTGAATATGAAAACGGCAATATATATGTTGGCTGCAATGTCGAAAACGGAAGTTATACCGTAGGTATTTGCGCTGAAAGAAATGCTATTTCTTCAGCAATTGCTTTAGGAGAAAAAAGCAAATTGATGAAAGTTGCAATTTATTCTCCCAATACAAAACTATGCTGGCCCTGCGGTGCGTGTCGCCAATGGTTCTGCGAATTTGATCAAGGGCAAGGAATGAAAATTATCGTTGAAGATAAAGACGGTAAACCTGTTGAATTTACCGTTGATGAACTTGTTCCTCATCGTTTTGAATTAATTCCGTAACAAAAAAACAATATTTTCTCAAATATGATATAATTTTTTTAGAATTTGAGAAAACAATGGCTGAACAAGACATAGATTACGAAAAAATTAAAGACTGTCTGAAAAAATTAAAAAAATCAGACATTCCGCAAGATGTTAAAAACATTCAAAATGAAATTATAACAGAAGCAGTCCCCCTAGTCAGGAAGATTGCTTCTCATCTTGCACGTCGCAGCAACGACCCTATCGAAGATATTTTACAAGTTGGTATTTTAGGATTGATTAAAGCCGTTAAAATGTTTGATTTCTCCGTCAGTACAAACTTCAAAACTTATGCTACTTATTTCATAACGGGAGAAATCAGACACTACTTGCGTGATAAAGCTTCTATGATTAAAGCGCCAAGAGAAATTTATGAACTTGCCTATAGGGTTAATAAGATTATGAATGAATTTAAAGATTCTGACGGAAATATTCCCTCCGATCTTGAAATTGCAGACGAACTCAAAACTCCTGTAGGAAAAATTCGTGAAGTTATGGACGTAGAACGACGCAGACATGTTATGTCTTTAGACCAAATCCTATCTTACACCGACTCCGACGGGCAAACACTATCCGAAAAAATCCCAAACGAAAAATACAATTCTCTTGCAGAATATCAAGAAAACAAAATAATGTTAAAAGAGGCTTTGGATAAATTGCCGCCACAACTCAAAGAGGTTATTGATTTAAACTTCTTCCAAGATATCAGTCAAACAAAAATTGCTGAAATGTTAGGTATTTCTCAAATGCAAGTTTCAAGAAGAATTAAAAAAGCGTTAAAAAAACTATTTGAAATAATAAATGAAGGGCAGGAAGATGTCGGAACAACTGTATAATTTGTATGGAATATTCGTTTTTGTTATAGGAACTTGTATCGGTAGTTTTTTAAATGTCGTTGCACTCAGGGCTTTCTCCGGCGAGTCAATTGTCCTTCCTCCTTCAAAATGCCCTAAATGCGGGAATAAAATTAAACCTTATGACAATATTCCCATAATTTCCTGGTTAATTTTGGGGGGAAAATGCAGAAACTGTAGTGCTCCTATCAGCAAACAATATCCGATAGTAGAATTTTTAACAGGTTTTGGATTTTGGTATCTTTACCAGTATTTTGCTCATACTTTTATAGAACAGGTAATTCAATGGCAAAATATAATATTATTACCGTTTTTCCTGATAATTTTCTCAATTTCAATGGTAATTGCAATTACCGACATCAAAGAAAAAGTCGTTTTTGATGTACACACAATATCTCTCATAGTAATAATATTGTTATTCCAAACTTTTGCACTTGGAGGAGATTTTATCACTCCATTAAAAGGTCTTATTGTCGGGGCATTATCAATGGAGCTTTTATCAGGTATCGGCTGGCTAATGGTTAGAAAAAGAGCCTTTGGAACAGGAGATACCTATATTACTGCCGCAATGGGTGCTTTACTGGGTTATCAATGGTTCTTTATTGCACTTGCACTTGCTGTTATATTGCAGGTAATCTTTGTAATTCCGGGATTTATTAAAAAATTATACATAAACAAGCACTATAAAGTTTTGATAACAGGCAGTATGTTTTTTATCATTCTTATTTTGTACAAATTACCGTTTTTAAGTGCAGCAAATTCAATTACTCAATACCTTTTCATCATTTTGCTTTGTGTTTCAGGCATATATTTTTGTAAACTTATCGTCACAAACCCAAGTTTAAAAGAAAATCCGACTTATTGGCCTTTTGGTCCTTGTTTATTACTTTCAATGTTCCTAATTGCATTGCATGGCGGCATAATTAAACATTTTTTGATGTCTTTTTTCATATAGTTTTATAGAAATCGATTGTAATTGTAAAGCCGATTTTACTTATAAAATCGGCTTATCCTTTTGCGGAATTAAAAGAATATATATTGAAATTACTTTTTTAAAAAAAGGAGAAAATCATGTCAGAATTTGCAATTAAAATGATACAAGAAGAAGGAATAAATGTTGACGAACTTTTACATCTTTTGATAACCAATGCCGCATCAGAAATGTCAACATATTTTCATTATATGCTTCTAAGAACTAATTTAATAGGAATTGACGGAGAAAGCGTTAAAGAAATTACAGAAGCGGCAAGAATTGAGGACAGAAACCACTATGAAGCATTAACAACAAGAATTTACGAACTTGGAGGAAAACTTCCTGATAATCTGTCTGAATTTTATGAAATGGCATCATGCCCGCCGGCAAACTTACCTAAAAATCCTAATGACGTAAAAGAAATAATAAGAATTTTGAGAGATGCGGAACGTTGTGCAATGGCAGGTTATCAAAAAATTTGTAAAATGACTTATAATAAAGATTTCAGAACTTATGACCTTGCACTTGCAATCTTACACGAAGAAACTGAACACGAAAGTTGGTTTTCTGAATTTCTCGGAGGTAAACCATCGGGTCACTTCCGAAGAATTGGCAATCCGTCACCGTTTGTAAGTAAATTTTTAAAATAAAATATCAGTTTTGTAAAGGCAGGAAAATAAAAAATCCTGTCTTTGCAAAATCGTTTCCCACCTAAAAATACTACCCGAAAA
Source organism: uncultured Muribaculaceae bacterium (assembly GCA_964550875.1). Taxonomy (GTDB): domain Bacteria; phylum Cyanobacteriota; class Vampirovibrionia; order Gastranaerophilales; family Gastranaerophilaceae; genus RUG841. The sequence continues at coordinate 47,453 of CAZKAS010000008.1, read as the reverse complement.
TAAAAAACGACTTCTGCTTTTTAATTTTTGATTAACAAATATAACAGGCATGGTAAACATGTTTTGACAGCTATATCTGATTTGTTTTACTATTTAATTGCAGACGATAAATTCGTTTTTATATGGGGATTATACGGAATGGGATACAGATTTGAACTTATAACGGGACCGATGAGTTGCGGAAAAACGGAAGAATTGATAAGAAGAGTTAAAAGGCTTGTTATAGCAAAGAAAAAAGTCAAAATCATCTCTCCTTCCATTGATACTCGTTCCAAAAGAGATATTATCGAATCAAGAAACGGCATGTTCCTTGAAACTTGCAAAGTCAAAGATGCAGCAACTATTCTTGATGTTGTAGAAAAGACTGATGATGTTGTCGCTATTGATGAAATGCAATTTTTTGATGAATATATTTTGGAAGTCGTAAAAACCCTCATTGAACAAGGAAAAAGAATAATAGGCTGTGGTCTGGATTTAGATTTTAAAGGAGAACCTTTTGGTTCAATGCCACAACTTTTGGCTTATGCGGATAAAGTTGATAAATTAACTGCAATTTGTATGAAATGTGGCAGTGAATATGCAGTCAGAACGCAACGATTAATTGATGGAAAACCTGCTGATAAAAATTCTCCTCTCATTATGATTGGAGCCGATGAAACTTATGAAGCACGTTGCTTGGACTGTTGGGAATTGAGAGATTCTAAAAAAGAACAACAATCTCGAAAATTATCTGTTTTAACTTTTGGAAAATAATTGTATTTTTTGTAAAAAAAAGATTTTTTAATATTTCATCCATAAAAAGTTGAAAATATGGTATAATTTTTTTATGAATGAAATAAAACAAAAAGTCAAAATTATTACGGCAAAAGATGAGAATAAAGCAGTTGAAATGCTTACGGAAATGATTAATTCTTCTGACGTTAAACTATTTGAAGAATTGGTTAATCAATCTGATTTCCTTTTTCCGTTCATAAAGGATAATGTCTGCAAACGATTTGAAAAATCATTAAGAGCCTCAAATTATAAAAATCTTTTAAATTTTTTAAACATTTATTCTCCCGATTATGACAGAATTTTTGCATCTGCGTTTAAAGTATTTGGAAACGAAGAAAATAAACCAATTATGCAGGACTTGTTAAAAAATGGCTCGGTTGCTCAAAAAACTTATGCAACAAAATTTTTTGAACTTTCTCCCGACCTTTTTGTCGTAAAAGAGTTAATACAAAATGCATTTGACGAAGATGAATTTTTATCTTTAGCAAGCGCTTCCGCTCTGGGAATTTTAAACGAACAAAAGTCTTACATGATTGCACTTGAAAAACTCAATAGTGATGATGATTTTGAAGCATTAAAAGGTTTAAGTTTCTTCGTAGGGTATATCAAAAATCCACCAATGGAAGAAATTTTCAAAGCATTAAAAAAATCGAATATGCCTGAAAATTTTGCAGGCAAAATCGCCTGTTTAACACCACTGCCAATTTTAATAAAAGACGATTTAGAAAATGCTCTGAATGTTATCGACAATATATTGGTCGGTTTTGGAGAAATATTACCCTTATCACAAGTTTTTGATTTTGAACTTTACGATGTTTGTTGTTTGTTGTCTGAACTTTGTAATGACAAATTAAACTCAAGAGTCGCAACCGTCTTGCTTAGAGCAAAGTCCAAATTTGAAATAATTTGCGGAAATGATGAATATATTTTTGACGAAGATAAAAATACAAAAGATGAATTAAATGAGATAAAAGCATTACTGAACAATTTCGGTAAAGGATTTTGGAACCGCCTAAAAGCGCTTGTTGCTGAAGAATTAAGTAAAGATAAAATCAGAATAGCATCTGCTCTTCAAATAATCAAAGATTTTGAAATAGAACAAACAATTCCTCAAATTCTTGATATGATTTATGAAAGTGATGACGAAACTTTAATTTGCGAAGGTCTTGCCGTTTTAAAGCAATTTAATGCACTTTCTTATACAAACAAAAAAGAAATTTTATCCAATATACAAAATGAAATAATCAAAGCAATTATTGAAAGTTACTATTCATAAATTCTGTTTTTAAAATATTAATTTTTGTAAACTAAGATTTTATATAGAAAAATCGGCGTATAGCAGATTTTTTTATTTTTAATAAAAAAAACAGGCAATTTTTTAAAAGAAAAATACTTTATAAAAGAGTAAAGAGGATATTTCAAAGGCTCTAAAATCAGTAACAGAGCCGGTTAAACAAGATTTACTCTCTCTCTAAATATCCTCGTGTTTATTTGATGTTTGCTTCAACTCGGCAAACATTTTTTTTTGCTTATTTGTTTTAATTTTTAAAACATTTTTTGAAAAAAAATTACTATAAATTATCATCAAAATTATCATATAAAAGACAAGAAACCGACGTATTATCAGAAATTTGTTTTAACGCAGGTTTAATTTTATCACATTCAATAATTTTTCTTTCACATCTTGGAACAAATGGGCACCCTTTAAAGAAATCTCTAATTGAAGGAGGAGAACCTGAAATTGTTTTTAAAATTTCATGTTCCATATTTGGCAAAGAAGCAATTAACGATTGAGTGTAAGGGTGTTTTGGATTGAAAAACAAATCTTTGCCGTGACAATATTCGACAACGGAACCCGCATACATAACAGCAGTATCATCAGCATTTTCACAAACCAGAGCCAAATCGTGGGAAATTAAAATAACAGAAGTACCAAATTCATTTTTTATATCATTTAAGAGTGAAAATATTTGCGCTTGAACAGTAACATCAAGGGCAGTAGTCGGCTCATCGGCAATAATAATTTTAGCATCACAAGCAAGTGCAGCAGCAATAGCAACTCTCTGGCGCATACCACCTGAAAGTTGATGAGGATATGCCTTTAAACGTTCTTTTGCATCAGGCATTTTTACCGCATTCAATGCCTCTATGGCATATTTTTCTGCTTCTTTGCCGTATAAACCTTTGTGAATATTTATAACTTCAAGCAGTTGATTACCTACAGTATAAAGAGGATTTAGTGAAGTCATCGGATCTTGAGGAATAAGGGCAATTTCTTTTCCTCTAATTTTTTGCATTTGCTTTGAAGAAAAATCTAAAAGGTTTTTACCTTGATAAAAAATCTTACCTGAATCAATTTTAGCAGTATTGGGCAACAAATTTAAGACAGACATTGCAGTCATAGTTTTTCCGGATCCGGATTCTCCGACAAGAGCAAGTATTTTACCCTCATCAAGTTCAAGAGAAACATTATGCAACGCCTGAAATTTACCTGATTGCAGATTGAAAAACACATTCAAATTTTCAATTTTTAAAAGAGTCATAAATAAATTCTACTTTCTCTTATAAAAAAAACAAGTTACCAATTGTACTGATTTTGGGGCTATACTTCTATTTCGCCGACAAAAGCGAATTCTGCGGCTCCTGTCATGTAAACATTACAATCAACGTCATTCAACGAACCGTTCCACTCTATTACGAGCGAACCACCCGGAAGATTAACTTTAACTTTGTTGTCAAGATAACCGTTCAAAATTCCTGCAACAACGGAAGCACAAGCACCTGTACCACAAGCAAGAGTAATACCGCAGCCTCTTTCCCAAACATCAAGATTAATTTCGGAACGAGAAATAATTTTAATAAATTCAACATTTGTTTTTTCAGGAAAAATAGAATTATTTTCAATCTCAAAACCATATTTTAAAGCAGCTGATTTTGTATCTTTATCCGTAAAAATTATGCAATGAGGATTACCCATACTAACAGCATTTGCAACAAATTTTTCTCCGCAACTGCATACTTCAAAATTTAAATTTGAAGAAACTTTAGCAGGAATTTTATCAGGAATTAAAACCGGTTTATTCATATTTACAGTAACAGTACCATTGTCATTAAGTTTAGGAACAATAACACCGGCCAAAGTATCAACACTAAATTCCCTTTTATCAATAAAACCTTTTTCATATACATATTTTGCAAAACATCTTATACCGTTCCCACACATTTGAGCAACAGAGCCGTCTGAATTGTAAAAAAACCAACCTGTATCAGTATTTTGAGGATTAGGATTTACAATCATTAAACCATCAGCACCAATACCAAAATGACGATTACATAATTTTTTTGCAAGAATTTCTTTTTTCAAACCTGTTTTTTCATATTCTTCATAATCCAAAACAATAAAATCATTACCTAAACCATGCATTTTTGTAAATTTAACTTTTGCCATAAATTATCTCCTATCTGGATTAAAAACTCTAACAGAAAGAGCATCTTGATATTTTTCGGAAAAATGAGCATAATCAAAAAATACAACACCGTTTGCGTGCATTTTTCTCATTTCATGAATTTGCATTAAAAGTTCATCAGTAGGAGAATCCATATACATGACATAAATTCCCGCATACAATTTTGTCATAGGAAGCATATTATTTTTCATTTCTCGAATGATTGAAGATGCCGTTTTTCTATCCGTGGTTAATATCATCGGAGTAAAAGCATTCACGAGATTTCTCTTACTCCAAGTTTGCCAATCCTGCATTTTTGTTTCAAGACTTTTTACCTTGTCTGTAAAAACAACCGCAGTAAAATCAATATTGTATTTTTGAGTTAAATTTTTAGTTATTTCAACAAAATTAGTAACTTTGCTTTGTCTGTATTCAAACCAAACCTGTCTTAAAGGATCAGCAATTTTTAGCGTCACGGGATCAACGCCATATAATTCCATAAATTCTTCTCTGGCAACCTTTGTATAACCCCATTCTGTTCCTTTTGAGGAATCATAGCGATTTTGTGCACCCAAAGGATACCTTATGTAATCAAGATTAATACCATCAGGTCTGTATTTTATAAAAATTTCAGACATTAACTCGTACAAAAATTGCTGAACATCAGGATTAGCAGGATCCAAAAAATAACCGTTCCACTCAGCCGAAGATTTAGAAAATTCTGAAGAATCAGCCAAAAGTTTTGTTTTATTAGCCCATTCCGGATGAACAGATAAAATATGTTTCAAACTATATCTTGGTGGTTTATTCCCCAAATAAAAAGTTTCAAACCAAACGTGCAGTTTTAAACCATTTTTATGACATTCTTTAATCCAAACAGAAAGAGGATCAAAACCGATAAACTCATTTCTTTGTTTAATAAAACCGTAATTATCCATAACGTCACTCGGAAAAATAGTCATTCCATGAAAATATGTTTCAAGAAATACATTTTTAATTCCGGCATCTTTTAAAATTTGAACAGTTTCAGAAATATCATCTTCAGTTATTTCTGTAGGACGAAGCCAAATTCCTTTAAATTCGCTGTCAATGTAGGGAATTGCATTTTGCAAAGCAGAGTTGACACACTCTTTTGCTTGAGTAACATAACCCAAAATTTTATCAGGACGTCGTTCTGCACGCTTTAAATAATCTTTTGCTCTATTGAGAAAGTTTAACGTTTTACGGCTGTCATAATCAGGATTTCTCATACGGTAGTAACTCATTACCGATTCGACTTCTTTAATTTTTTCATTTACTTCATAGACATAAGTTTCGGGCGTAATATACGAATAAACTCTTCCATTATCATAATCGACGTATATTTTTGCACCTAAAAGAAGATTTTTTTGAATCCAAACTTTTGCTTTTCCGTGCCCGCTAATAACAAAGCCACCGCTTGGAATGATGGAATCAGCACCGCCCAATTTAACGACAGTATTACCAACAACAGAAGCCTCTGCACCAAATTCATTTGTACCGGTTCTCAAACCATAGGTCGGCGTATAAACAATCATTTCATTTGCGCCACGAAACCCGGGATAGGTTGTATTAATGCCATTTTCCCCAACTTTAGGATTAAAATGACTTACAGGAAAATCACTCATTTCATAAACGATACCTTGTACAGGCTCTTGAGCTTCTAGAGGAATAGGATTGATTTTTATGCCCATTTTTTGAGCATCAACAGGCTTAACACTATCCCCCATTAAATTATCAAGTTGCATAATATTGACTTCAGCCGGTTCATGAGAATTAATTGTTTTTTGTTCAACAGAACTATTTTGCGTATTTTGATTTGGAGTCAAAATATACTTTGACTCAGCAGCAAAAGCTGCAGAATAGCAAAAAGAAACAAGAATTATGATTATTTTGAAAATTTTACCCATACAAAAAATATACTACAAGCATAGCGAGTGTCTAATTAATAATTAAAATTCATAATTAAAAAATAATTAAAAATAGTCAAAAACACGGATTTTTATATTATCATTTAAGTAGTGAGGAAAAAGATGAAATACCAAGATTATTATCAAACATTAGGCGTAGAAAGAAACGCAAGCGAAGCACAAATTAAATCAGCATATAGGAAATTAGCCAGAAAATATCACCCCGACGTAAATAAAGACCCAAGTGCCGTTGAAAAATTTAAAAATATTAACGAAGCGTACGAAGTATTATCAGATAGAGAAAAACGTACACGTTATGACAGCTTAGGTGCAAACTGGAACTCAGGAGCAGATTTCACACCGCCACCAGGTTTTGAGAATTTTAATTTTGGAAATGCAGGAGGATATAGTAGTTCAAATTTTCAAGATTTTGGAGGATTTTCAGACTTTTTTGGTTCAATTTTTGGCGATTTGATGGGCGGAAAAAGGAAAACACAATCTTTTAATTTTAATGATTTTGGAAATTTTGCAAACAGAGGAACATCATCACAACAGCAAACAAGATACAGTCAGCAACCACAACCGGAAAATCTTGATATAACAAGAGAAATCACACTAAAAGCACAAGATTTAATGACAAATGATACAAAAACGATAAGAATATCTAACATGGAAAAATGCCGAGAATGTAACGGAAAAAGCGGATACTGTACATCATGCGGAGGTACAGGCTTTGTAAATAAATCAAAAAACATTAAAGTTAAAATACCTAAAGGCATAACAAACGGACAAAAAATAAGGCTCGCAAATGAAGGAAACACTGATTCTTACGGAAGAACAGGAAATTTATATCTTATAATAAAGTTTGCAGACCCGGAATATGAAATAGACGGATTTGATGTTACAAAAGAAATTTCAATCACACCAGCAGAAGCTGTTTTAGGAACAAAAAAAGACATAGAAACACTACATGGAAAAGTCGGAATAAAAATTCCACCAATGACAAATAATGGAACAACAATGAGATTAAAAAATCTCGGATTGCCTAAAAAAACTACAGGTTACGGAAACATGAATGCAAAAATCAAAATAAATATTCCGGAAAAAGTTACAGAAGAACAAAAAAAATTGTATAAACAAATTTTGGAATCAGAAAAATAACTCATTTTTTGACATTCAAAAAACTTTGTAAACTTGATAAAAACCCCCACAATCCTTTACGATGAGGAGTTAGAGGCAAGTCATAATATTCTTTGTAAGCATCAATAATATTAAAAGGTAATTCCTCCCCTTTAGAAAGAGTTTCAGCAATTTCAGAAAGGAAGAAATCTTGTTCTTCGGCATAATCGGGATTTTTTTGCCGTAATTCACTGTCAGCCTCCAGATGACATAATGCATGCCAAGAAGCTTGAACAGACTTATCCAGAACATCTTTTGGATAAGCCAAAAGCGCGTGTCTGACAAGCATTCTTTTTGCTAAAACACATTTAATTAATTCTCCGGCTTTTTTGCGATAATAATCAATTTCCGGTGCTAATTCATTGAACATTCTTTTTCCAAAGCCTTCATTAAAGAATGAATGTCATTATTAAAATATTGTCCGGCAAGTGTTTTTATCGCAAAACTTGCACGTTCGCTGCGAGAAGACGTTGAAGAATAAAAAAATTTTTTACCACTTTTCTCACGTTCAAGATAATTCTTTTCAACAAGCCTGTCCATTACAGTTTTTACGGTTGTATATGCCTTAGGAGAACCGAAAGCATTAATAAAATTCAGAACATCAGAAACAGAAATATATAAACAATCCGATTCTTCAGCCTTTTCCTCTAAAGACCAAACAGCATTCATAACTTCATTTTCAAGAGAACCATGAGTTGTTGCCATAATCAAAACCTCTTTACCTTTATAATTATAACATATTCTTATTTAGTTTGTAAGCCTGATTGCAAACAATCTTAAAAGAACAATTTTTACAATTACAACAAGGAGAAAAATCATTAGAATTATAATCGACAATTTCACGAGCTTTTTGAAGTAATGTAGATTCATATAAAATCAATTTGTCCGTAGAAAAAGACACCGTTTTCGATTTCTTTTCTTTTAAAAAGAAATATGTCAACGACAAGTTGTCAGGCAAATCTATTTTCTTTTGAAAACTTAAAAGTTTATATATGGCAAACAAGTATATAATGGTTTGCATACTGTTTTCAGGATTGATATTTTTTGATGCTCCCGTTTTCCAATCAAGAATTTCAAAACAGTCATTCACTTTTCTTATAGCGTCAACCCTTCCCGTCAGTTTAATATTTTGGTTCAAAGGTATCGTAAAGGTTAATTCAGAATTTTCCACAGTATCAATCTTAAAATCTAAAAAATTTTGCCAAAGAATGTATAACTCTTTGTTTTCCGGAAAATTCAAAATTTGTAATTGTTTCTCAATGTCAAATCCTTTAAATTTATAATTGATAAGAGCATGTATTTTTTTTCCAACTTCAGGGAAATCAAGATTTGAGGGAATATCTAAATGTTCATTATAAATAAGATTATATTTTTGAGAACATTCACAAAAAGATTGAAGCATTCCTGAAGTTATAACCAACATTAATTTTCCTCCTTTAAAAAATCGAAAATAGAAGAAGGGGTTTGTTTTTTATGATATTTATTTTTTAGCGAACAAGAAAGATATAATTCTTTTTTTGCTCTGGTTATACCCACATACAACAATCTTAAAGTTTCTTCCGCATACATTTTCTTTATTTCATCAAAACTACAATTTTTGTAGCCGTTTCTTAATTTTTTTACTTCTTCAACGAAAGAAGATTTAATTTTTATTTTTTCCTCAGTCAAAGAATAATTTTCCTCACTTAATTCAGGAATGAAAACCATATCAAATTCATCACCTTTCGCCTTATGCATTGTCATAAGTTTTACGGCACTTTCAGTTTGTTCTTCTTCAAAAAATTTGCAAGAAGAACCCAAAGGTTTTTGAGAAATTTGTATTAGTTTTTCTAAAACAGTTTCACTTGATGAATAAGTCATAGAAAGCCTTTTAACAATTGTAGAAATTAAATAAATATTGGATTTTTCATTTTGAGAAGAAAAATATCGCATTCCTATCCTTACAACCGCTTCATCTAAAGGAATATAAGACAATTCATCATTAAACTGCAGCTCCCACCAAAGGCGCGTCAAGCATTCGTTTACACAACCCAAATCTGCTGTTATAAAAGGCTCTTTAAGATTTCTTACAAAGAAAAAATCATCTTCAGAAAATTTTATAATATTGCTATCCAGAAATGCTTTCATCAAACGAAGAATACATTGGTTTGAAAAAGGGGTTTGTAAATATTCTAAAAAAGAAACAATAACTCTAAAAAATTTCTTTTGTTCAAGAATATCAGAACGAAGAATTACACTCAATCCGTTTTCTGACAAAAAATTTGCCCAATCCGTTATTTGATAATTATTTCGCAAAAGAATTGCAATTGTTTTATTTTTACCATTTTTTATATTTTCTTTTATTTTATTTAAAATAAAAAACTTCTCTTCCTGAAGAGATTCAAAAACACAAAAAGAAGGTTGCATGTCTGACAAAGGATTTTTTTCAGTAGGAATAAGTTTACTATCAAAAAAAGCATCTTTCAAATAATCAATATTTTTTGAACAATCAACCAGCTTATTAGCTAACCTTTGTATTTGAACGGCACTTCGCTGAGAAGATTGCATTATCATTTGAGCGTTATTTTGAAAATATTTCTTAAAACATTTAGGATCAGAATCTGTAAAAGAAGAAGTAATCGCCTGATTAATATCACCAATTCTTAACAAATTTCCATGTTTTTCCGATAAAATATTTAACAATTTTTGTTGCAATTCAGAAGAATCTTGCGCTTCATCTTCAATAACATAATAAGCTAAATCCGAATAATATTGCCTTATTTCAGAATTTTCTTCTACCAACTTTACAGAATAACGTAACATGTCATCATAATCAATGATACCTGCCGTACGCAATTTTTGTTCGTATAAGTCAAAAAGTTTCGCAAAATATTTTTTGTTTTGCAATGAATACAATGATTTAATACCATTGGGAGAAAGTTTTACGGCAGAAATGCCGCCTTTAAAATCATCATAATCTTCCTGATTTAAATTCAAATCAGAAATACATTCTCTTAATACTTTTTGAATGGTATTATCATCAGCAACTTCAATATTATCTGGCAAATTTAATTTTGTGTAATGATTATTTTCTTTTATTATTCTAAAAGACAAACCGTGTATCGTCGAGATATTTGGCATTTCTGTTAAATTAGGAAGAGCCGATTTTATTTTTTCTCTAATATTAGCTGCCGCAGATTCCATATAGGTTAAAACAAAAATATTTTCAGGTAAAACACCTCTTTCAATTAATTTTACCAATAAAGCAATCAAAATGGTTGTCTTACCCGCTCCGGGAACAGCGTTAACAGCTGCTTTTCCTCCTGTATATTCAACAACTTGTTTTTGGTCACTTCGGGGAATAATTTTCAAAGAATGTACCCTTGCCTTAGGTTTTTCATTCTGAATAAAAAAGGTTTGCAATTTCCCAAAATTTTCATATCCGGAAGAATCATATTGAGAATAATAAGCGAATATCTCTTTATTGCAACAGAGCATTAATTTACGAAGAACTCTGGCATTCTTTTCATTTGAAAGACGAGCATTGTCATCAAAAGTAAATTCACCTTTTTCCCAATCCGCATTGAAAACCCAAGCATTATAAAGAACTCCGATATCTCGCATCGTCCACAAATCATTAGATAAATCCAACCATATATGATACTTACGTCTGATTTCACAATCTATTACCTTTTGTGGAGTAGAAATTACTATTGAATCTTTTTCTAACTCTTCGGATACTGACGGATTTTCACTAATAATTCCTTTCTCAAATATATTTAATATTCTCTTACATAAATTATCATCTAACTCCTTAAATGCATTTTCAAAACTTCTTACTTCCTTCAAAAAGAAATTGAAATTTTTTAAATCATCACTTGAAATACCGCCTTCAGCAATAAAATTAAAAATTAACAGCATTTTAGAAGAAAAAGAACATTGCTTTTCTTTTAAAGAATTAACAAAATCATATAAATTCGCATATTTTTTATTGTATTTATCATTATTAAACTCAACTTTTGCCAATCCTTGCATTTCCAAACAAGCATTTATCGCATTTTTTGAATATCTTAAAGAAATACCTAAATATTCATGAAAAAGTATCCTCAAATCTTGAACACCTATTTTTATATCAGAAAAAGAAGAAGATAATTTAAAAATAGTAAATATGTTTCTTAATAAAATATTGTCATACAATTTTTTACTACCACTAAGAAATTGAAATTTAACACCTCGAAAAGCACCTAATATCGATTGTTTCAGCATGCTGTCAACTATAGGCGTCACTATCAAAATATCTGACGGCTTCGCCTGACAATCAAGCAACATTTTAATCTTGTTAAATACTAAATCAAGCATGTCCAGACGTTTTACGGCAGATTTTATTTCAAAAGCAGGAACAATACTTTTTCTTTGACTTAATATATTTTTATATATATTATCTGCATTTTTTTGCCAAAAATCATCAACAGGTAATCTTATCGGTGTTTCATCAAAAATTTTTTCAAACTCGAAAACTGCAGTTTTATAAGCACTCAAATATCCACAACGAGAAGCTCCATTGTCATCATAAGCAATAATCCAATCTTTTAACCGGCTCTTGATACTTTTTATAAAATTAAATTCCGAATAAGTAATCTCATCTGCATCATCAACTAATAAATATTGTATTTTAGAAAAATAATCAGAATTTTTTACGATAAAAGGTAATATGGAAAGTTGCCTTAAATAATCAAAACTACGATATTCTAACGTTAATTTTCTAAAGTTATCATATACTTGGCTTGCATCATAAAAAAAAGATTCTCCCAAAATTTTAGATTTTTTCGCAACTTGAACGTCAGATAAACCATTTAATACAGTCAATTGCATTCTCTTAAACATTTGATGCAACAAATTTGTTTTAGAAAAATAATCTCGGAAACAATCATCTTTCATACTTTGAGAAAGGAACATCTGCGACAACTGCAAACCACATAAATTAGGTAATATGAACGTCCCTTCTTTATTAATAGAATTTTCAATGATTGGCCAATTATCTAAAATTGCATTGTAACATAATCCATAAAATGTAAATATATTATAAGCACCACTAACAGGATAATTAATTGACTCTTGAACTTTTTCAACAAAATTCTTCTTTTTATACGAATTTAAACATAACACAAGAATATTATCAGGCGAAACCCCACTATTAACCAACTCAACATAGCGTCGCCAAAGAATTTCACTCTTATTAGATTTTATGCTTCCCACTAATAACATACTAAAATTTTATCATAAGTCAACGCCATTTTCGGTCAATATAACAAAACATATATATTAAGAAATATTACAACTAAATAATTTTAACATTTAAGCATCATTCTTTATTAACAATGTTAAGTTCAATAATAACAAGTATTTCAAAGAAAAATGCAACTTTTTATGTTAACAAATTTTACATTCTAAACAGCAAACAAATAATCCAACTTTACAAAACTTAACCAAACACTTGAAATTTGAATTAAAATTTGATATATTAAGTATATACGGAGTATATACTCCAAAAATCCTAAAAGAGTTTAAAATTTATTCAAAACAAACACGAAGACTGAAAAACGACCCTGTTAGCAGGTGCATTTAATTGCCTTGTTAAATTTTAAGAGGTCTAATTTCACTGCCGCAGTATTTTAGGCGGCAAACTTAACATGCTGAGAAAAGAGAACAACACGAGTTATACATAAACGAGGAGAGAAGAATGAAGAATTTGAACAAGGAAAACGTAGCAGCAAACGGAGAATTTGATCTTAATGCTTACATTTCAAAGGTAACAAAATTTGAAAATCTTTCACAAGAAGAGGAACAAACACTGGCAAAATTAGCCAAAGAAGGTTCAAACGAAGCAAAATCGCTTTTAATTGAAAACAATTTAAAATTAGTAGTAACATTGGCGAAAAAGATGCCACATACAGGAGGTCTTTCAATTTATGATCTTATACAAGAAGGCAATCTTGGACTTATAACTGCTGTTGACAAATTTAATTACAAATTGGGTTATCGTTTTGCAACTTATGCCACTTGGTGGATTAAACAAGCGATGTTCAAAGCAATTTCCGAACAATCACACGCAATGAAGATACCGGTATACGTACAAGAAACATTATCTAAATATTCAAAAGTAAAAGCCGAAATGGAAAAAGCGGTTAATGGTACAGTTTCTCCTGAGAAAGTGGCAAAAAAAATGAACATTGAATCGGAAAAAATTAATCTTTATCTTAATGCATTCAATAAAACATTGTCTTTAGACAGTAACATAGACAACGACGGACAAAATGATATGACTTTAAGCGAAGTCATTCAAGACAAAAAGGCATCAGCACAGAACGAAGCAGAATATAAAAATTTATCACAAGACATAAATTCTTTATTAGGAATTTTAAAGGAACGAGAAAGCAGTGTATTAAAAATGAGATTTGGATTATGCAATGAACAGCGACAAACTCTTGAAGAAATAGGAAACCTATTCGGCGTTACAAAAGAATGCATAAGACAAACGGAAGCCAGAGCATTAAAAAAATTAAAGAGCAGTAATATATCAGAAATGCTTTATGCATCATATGTAGGTTAAAAAATATAAAATTCTTCATTCAATTTTCTCCAGCCCCAAAAGGGGCTTTTTTATTGTTTCAAAACAGAGTTTTTAATGAATAAAAAAACAAAATAATAAAATTTGTAAATATTTAGTTAAATATGCGAAAAAATATCACAAAAAAGTGTACAATATTATATCGGAAAAAGAGGAGAGATATATGGAGAAAGAGAATTTTACAGACGAAGAATTTGAAGCATTATTGTCAAAGTATGATTATGGTTTTCAAAAGGGAGATCTGGTAAAAGGAATTGTATGCGGATATGATAACACGGGTGTTTCTGTTGACATAGGAGCAAAAACAGCGGCATGTGTTCCGTTAAAAGAAGCAAAATTAAATAATGATACGTCTATAGAAGAAATATTAAAGAAAAATGAACAATATGAATTTTTAATTATAAAAGAAGAAGATGAAGACGGTAAATTCTTACTTTCATACAAAAGGGTTGCAACAGCATATAATTGGAGAGAACTTGAAGATAAAAAGGCTGCTGACGAAACAGTTGAAGGAATTATTACAGGAGTTGTTAAAGGAGGAGTCCTTGTTGAAGTCAACAGTGTAAAAGGATTTGTACCATCAAGCCATCTACGCTCAAAAATCACAGAAGATATGATTGGTAACAAAATTGAACTTAAAATCCTTTCTATGGATGCACAACAAGGCAATTTTATTTTATCTAATAAAAAAGTTTATGCAGAAGATAAAGAAGAAATCAAACGAGATACACTTGCAAAAATCGCAGTTGGCGACAAAATCAAAGGCGAAGTTGTTCGCATAACTGATTTTGGAGCATTTATTAATATCGGAGGCATTGACGGATTACTTCCATTATCACAAATTTCTTGGAAATGGATTGACCACCCATCAGATATACTTAAAATAAATGATGAAATTGAAGTTGAAATAATAGGTATTGATTACGATAAACAACGTGTCAGCCTAAGCCTTAAAAATCTTGAACAAGATCCTTGGATTGAAGCAAAAGAAAAAATCAAAGAAGGTGATGAAGCAGAAGGCACAATCACCAGAATAAAGCATTTTGGAGCATTTGTTGAAGTAATAAGCGGCGTTGAAGCACTTTTACCAAACTCTGATTTAATAGAATGGCAAAACAAAAACAATAAGACTCTTCAGGTTGGTGACAAAATACAAACAATTGTTTTGAAATTCAACCCTGATGATAGAAGAATCAGTTTAAGCATAAAAGAAACTATGTAAAATGGCAAAACACATTATAACATTATCAGGAAAACAATTTTGCGGAAAAGATACGGTAGCCAAAATTCTTTTGGAAAGGTTACCGTCCTTTCGCAGGATTGGACTTGCAGATGCAATAAAAATAAAATACTCAGAACGGACAGGTCTGACTGTCGAAGAAATTGAAAAAAACAAATCTCAATATCGTCCTGACTTAATTGCTTTAGGAAATGAAGGACGAGCAATCGGTCAAGATTATTGGATAAAAACAATTCTTGAGCAAGAAGGAAATATTATCGTTCCTGATGTTAGAATGCCGTTTGAAGTTGACACATTTAAATCTCTAAATGCTTTTTGTATTCGTGTTGAGGCTTCGGCAAAAGCACGTTCACAAAGAGGAGAACTGTCCAGAGAGAATGATTACACTGAAACAGCTCTCGATAATATCGATTTTTGGAATTATATTATCAAAAATGAAGGCAGTTACGAAGAACTGAAAGAAAGTGTTGACGGACTTATTAAAGCAATATCGCAACATTTCGACATATAATTGACTTTTTATAATAAACTGACGTAAAATGTTGACATGATTAAATCTTTTAAAAACAAAAATCTTGAAAAATTTTACAAAGAAGGACTTGAAGACGAAATTGAAGGTGTTGATAAGGATAGATTGCGCTTAATTTTAGCACAACTGGACGCTGCTGATGAATTAAAAGATTGCAAAATACCGTCCTTTAATTTTAAAAAAATACAAAAAAACGGAATTTATTCCATATCTGTCGGCAATGGGAAAAATCTCATCTTTAAACTCGTTCCTTCAAAATAGATTACGAAAAGAGGAAATATATGTCAATAAATAACCCTCCTCATCCCGGAGAAATTCTTAGTGAACTTTATCTTAAAGAGAATGGTCTTTCCATATCGAAAACAGCAACAAATATTGGTATGTCAAGACAATCGCTATCTGAATTAGTTAACGGTAAAAACGGAATTACTGCACAAACTGCCTTAAGATTAGCAAAAGCTTTTAATACGTCACCGAGATATTGGCTAAATCTTCAAAATGTTTATGATTTAAACAAAGCAGAAAAAAGCCTTAATCTGGACGACGTTAAAGAATTAGTTTAACTAAATAAAATAATATTTTATCTAAAAAATTATGCTTTCTCAATTATATTCTTATTGGGAATAGCATATTTTTTCTTATTTTCTTTTAAATTGGTTAACTTTTGCCATTTTATTACTTAGACAATATATAAAAGATAATAATAAAACAAAAACTACAAGAACATTAACATATATTGAAATATTCTTGTAGTTTTTCGTTTATGTTTCCACTAAAGCAGATTTATCTTGGATTTCTACCGTTACCGACCATCCAGCGCATACCGAGATTCAAACCGACACCGTTTCTTCCTATTCCTCTACCAAGGAATTGTCCAAATCCGGTAAATCTGTCACCCCAACGTTTTTGCATACCGACACCATACTCGATGTAAGATTTAACTTTTGCATCCGGTAAGTCAACAACGCCAACTCTATAATCAGTTTTATCTGCAAGATTAAATCTATAATCAACTGTCAAATAAGGCTGCCAACCGTTAGAGAAGTTTCCGATTAATTTCAATCCCGGAGCAAGTTGAACAGCATGAAGAGCATTTACATCCAGTTTCATACCTGCAATATCATCTTCATTAAATATATCCGAGAATGTGTATGACATTAACCAACTTGGCTGAATAATAAACTTACCGTTTGCTATTTCCCAGTTGTAACCGGTCTTTGATGCAACACCGGCTGTTAACATTAAGAAATCGTTGTCACCAACAGGTGTTGATGCACTATTTCCACTTGCATTTGCACTAACGGTTAAGCCACTAAAGAAACCGTTTTTGTATATTGCACCGGTTACACCAACGACTCCGCCATTTTGGTAATTAGAAACTCCGTCAAGGTCTTGATGAGAACCTGTATAACCAACATATGCACTCATCATACCTTGATATCCGTTACCTAAATCTTTCAATGCGGTATCACCACCAACTAAGGCTCCGTATGTTTGAGAAGAAATATCATCTCCGACTTGACTCATTTCTATATTTTCAAAGTTTGCAAACGGTCTAAACCAGATACCTTTTTCCAACTCCGGAATAAATAACGGTGAATATACCATTGCATCTTCTTCGCTTACGGCATATCTGTTAGGGCCATATGCTGTCATTGGCAACATCATAACCATATCAAGATTATCAAATGCTGTATCATATGTTTGAACTTGCGTTAAGAATCCGCCAACTTGTATTGCAACAGGATTTACCAATGCTGTCGGTGTATATCCTGTACGTCTGAATGCATATTTTCCACTTCCCAACGATTGTAGTCTGTAATTTGCTAAAGTCGTTGTATATGCTGTATCTCCTTGTAAGCCAAAGTTTATATTGCTTACTCCATTATTTGCTGAAAATACATCATATACTTGGTATCCGTTTGCAATATCTCCTTTATTTAATATGGTTGAATTTACGGTAATCGTTGCTCCATCACTGCCTGTAATAGCTCCGTCTGCGTGGAGTTTATCATACTTTCCTGTTGCAGGATCAAAATCCATATAATATAAATTGTTGCCTGAAACGTTGTAATCTCCTGTTACCGTAATTGTGTTTTCTGCTTTATTATTGCTTAAATTAACCATTGTATCTGCCGTCTTCAATGAATTAAATTTAGCATTAGCATTTGGTATATTTAAGACTGCTTTATTGAAGTTTCCTGCTCCGCCTACTGTTATATTATTCGTATTATTAGCATTCAATATGGCATTTTTCATTGTCATATTGTTTGTAACTTCAATATTTCCATTAACCATTTCCATATAAGAAAGGAATCCTGATGAATCCGTCGCAGATACGGATAAATTCTTCGTCTTAAGTTTCGATGCATTGATCGCCATCAATGAATCTTTTGCACTTAATCCATTTGTCACGACATCTCCGCTAGAGTTAATCATAACTACGGAATTATCAAGATCTGTTGCTCCCTGTACCTTTAACGAAGTAACAGAATTATTTCCTCCTATTGCAACAGCAGAATTATCTACTGAGAAATTATCACCTATTGTTACTTTCAAGCCATCTATAGTATATCCGTAATCAACATCACTAAATACTTGTTGAGCCTGAGAAATGTAGTTATTTAATGCCTCCATCGGAATATCTGCAATAGATCTGCCGGAAGAAATTTCAATTTGCGGAGCTGTTACACTTCTTTCTGTCTCTGCAACTGTTTGAGTTCTTGATGTTGCTAATGCATTTCTCAACAATTCTCTATTTGATAAAGATGTTGTTGACGGAGTATTTTTAAACGACACTTTGCCCGCTACTGAAACATCTCCGGTAGAAACAATTGCCGCTTCTGAATCTTTTAAGTCAACTTGACCGTTAATCGTTACTCCTCTGTCACTTTCAATTCCAAGACTTGCTATAGAAGTTTTTACATCTCCATTAATTGTTATTTTGCCGCCATTTGAAAGAATACTAACTTGTGCAGGTGAAGGATTTTCACTAAACAATTCCTCTATACTTGTCGTTGCTGAAACACTTCCGATTGATAAGTCATTTCCTGCTTCAAGAGATACTATCGAATCCGTTACTATTAAGTTCGTTTTATCCGCAAGTAAATTATTTCCCGCTGATATTCCGAACAATGCACCATTCGCATTAATCTCTGTTGTTACCGTATTATTTCCTATATTTACATCTTGTCCTTGAACTTCTACATATGTATTCATATTAGCTTTAATAACAGAAACAGCAGAACCATCTACAGGAGCGGTTAATCCACTACCTATTGAAACATTTCCGCTTTCTGATTGGATTATCGTTTGTAAATAATCCAAATTATCTGCCAAATGTGTTGTT
Organism: uncultured Muribaculaceae bacterium; assembly: GCA_964550875.1. Classification (GTDB taxonomy): domain Bacteria; phylum Cyanobacteriota; class Vampirovibrionia; order Gastranaerophilales; family Gastranaerophilaceae; genus RUG841. Next base: position 28,401 of record CAZKAS010000008.1, on the reverse strand, counting down.
GATGATGTGTTAGCAACAACAATGGATTTATCAATGTCTATATCTCCTGTTGAAGATGCTACTCCTACAACAGAATCTGTTACGAGTATTTTATCCAAAGAAACATTACCCGTATCTGTACTAATTACCGTACCAAACGAATAAGGATCGTCTTCCGTTGCTGGTGCAATTTTGCTGTCTGTAACTGTCAAATCTTTCGCTGAAATATTGCCATCTGCAACCATCGTCATATTTGATGAAGTTACTTTTATATTCTCTTGTACATTAATTCCGCCATTTGTTGCACTAATTCCAATTGTTTTATTTTCAGTTTCTGTTCCAACTGTTTCTTTATTATTCGTTAACGTTACCGAATTAATGCTTATATCGCCATTTGTCGCAGTTATATATGTATCTTTTGTATTTTCATACAAATTGAGATTTTTCATCGCTACAGATGTTCCTTGCATAAAGGCATCTGCCGTAACTGCTGTCATATCAACATCTCCGTTAATCGTCAATGCACCTCCCTGTGCATTAATAACTGCGGATCCGTTTTGAACTTTTAACGCAGGATTTACTAAATCAGCAGCATCTCCCATTGTAATTGCTTCTCCGGCCTGCATTTTTAAATCAGAATCAACTACTTTTACATTTCCTGATGCACTAATGTTTTTATTTTCTGACAAAATAGTTGATGAAGCATTTGCTAATGAAATCGCTCCTGTATTTATATCATTTTTCGCTTGTACATATGTCGGATTGGTTGCCATATCAGTTAGTGACAAGTCACGAATACTTATTGCTCCATTATCTGACATTATTACACTTGCATTTCCTTCTCCGTCTAATGTCGATACAGCTACTTTGCTTAATGTAACATCGTTTGCCTCTATATTACCGTTTTCCGTACGAATATACATATCAGAAAGATTTGATGCCGTAACATCATTAACGACTATATCACTAACCGCTGATATTACCGCAATTGAATTGCTTCCTTCAATCACGTTCGCTGTAATATTGTCTGCTGTATATTTTCCGGCTGAAATCGCTGAATACGAAGAACTATCCGCTACATTAATACTTCCATTTGTTATATCGCCACTATTCGTTGTCTTTTGTGTTAAAACAACATTATTTGATAAATTAATATTTCCGGATTTTATGTTTCCTGCTTCTGCAGACATTACTAACGAAGTTGGAAGATTTCCACCTACAGAATCTTGCAATATTACATCGCCTGATGTAATTCCTCCATTTGTCGCAGATATAACTGTTTTTGCATTATCTATCGTAATTACACCCGTTCCAAGATTAACTCCGCCATTTTGTCCAACTAATTGCAAGTTTGAATTTACAACATCTACATTACCATTATTTGTTGTAATTCCGCCTGCTGATTGAATGTTCGTTAATTTTTCATTGTTATTTATAACCTTTATGTCTTTCGTTGAAATATCTCCAACTGTTGAAATAAATGTTACATTATAGTTATTATCGTGTATGTCTAGTTTACCTGCTGAAATTGAGGACGCTTGCAATGCTGCAACATCTTTCAATGCTGACATTTCAACATTTCCATTAATATTCATTGCATTATCCGCTATAATATTAACTTTACCCTCATTAACCTTCAATGCCATATCTGAACCCGTAGTTCCAGAAGCTATTGACACTCCTCCGCCGGCTGCTGTTATATTGATTTCCGCATTGTCAACGTTTAGTTTTCCTGTTGCATTAATATCACCATTTTGAGCAGAAATTGTCGTTTTCACAACCGTTCCATCAGGCAATTTGTTATTTTCTAAATTTATTGCGCCAACTGTTATTCCACCATCTTCCGCAATGAATTTCGTTTCATATGTATTATTCGTTACAGATAAATCTCCGTTCATTGTAAGCGATTTACCGCCAACTCCAGAAATTCCTGTTAAATTATCCAGTAATACACTGCCATTAAGTGTTGTCGCTCCTTCTGATGAAATCAATACGGTGCTGTTTGCCGCTGATAATGCAGGAATTGTCGCAGTATTATTTCCAATAGTAATGTCACCAACTCCTGTATCCGTGACAAAAATATTAACTGTAGAATTTTCTGCAGCAATATTGCCATCTATTTTTACATTTCCTGTTGATGTCGTTGCATTCAGTATTGCATTTGTAACAGAAAGATTTCCTTTTTCTGTTCCTTCCGCGTTGATATCAATTCCGTCTTTTGCAGAAAGAATTACATTATTTACATCTGAAAACGTTGCATCTCCGTCAATGCTTGCCTTTCCGGTAGATGCATTTATAATAACATTTTTACCTGTCGAATTTGAAACAGTTACTCCTCCCATTGAAACAGTTGAACCTTCCAAAATCGAATTAGCAGTTAATGTATCTAATTTTACTTTTCCATTAATCGTTAATGCGTCTTTTGCAACTATTTCCGCCTTACCGTTAACAACATTTAATGCGGGATTTACTGTATCTGTAACATCTCCAAATGTAATTGCTCCGTCTTGAGATTTTATGCCTATTGAGCCGTCTTCCACCTTGGCATTTCCTGTAGCAACTACATTCTCTTTTGCCTCTATGTATAATGTCGAACTTGAAACTTCTGTTCCATCTTTTTTACCTATAACATTAAGTTCGCCTGTTGTAACATTACCCTGCGATATTAAACCGACTTGGGATTCCTGTTTTTCGCCGGAAAGTGATGAAAATTTGCTCTTTACATTAACATCATTTACTTCAATATCACCTTTTGCATCTATTTTTAAGAATGAACCATTTACTACATCTACATCTGGTGTATAAACTGTTCCATCTTCTTTTATGAATTTAACAGAACCTTTATCATTCTTTATTGTTGCTATGTATTTTTCCTCTCCTGTCGGCGTTCCGATAATTTCATTACCTATACCGTTGAGAAGTAACATATCGTTTCCTTGGGTAATGTTTGTAACGTTGATTGAGGCTCCATTTTCTATTTTTGACAAATCAAAATGTGTGTCTGAAGCAAATTTCTTATCATCTGCTATATCATTACCTAATGCTATTTCTCCATTCTTTATAACAATCGTTCCATGGAAATCTGAAAGATCTGTCTTTTCTCCCGTCAATGTGGTCTTACTTGCATTTTCCTTAATAAGACTGCCTGATGTTTGACTCCAAGCTGTCGCATCTGTCGAAAGATTTAAATTATTGAAATCATTATTTCGTTCACTAACAAGTAATAATTCCGCATTTTTTCCAAGTGTTACTGTTGGAGAATAATTAGTAGCATCATTTCCTGCCGTATCTACAAATTTAACATCTCCAAATCCTAATTTTCCACCTTCTTCAACTGTGAATTTAGTATCTGCGCCTTCTATGCCTACAGTATTTACTGTAACCTTGATGTTGTCGTTTTTACTTTCTTCTCCGCCAACTATTAAACCGGAAAAAGCGTTATCTTTTCCAATATTAATAGTATCATCTGATGCATCTACTCCTGTTTCACCATGTGTTACCTGAACAGTCGTATCCGTTCCAAGATTTACCGTATTTTGAACATCATTGCCGTCTTTATCTTTTCCTACAAATTCTATTTTTTCATCAGGATTCGTCATATCGATATTTGTAGCACTGCCAAGAACAAACTTGCCTCCGGTTCCACCAAAATCTATCGTTGTATTTCCTGTGTATATAACTCCGTCATTCAATATTAATTTTGCATCATCAAGATATGATATTTGTGAATTTGTATGATTAAAATACGTTGATCCGCTTTCAAATTCTAACGTTCCAGCATTTTGAGTGTATTTTCCTAAATAATTTTCAGCACTGGCTGCACTGATAATTGTTCCGTTTTCATCTTTTAAAACACCAAATGTCAATGATGCACGACCTGCTAATCCATCTTCTGTCGGTGATGTTTTATAGCCTTTATAGATTATTGATGAAGCATCTCCAACCAATTCTCCATAGAACGTTAAATCTGTGTTATATTTGGTTTTCACGCCTCCAACAGTCGTTTCATATGTATCGTTAAAAATGTTTAAACGTCCACCTGACGCTAATTCTATCTTCTTAACATAATTTGTTTTGTCTTTGGCTAATCCTGCTCCTTCAAGTGAAAGTTTTCCGCCATTTGTAACTTTAATATCAGTTGCAACTTGAACTGCATCTCCCAATACCAAATCTGAAACAGCGTGTCTGCCGTCATTAGCTATATCTATGTTCTTATCTGCTCCTCCACTTAGAACAAGATCATAAACACCTGAATTTTGTTTGAAATGTTCTCCTGTTTTTTCATCTACTACATCTACAAATTTTTGCTTTAATGCTAATTCCATTTTTGCTTCTGATAAAGCTATCTTTGCATCACCTTTGTTCGATGTGTATGTCAATTTTGAACCAACATTTGAAAATGGATTCTTTGTTGCATCTTTATATTGATACAATAATGACATGTCTGTTAATTTCGATGCACTATTGTTTTCAAATCTGATTGTTGCTCCGTTAATATTTAAATTGTTTCCTAACGTATCATCTGTCGTTGCTAATTTTGCTCCTTCTGTTAAAATAAATGTTCCGCCTGAAATATCATTATGCGTTCCCTGTAAAGAAACAAAATCATTAGAAACCTTAACCGTTCCTGCCGACTGCGTATATTGACCATAAAAATCTGATAAACTGCTTTCAAAATCAACATTACTTCCTAATACATTAATTTTATTTAATTTAGCTGAATTGTCAGATACTATTGTTTGATCCTTAGTAAACTTAATTCCATGATTTTCATCACCCTTAAAGTTTATTGTTGCTCCATTTTCTGCATATATTGCACTTCCGTATGAAGACTTGTTATTTTCAAAAAGAATATCTCCTTTTGTAGTATCTAAATTCAATGTACCTTCTGCTATTGCAATAACACCACCGGTACTATCCGAACCAATTGTACCGTTATCCTTAAATTTAACATTTCCCTCAATGCTGATAACTCCATCTTCTCCAAATGAAGAAATTACACCGCCTTGAGTATTTGCCATATTATTACTGATTACAGCTATTTCTCCTTCTTTAGCAGAAATTGTTACTGTTCCGTTTTCGTTGAAAATAGCACCACCATTGTTATCGGCTTTATTTCCAAAAAGAGTTTTATCTTCTGAGAGAATAAGTTGTAGATTTCCATACTTTTTATCGTCAACAACACTACCTCTATTGACTATCGCACCACCGATATCTCCACTTATATTATTTGAAATAACTGTATCTTCTATTATCAAATTTGATTCATTTACAATTGCACCGCCTGAAAGTGCTGAATTGTTTGAAAATACTGCATTTTTGATATAACCAACTTCATATCCGTTTGAATCCAGTTTTGAAATATCATTAGTCTTTACTATTGCTTTTTTACCTAAATATAAAGCTCCTCCTTCTCCGGTCAGTACATCTTTTCCTTGATGAGCAAATATTATGCTATTCGTATTATTTGTTGTATCATAATATATTTTCATCAATCCTTCGTTTGCAATTGCACCACCGCTTGATTCTGAGTAATTGCCTTTTCCGGAGATAGTTGAAAATCCGCTATATCCTTCTGCAAAAGAAATGGTTGCATTTTCTGCATTGAAAATTGCACCACCGTTATTTACTGAACTATTTTTTACAAATTCAGTGTTTTCTCCTATTGTTAAATTTCCTTTTGCATTGAATATTGCACCACCATTGTTTTCTGCAATATTTCCTTCAAATTTCGTATTATCTATAGTTAAATCTTCTGTAGAATTCTTATAAATCGCACCGCCATTTTGCCCCTTATTTTCCGTAAAGGTTGCATTTTTTAATGTATTAGCAACTCCGTCCGTAGAAATCATTGAATTGTCATGCAAAGAAATTGCCGCTCCGTTCTCTGTCCCATTTCCAATTCTTTTTATTTCTGCAGATTTTCTATTTCCTTCTGTTGATGTTATCAGATTTAAAATTCCGTCTTTTTCGTTTGCTATAAATGAAGTATTTCCTTCGTTTCCTGCAGTAGCACCGTCAAAAACAAATCCGCTTACTAAGGTCAATTCTCCTGAATTGCCTACTAAACTGCCTGTGTTATAAGAAAATAAATTGTTTTTTCCCAGTGTCAATTTACCTTCATTATATAAACCTGAACCGAAAACAGATGCTACGTTGTTATTAAATGTTGTGTTATCAACTGAAATTTCAATATTCTTACCTATATATGAACCTGCACCGTAAGCAGCACTGTTTCCATCAAAAATAAGATTTGAAATATGACTCATTCCAGCTAAATCTTTATTTATACCGGATCCTTCACTTATATACAATCCTCCGCCTTTTTGTGCTTTGTTGTTTATAAATGAAACTTTGTCTGTCGTTGTCAAAATACCTGCGTTATATATACCGCCACCTAATTCTGACTCGTTATAATTTGCATCTTTTACACCAATTTTTGCTTCATTTTTGAGCTCTAATTTAGCATCTTTTTCGTTATAAATAGCGCCACCCTTGCTTATTGCTGCATTTCCCGAAAAGATTGCATCTTTTGAATCTATAATAGTTGTAGCATCTTTCGCATTATAAATAGCGCCGCCCTTGCCTGTAGAAACGTTACCACTCGTTTCTTTTCCATTATTCTCAAAAATAGTGTTCTCACTAATTGTTAAGGTACCCTTTTCGTTATATATTGCACCACCCTCTGCTTTATATGAGTCTGCATCAGTGGTGTTTTTTGTGTATGCATATGTACGGTTTCCGGAGAACACGGAATCTTTTATATTTGTTGTTCCTGCTGATGCATTATAAAATGCTCCGCCTCTTCCTATCGTGTCTTTATTAGCATCTTGTCCTTTTCCTGCACCTGCGGTATTATTCGTAAAATCAAAACCTACTAATTCATTATCAAATGTAGTTGCTGTTACAGATTTATCCTTTATAGTACCTGCATTATACAATGCACCACCTAAATACTCGTCTGTTGGTGAAGTTTGGTCTTTTCCTTTCATCTGTCTGGTTGCTGTATTATTTGAAAAGACTATCTTTTCTCCTTGTTCTCCCTTTTTAGTATATATCGTTGCACCAATATAAGTTTCACCACCAATTTCTTCAGAACCTGCATTATAAACAGCACCACCTTGAGTTGCAGAGTTTGAATCAAATTTTACATCGGACATTTCTATTTGAGATTTTACATCGTTATATACAGCACCGGCTTTATCTGATGCAGTATTTGAAGTAAAGGTGGAAGATAGTAAATTTAACTTGCTGCCATTATTATAAGCAACATTTTTTACTGCATATTTCAAGCCTGTACTTGTGTCATCTTTTAATGTATAACTTGTATTACGACCGGCATTGTAGATAGCACCACCCGAACTGTTTTTTTGTTCTACATTTTGTCCGGTAGAAGCAAAATCTTTAAATATTTCTATTCCTCGATTAGCACTATTTGACTTAAATGTAGATTTTTCAACGGTTAACGGCGTTGTTGAATAATTATAAATCGCTCCGCCAAATAAAGCCTTATTTTCTTCAAATTCTGCATTATAAATTGCATCTTTAATTGAACCATCACTCATTTTGGTTGAAAATTTACCATTATTATTGTAAATCGCACCACCTTGATGAGTGTAATACTCTGTAACTTCAGGTGTGCTCATTCCGGGAATCGTATTTTCTTCTTTATGATAACCACCTTGATAAAATTTCACTGCACCGGCAACAATTTTTCCATTTGCAGCAGGTTCATCTCCAATTTTTCCATCATCAGCAAACACTATATTTGAACCAATATTTGAAATTGCCGAACCGGAATAACTTGAAAAATTATCGAAAAATCCTGAATGCGCACCTATTTCTACACTTGAAAGAGTACCACTTGCAGTAATTGCACCACCTTGCGATGAATAAAATGTTATTGAATTTGGCTTGAATTTTCCTGAAGTTTCATCAAAGGAAAGACCTGTGAAATTCTCTTGAAATGCTGATTTATCACCAACAAAAGTTGTACTTTTGGCAGTACTATCACCTGCATATATAGCACCACCGGAAGCACTGGCAATATTACTATCGAAGAAAGCATAATTACCAAGTCCGAAAGATTTATACTTAATACCACCGGATAATACAGAATCACCGGCAGAATTATAAACAGCACCGCCTTTTCCTAACGACACGTTATCTCTAAAAATTGTACTTGTTCCTAAAGAAACAATACCCTTAACAGCATTGTATATAGCTCCTCCTTCTCCTGAAGTCTTGCTTGGAACATTATACTCATTTTTTTCTATCTCACCGACCTTATTCATTCCAAAAAGAACATTAGATGAGGCTTCTCCTAAAATTCTTGAACCAAAATAGCCTACATTATATAAAGCACCACCTTTTTCTGATGCATTATTCCCTTGAGATTGAATACCAAACGGAGTTGTTACACCTTCTGCAAAACCAATCGTAGTATTGTCTCCAATAATCAAAGAGCCACTATTATAAAAAGCACCACCTTGTTTGATTTTATGTTCACTCAAAACACCATCAAACCAACTACCTGCATCAAAATATTGCTGTGATGATGTTTCAATACTCCAATGCGCTTGAGAGCCGACTGCACCTATATCGAAAATCAAGGAACCCGCACCGGAAATTTCAATAACGGATCCTTGTGATTTAAAACCTCCGGTTGTACCATTGTTAACTTTAACATGAACAGGGGTAGATGTTATTTTAATCTTCGAGCCATCTCCAAAAATCACTTCCGAAGAATTACCATCTGTTGTACCACCTATTGTACCACCTTTTATCGTAGCCTCCACAGATGACAATTCAATTTTATCCGCACTAAGGGATGTTCTCTCGGACATAGTTAATTCTGACTTATATTCTTCACCATATTCAGCACTGTTTTTAAATCTTATTTCAGAATTTTTAAGTCCGTTACCAATATTAACTTCTTCATTAAGAACAACGTTTGATGCTCCTACAATAAATGAATTAGTCGGAAGAGAAGAATAAATATTTACTTTCCCACTGCCTACAAGAGTTTCCTTTGATGTAGAATAATTTTTATCTATACCAATTATTACATTCTGTATATTCTTAGCCGGAGAAGCAGCTCCAGCAGAACCGATATTTAAAACACTTTCACCTACTTTTCTCAAAGTACCGGTCTTTTTATCGCCATTGCTTATTTCTCCGTTTAAATTATATGGGGCAGCAGTATCGCCAAAGAATCTTAATTCGCCATCTGTAATAATTTTAGAGTCTCCGGAAATATCCAATTGAGTATTTGCACCTATAGACAAAGAAGAATTTTGTGCAATATTCACAACCGATTCATCCAAAATTAAAGAATCGTCAGAAAATATTTTGGAATGTCCCGTATTATTGATATTTGATTTTGTTGCATTAAAACTTGCTGTAGTATGAATACCCTCCGGAACATTATCAAGATTAAGAGTAGCCTCGTTAATCACAACCTTATTTGCATTTAAAGTTGAATTTTTACTCATGGTAAATGTTGATTTTTGGTCTTGACTGAATTTATCAACATAAATTTGTCCTGTCAGCTGAGAACCTTCAGCGATTTTTGCATTTGAATTTTCATTAATGTTGAGAGAACCATTATATGTCTTTGTTCCATAGTTGATATTGTTAAAGATAACCGTATTTTCATTAGAAGAAGTGACACTAACTTTCGCATTATTCGCTAGCTCAATATTATTCTTAACATTTCCTTTAAACTCAATATCTGCACTCTCAGCATTTAAATTAAAGTTTGAATTATTGCCAATATTGAAATTTGTTCCGTCAAAAACAACTGTAGTATCCGTTGTTTTAGGATTAACACCGGCAAAAATATCCAAAGAGGAACTATCCATAACATCAACTTTAGCATTTAAAGATGTCGAACCACCATTTATGTGAAGTTGATTTAAATTTTCTTCAAAAGAAATATCTGAACCACCTGCAGCAAATTTAATATCTGAATATTTACCACTTTTGCCATTTACAACTATATTTTTGAACTCACCTTTAGAAATATTGAAGGAATCAGTTTTAACAGTTGCTTTATCACCATCTTTTCCAATAAATATTTTACCAAGAGCATTAATTTTGTTTGCTTCAATTGAATTTGCTTTTACAGAAGAATCGGCGGAAATATCTAACGTATCACTAACAGTCAATACCCCGTTAGCAGAATAACCGCTGGCTGCATCTGCGACCAAATCAATTGAAGAAGTTCCCTTCAAAGAAACGTCATTAGCAGTTATAATATCACCTATGATTTTTGAATTATCAATTGTTATTGTTGTAGCGGTAATCTTACCGGTATTTTTACCACTAGCATTATTAACCGCATTAAAAGTACTACCTCCGGAAACTGACAATTCACCGGTTACAACAGTGTCTTCAACATTTGCAACAGAATTATTTGACAATGTTACTTTGTTTGCCTCAATTTGCTTCGCTTCCAAAGTAGAATTAACTGTAGAAGAACCAAAAACTAACAAATCTGTTACATCAACAGCATTCAAAGTAAGAGTTGAACCATCTCTTAAAGACAAACTCGTAGCTTCAATATCTTTCGCAGTAAAAGTCGATTGCTTCGTCAAAGTAATGACACCGGTGCCAAGAATATTACCAAAGTTGTAAACACCACTTTTATCATTGGACAACGTAGTTCCTTCCAGAGAAATGTCATTATTGATAGTCAAAGAACCCAATGAACCCGATGAACCGGTTGATAAACTAAGTGTTACCCTTCCATTCATATTTGTAAACCGTAACAACGAACCGGATAAAATTCTATCGCCATCAGCAAGAAATCTTACATCTTCATTTGCTGAAGAATGCTCAACCGTTGTCGTTATGTTATTTTTGATAACACCTGTTTGTTTGTCATAATCAGCTTTCGTCATAAACTCGTTTAAAGAGGTTTCATCAATGACATCATAAGCCATTACCGGTGATGTTGAAAATAACGTCATCGCCGACAAAAGAGAGCCAAAAATCTTCTTAAAATTCATATTTTATCTTCCTATAGGTAAATTTCTGAGTAGTACTTCTCGTGACACCGTCAGACAATACGGTTCTTCACTATAATATGCTTAATTATTATAGCATTTTGATAAATAATATAAATATAGAAGAATTCTTTTAGTACATACAAACAGAGGAGCAATAAAAATACGACAGTCTAAACCATAAACATTGTAAGAGTTTTTAAAAAGTTTGTATTTTGTAACAATTTTTGCCGCCTTTAGTTGTCACCCCAAAGAAATAAAAATTTTATTAACATATCTTAACAAAAACAGAGATGTAAAAAATAAATGATAAAAAAGTTGTTCAATTAAATTCAAAATCATAAATTTAAAAGACTTTAAAATTTTTTTCTAAAACACTTGCTTTTTATTTTTGAGCATGTATAATTAATTACGCAAGGGCGTTTAGCTCAGTTGGTAGAGCGCCTCCCTTACAAGGAGGATGTCGGGAGTTCGAGCCTCTCAACGCCCACCATAAAAACCACTCAAATGAGTGGTTTTTATTTTTTTATTTGAAAATAAAAAAACGGATAGTTGAACTATCCGTTTTTTCGTATTAAGCAAATATTAATTAAAATATCTTTTTAATAAACCGTCAAAACCTCTTCCGTGACGAGCTTCATCTTTAGCCATTTCATGAACAGTATCATGAACTGCATCAAGACCGAGTTCTTTTGCTCTTTTCGCAATATCCATTTTTCCTGCGCAAGCACCACATTCTGCTTCAGCACGCATTTCAAGATTTTTCTTTGTAGAATCAGTTAAAACTTCACCTAGTAATTCAGCAAATTTTGCAGCATGTTCTGCTTCTTCAAACGCATATCTCTTAAATGCATCGGCGATTTCCGGATATCCTTCTCTTTCAGCTTGTCTTGACATTGCTAAATACATGCCTACTTCTGTACATTCGCCGTTGAAATTATCACGCAATCCTTGTAAAACTTCTGCATCAACATCTTTTGCAACACCAACAACATGTTCTGTAACATAAACTTTTTCAGCACCTTCTTCAACCTTATTAAATTTAGTTGCAGGCACACCGCATTGAGGACATTTTTCAGGTGCAGAATCACCTTCATGAACGTAACCGCAAACAGAGCATATAAATTTTGCCATAATTAATCTCCTTCTTTTCTCTGACAAAAACAGATTAACATAAAAGAAAACCGATTGTAAATCACTAAAATAAATAAGCAGAAACAACTCTGTTTATTGAATCGCAATCTTGTGTAAACGAAATATTGACAAAACCATTTTGCTGAAAAATCTCAAATACTGAATCAGCCTGATTATAACCAACTTCAAATGCCATAAAGGCATTTTTATTAAGCAACTTTTTTCCTTCTTTTATTATTTTTTTATAAAAGAACAAACCATTCTCCGGGGCAAACAACGCTCTATGCGGTTCAAAACAATATACATCTTCCTGAATTTTTGTCGAAACAGGAATATAAGGAGGATTTGAAACAATTATATCAAAGAATCCCTCTACATTTTCAAACAAATCTGATTTTATAAAATCAATTCTATCTATAACACCCTTGTTTCCTGCATTTAGAAGAGCAGTGTCAAGTGTTTCTTGACACACGTCAATAGCAGTAATTTTTGAATTTACGTAAAATTTTGCAAGTTCTATTGCAATACAACCGGAACCTGTACCTATATCTAAAATTTTTATTTCATCGTCTTTTTGTCTGACCTGTTTACATTTTTCTACCAAAAATTCGGTTTCAGGGCGAGGAATTAAAGTGTATTTATTAACAGAATATATATCGCCGGCGAAATAAGATTTTCCAATTATTTGTTGTAATGGTTTATGAGTCTTAACACGGATATTTATTATTTCTTCTATTTTTTCTTCTTGTACCTTTGTTATTTCTTTCCCCAAAAAAATATCGGTAGAGGATAGACCTGTCAACATTTCTATGACAAAATCTATTTCTGCATTGATATCATAATCAGACAAATCCATGTCATGATATATTTTTTTAAATTTTTGCTTTAAATTAATCATCGGTCTTTGATTTTTCTAACAAATTCTCAATCATTATCTTTAAATCAAGTTTTGACTTATCGGATAAATTGATTTTTTCAATTCCTTTTTTCTTACAAAGAGAATTATAGTACGAAATCTGTTTTGCCGTAGGCTTTTCATGCGACTGTCGCCATTCGGTTGCTCTTTTTCTGGCTGTTTTCAAATAAACTTTTTGCTTCTCAATATAGTCCTTTTGAGAATTTTTATATTCAATCTTTCGCAAATTATTTTTTATTAATATCTTCAAATCTTTAACAAAAAATTCTTCTTCTAAAAAATCATTAAGCCAAGAAAATTTAATATTTCCAATCGCCGTATCATAAGCCATTTCATCTAAGAATTTATAATAAATATCTTGCTCTGATAAAGCCTTATTTTTTTTGATAAAAATCTTCATATAAGATAAGAAAGAAGATTTTTGAATTTTTGTAAGATAAGTAAAGTTTAGGGAATACATACTAAGCACTAATCAAATAAATCAGCAACCGAAAATCTGTGTATATTATTTTTAACACTAATAACAAACTGTTTTTTCATAATTGGGTTTGAATGATTTTTGGCACAAGGTTTTTGAACATTGTCAACTTGTTCTTGCGGTTTTAAAAATTTTGAAAGATAAATAATGTTATTTTTGTCCATAGTATTTATTATACACCAAGTAAAAGAAAACACCTAACATTTTGTTTAAAAAACGAGCACAAAAAATTTTGCCAATTTTTAACATATTTGTAAACATTTCTTTCAAAATGACAAAGTTCAAAAAACATGTTAAAATCGAAAAATCACAGGAGTAAAAAATGGCGAAAAAACTCTTGCAAATGGTTTTATTCATAATTGCCGCAATGGCAATTATTGTTATTTTAGAATCTCCGATGATACTGTTCAACGGAGAAGATGTTGCCGATGCAAGGAAAATATTTGCAAATCAAAATATTTCATCTAAAAGACTTTTTATTTCTGCGTGGCGACACATTAAAGCCTTACATTACGATAAAACATTAAACAATCAAGACTGGAACCAGTGGAAATATAAATATCTTTCAAAAATCCAAACGGACGAAGACGCAACAGTAGCAATAAATACAATTTTAGCAAGTCTTGATGACCCTTACTCACAATTTTTTGATACAAAACACTATGAACTCCAAGAATCATACATACGAGATAACGAAGATAGTGAACCTAATTTTATTGCAAAAATGCAAAAAACATATCCTTCTGCGAAAATAGCTTTAGATACAATCGGAGGTTTTGTTAAGAGTGCAAAAGTTATTGAAGAATCAACATTTTTTAAAAGTCTAAAAAAAGGAGATGAAGTTATAAAAATAAACAACTACAAATTAAGAGGAATAGAAATAAATAGTGCAATAAATTTAATCAGGAGTTCCAATACATACCTTTCCAAAGTCGAAATAAAGAGGAATAATAAAATTTTCACATATAACCTTCCTCGTCGGAGTATGGACGTTAATAAACTATCTTCAAATATGGCAGATAAAGACATTTTAAAAATAACCATATATACTTTTATGGGAAAATTTATGCCTGGTGACTTTGAAACAACAATAACACAAAACCCTAACGTAAAAGGTTACATTATTGACCTTAGAGGAGATATAGGAGGACAAGCAATAAACGGACTATTCATAGCAGAGAAACTATTAGGACAAAATAAAAAAATGTTATCGATAAGGAACAGAAATGGAGCGACAATTCCGATATTTTCCCAAAAAGCATCTATAATTGATGCAAAAAAGCCAATAGTTATTTTAGTTGATGAAAAGACAGCAAGTGCCTCAGAAATTTTTGCAGGAATTCTACAAAATAACAAAAGAGCGATATTGATTGGAGAAAAGACGTACGGAAAAAACGCAATGCAACAAATTATTCCTTTACCCAACAAAACATGCATAAATTTAACAACATCATATTTTTCATTTGATAACAATTTTGAGTGCAAAAATAAGAAGTTAACACCGGAATACGAAATAAAACTACAACCCGTTAATATTGTACGAGAACACGATACACAACTTCAAAAAGCAATTTCGATAATAAAGGAAGAAATAAGGAAGGAATATCGTATTAGCGATTGATATTTTTAAAAATTAAAGAAAATTTTAAAAAAAATGATATAATAAAAGCAGTAATCAAAATGAGCAGTGAAAGGTAACAATGGACATACTCAGATTTCACAACGATTTTAATAAACTAATAGAAATATTACCGACAGATATAGTAAATTTCTTAAAAAACACATATATAGATGATATTATTGAAATAGTATTAGACTTAGGTAGGAATCCCGAAATCAGGCATGCAGACGGCAAAGCCGAATATATCGACAACCGATTGGTGACAGATGAAGACATAGAACATACTATTTCATTAATACCACCGTTTACCCATGATAATCGTTCAGGATTACCAGGGACATTGCACAGAATAAGCGCAATCAGAAACCGTCAGGGGAAGGTTGTCGGTCTTACGTGCCGTATTGGACGTGTAGTAACGGGAACTATTGAGTGTATAAAAGATATAGTAATACAAAACAAAAGCATTCTCTTTTTAGGACGTCCGGGAGTAGGAAAGACAACGAAATTGAGAGAAATTTCAAGACTTGTGTCAGATGACTTATTGAAAAGAGTTGTAATTATAGATACATCAAACGAAATAGCAGGAGATGGAGACACCCCACACCCAGCAATCGGAAAAGCAAGACGAATGCAAGTTCCGCAGCCGGAAATGCAAAAGGATATAATGATAGAAGCTGTTGAAAATCATACACCGGAAGTTATTGTTGTAGACGAAATAGGAACGGAAGCAGAAGCGCAAGCTGCAAGAACGATTGCAGAAAGGGGCGTAATGCTGATAGCTACTGCTCACGGAAACAATCTTGAAAGTTTAATAAAAAACCCTATATTGTCAGATTTAGTAGGTGGAGTAAGTTCCGTAACATTAGGCGATGACGAGGCAAAACGCAGAGGTTCACAAAAAACCGTTTTAGAAAGAGAAAAGCAACCAACATTTGACGTTGTTATTGAAATTATAGACAGAAACACTCTTGCAGTATATAAAAACACATCAGAGGCAGTTGATTACATACTAAGAGGTTGGCCAATCAGACCGGAAATAAGAAAAGTTGACGAAGGATATAAAGAGCCGACAACAAAACTGGTTGACGAAGTGAAGAAATTGGACGACAGAATAAACGACTTATCAAATCAAAGTTTAAAATTCAGCTTTTCAAGACAAGAGTACGTAAACCAAGTCAAAGATTACAAAAAGATATACATATATGCAGTTAGCAGAACAGTTATAGAAAAAGTTATAGAACGTCTTGATTTGCATGCAGAAATAACAAGAAAAATAGATGATGCAGACGTTGTAATAGCCCACAAAGCTTATTCAAAAGGCGGAAATAAAATACTTAGTGCAGCAAATGACTATAGATTACCGATATACTACGTCAAATCAAATTCAATGTCACAAATTCAAAAAGTAGTGAAAGAGGCATTAAACATAACAGAAACCGAATCATCAATTCAAGGTTATTGTGACGAAGCAGAAAAGGCTTTAGATGAGGTTAATGAAGCAATTCAAAAAGTAATACAAGAAGGCAAAGACATAGAATTAATGCCACAAAATCAACAAATAAGGAAATTGCAACACGAACTTATAGATCAAAACAATTTAATAAGTGAAAGTATAGGTGACGGTAATGACCGACACATAATAATTTACGCAAAAAAATAATATCGTTGTTAAAAATTTTTGTTAATAATATAATCGGAAGAAGAAAAAGGATAAGACGTGACAATTACATTAGATAAAAAAATAGGATTAATAGCAGGAAACGGACAACTTCCTATTATTTGGGCAAAAAATGCAAAATCAAACGGAATAGAAGTTGTAACGATATCATTATCTTCCGACAACAAAAAAGAATTAAAAAGACACAGTAGTAAAGTATACGATTTTGGACCAGGACAAATTCAAAAGATATCAGATACTTTACAAAATGAAGGAATTAAACAACTGGCATTCATAGGGAAAGTGCATAAAGGACTTGTTTTAAGAAGACCAAAATTTGACGCAAGAGCTATAGAATTGTTAAAACAAGCAAAAAGACTAAATGATGATGCAGTAATGTTAATGGCAGTAGCAGAACTTGAAAAGATAGGAATCACAGTCATAGACCAAACTATTTTTATAAAGGAATTAATGGTTCCTACAGGGGTTTTAGGAAAGAATAAACCGACTATTGAACAAGAGGAAGACGCAAAATACGGATTTTGGGTAGCCAAAGCTATGGGACAAATCGACATAGGACAAACGGTAGTAATAAAAAACAAAATGGTAATGGCCGTAGAAGCAATTGAAGGTACAGACAGATGTATTGAAAGAGGCTCCAAAATAGCAAAAAGCGGAGCAGTGGTTGTAAAGACAGCAAAGCCCTCTCAAGATTTGAGGTTTGATGTACCTGCATTTGGACTTGCAACTCTCAAAATGATGAAAAAGCATAAAGCGTCAGTAATTGCAGTAGAAGCAAATAATACAATTATAGTAGATAAATCAAAAGTTATTGAATATGCAGATGCGCATAACATTGTAGTAATGGCAATATGAAAAAAATTTTTATAATTACAGGTGAATATTCAGGCGACAAACACGCATCTTGTATAGCAAAAGAGATTTTGAAAAGGAATTCTGACGTGTCAATAGAAGCCGTCGGGGGTACAAATCTTGCAGAAGCTGGTGTTAAGTTGTTTTGCAATCACGAAAAAATGTCAGCAATGGGGCTAAATTTCAAAATATTAACAGACCATATTATGTTAGGCAAAAGAGTAGCAGATTATCTTATAAAGGAATTTAAACCTGACTTAGTTTTGTTGGTTGATTATGGAGGATTTAATCTCAATATAGCAAAAGTACTAAAAAGAGCCGGATTAAGGATTTATTATTATATTCCGCCACAGATTTGGGCATCACGCAAATGGAGAATAAAAACCGTAAAACGCTACATTGATAAGGTTATAACCATTTTTCCTTTTGAAATAGAAATGTACCGTCAAGCAGGTGTTGACGCTGAATTTTCAGGGCACCCTCTTGTCAGCCAAATGCCGACAGTTATAAGTAAAGAACAAATGTATGAAGAGCTTAATCTGGATAAAACAAAGAAACTTGTTTCTATTTTCCCGGGTTCAAGAGTTTTTGAAATAAAGAATTTGTTAACATTGTTTATAGAAGCATCAAAAATAATCAGTACAAAAAATCCTGATACACAATTTGTAATTTGTCAGGCTCCGACAATAAAGGACGAATTATTGAAAGATATTCCTCAGAACATAAAAATAATAAAAAACAGGAATTATGAATTATTAGCAAATTCAGATGTACTCATGCTTGCATCGGGAACAGTAGCATTAGAAGCAGCATTATATAATACACCAATGATTATCAGTTACAAAGGGCCTGAATTTATATATTGGATATATTTGTTAGTAAGGTGTATAAAAAGAGTTTCGTTACCCAATATCATATCGGACAAAGATATAATTCCTGAATTAGTTCAACACTTAGCAAAACCACAAATTATTGCTAATCATATATCAGAATTATTGTCAAATAAAGAAAAATATGATGAAATGAAAAAAGATTTGGAACAAGTCAGACATTTTCTTACAGATAAAATATCCTGCGAAGAAGCGGCAAAAATAATCTTAAAAGGCATATGTTAAGCGCGAATTGAGAATTGTAAAACAATCACGTCGCATAAAAAAAGAAAGGTATGTAAAGAATGTAACAATTTTCATTCATTTTTTGAAAGCATGTAGCAATTTTTTATTTGTTCATGATTTTGTCAGAATGTAAAAAGAAAGACTATTATTGTGCAAGAAGTAGACATAAACAAAATGAATAACTCAGTACTTTCAAGTATAGCGAAAGTTTCAAATCCGATAAAAAAGAGCGGTTTAGTGGCAAAGATTAATGCATTAAACAGTAAAGTCACAGGCAAAGTGGCAGATACAACTTATACGGAAAAACCTTCAACAGCGATTAATTATCCTGAATTTATTAAACTTTTGAATAAAATTATAGCGACTAAACAAAATACGCATGACTTGTTTTTTTCGTGTCACAAGTTATTTAGGAGCAAATTGAACAATGTTTATACTTCTTTAGGCATAGTTAATAAGAAGTCTAATTGCATTAACATAAAACTTCTTGATAAAATCGGAAACGTATTTTCTTCCCGAGTATTTTTGACCGAAGAAACCAATGAAATTGTGAAAGCGATAAAAGATAATAAAATTTCAGTTCACAATGATAATAGTTTTTTGAAGATACCATACTTAACGTCTACATCATCAGTGATAATCCCGATTGCTTCACTTGGAGATATGATTGGAGTTATGATTATAGGCGATTATCAGATTGATAGCAGGATTGATCTTTATACATTGGTAGCAAATTATTTGAGTTTATTTATAAACAATTTTGATTTAAAAGACAGAGCATCACAAAACGCATTTTTGGATAATTTAACAGGATTGTATTCTCACAGGCATTTTCAAGAAGTTTTATCAAACGAAATAAAGAATGCAAAAGAGAAAAACACACCGGTATCTGTAATACTTCTGGACATTAACAATATTTCCAAAATCAATAAAGAATTTGGACACGCAAAAGGCGATGAAGTTATAAAAACAGTTGCAGAAAAAATAGCAAACAATATCAAGCAACAAGACTCAGCCGGCAGATACGGAGGAGATGAAATTGCAATAATTTTACCGAATATGGCAACGGCAGAGGCAAAATATTTGGCGGAATATCTTACTTATACAATTTCATGCTGTACAATAGACAGTGTAGGACCGGTAAGAGTTTCTGTAGGCCTAGCAACGTATCCGGAAGCATCAGTAGATCAAGAAAAATTATTAATATTAGCTGAGCAAGCGATGTATATTTCAAAAAGCAAAGGTTGTAAAAACGGAATATCAACAATAGTAAGTTCACAAGATTACGATTTTTGGGACGATACGGCACTAAATTCATTTGCATCAGTATTAACGAAAAGACACGCATCTTTAGGAATTAATTTTGAGGAAGAACTTGTCAACAAGTTTCAGAATGAAGAAATCAACTCACATAATCACTTATTGGAAGTTGTAACATCACTGGCAAGTGCAATTGATGCCAAAGATACATATACAAAAGGACATTCAACATCAGTGTCAAGATATGCCGTCGCTTTAGCAAGAGCATTAAATCTACCGGAAAAAGAGATAAGCAGAATTGAATTGGGCGGACTTCTTCACGATGTTGGTAAGATAGGTATTCCGGAAACAATATTGAAGAAAACAGCAGGACTGAACGAAGAAGAATGGAATATTATGAAACAACACCCAACAATTGGAGCAGAGAAAGTATTGCAACCAAATGCGTTGTTACATGATTTAATTCCTATTGTAAAATATCATCACGAACAATGGAACGGAAAGGGATATCCTGAAGGACTAAAAGGAGAAGAAATTCCTTTAGCAGCAAGGATAGTAGCAGTTGCCGATACTTATCACGCTTTAATTAGTGATAGACCTTACAGAAAGGGCATGAGTGTTGAAAAAGCCTGTGAAATATTAAAAATGGGAGCAGGAATACAGTGGGATTCTGATTTAATAAGACAATTTATACAAATAGCCCCATCGTTAGGAACAATGATATAAAAAGCACTAAAAACATTTACAAAAAGGTGACAATCTCTGTATTGTCACCTTTTTGTTTACATAAAAATTCCGAGAAAGTGTCAACTTGTTAGCGACAATCGGATAAAGTTTTATAAAAGGGAAGAAACGGAGATATAATGACAAATTGCTCCAAACAGAACGAAGAAATGCCAAATACCATGATAATATTTCTTTTTTTTCAAATAGAAATAACTACCCAAAGTGTATAGCAACCCACCGGATAATAAGAATACTAAGGCTTGAATAAAACCTTTTGACCATAAAATCCAAAAAAGAAAGATTGACAACCAACCTAACAATAAATAAAGAGCAGTTGACAATGATTTAAATTTTAAAGTTATACAAGAGAACACAATGCCTGAAATCGCCAAATACCAAACCATGGCAAGACAAACTATCGAATAAGGAAAATCCAAAACCAACAAAAGAATTGGAGTATAAGTTCCTGCAATCAGGAGGTATATAGCACTGTGATCAATTTTTCTAAAAACTTTTTTAGCAGTTTCATTTGTCATAGCATGATAACAAGTAGAAGATTGAAAAAGAATAAACAACATAGAGCCATAAATGGCAGTAGTACAACTTTCGACAGGACTATTAGATTTAACAGCCAACATAACTATTGCATATATCGCAAACAGTGCACCGAAAGCATGACTAAAAGCATTTAAAAATTCTTCGCCTGCGGTATAGCGTAAATCATCAGTTGTCATCTTTACCTCAAAGTCACATTTAACACACCTACAAATTGATTATAGGATAAAATACAAAAATGGCAAGCAATAATTATTTCTCAGCGAAATAAATACTTTGTTTAACATAAACTTTGTTAACAAAAGCAATAACCGCAGAACGAGCATTTTCCGTCAAAGGGGTTTTTATAATAGGTTTGTTACTTTCCAGTTCTGAAAAACTTCTGGAACCGAATGTAACTTTTAATGCATTTTCGAGTTCATCACAGAAATAGTTATAGGCAATATCAATAGGATATTGAGCCGTTTGCATTTCAATCAATTTAGCTATATCAGAAATAGAAAGAACCTGCTTCAAAATACCAATACATAAAAGGTGAATAATTTGGCGTCTATCATATTCTTTATTTTCAGGAGCACGAATGACTCTTTTATAGACATAACTATTAATCATAGATTGAGTCAATACTTTTTCATCACCCGGAACAGAAAAAACCGATAAATACTCATCTAAAATGCACAATAATTGTCGCATAACAACGGGGAACGGTGTTAATTCATTATATCGAGGCAACTTATAATTAGCGAATTTTTTTGCAGTTTCAGACTGTTCAAATAATATTTCATTCATAACAAACTCCAGACACGAATAGAAAATCTTTTTCTTTTAAAAGATTATCTTTTTTAAAATATAGATAACATCATACAAAGGAAAAAGCAAAAAATCAATGAATAAAAAAAATTTGTCAGAAATATCATCAAAACGGACTAAGAGCGCAAGAAAATTATTACGAAACGTTAAGAAAAGAAGAAAAAATAACAATTTTAAATTTTTAGTGCGTTAAGAGAAATACGTAGTGTGTAAGAAAGTGTGAAAGATTATGGCAATTATTCCTGTATCGGCGGTAAATTCTGAATATAGACCGACTTTTGTAAATCAAAAGAAGGCAACAAATCCCATAAGAAAGGAACAGGAAAAATCAGATAACAAAGTTTCATCTAATGCTTTATCCGCATATTTCAAAGGCGGAATGGCAGTAGCATTTGGAGGTTATGATTGTTCCACGGCAAATTTTGTGACAAAGAAGATGGACGATGTACCTTGTTGTTGTTGCGGTGGAAAGATGATATTAAACAAAAAAAGAGGAGATAAGGCAAAAGAATTTAGCGCATTAAAGGGACAGGAACTTGCGGATAAAATCAGAAACAATCAAGATTATTTCAGATGCACAAGACGACTTATAGCAAATTTAATAGCAGATGAAGCAGAACAGCACCCTGATTATGACATGGGAGATGCAATACAAAGTTTTACACCGGAAACACTAAAGCAAAAGACTCTTGATTACTGCGTAAAAAATTTGAAGAATATTGATAAAATAGCTAAAGAAGCAACAGGAAACGAAGACAATCCAATTTCCACATTAGTAATGACAGAAATAGAGAAAGTTAACGGTGGAAAAACGGAACGTGTTGAATTTACTGAAAAATTAGCAAAATATGCAAATTTAGTAAAACCGGAAGAATACGAAAAAATGTTGGAATCAGCAATGAACATTCCGGAAAAATATAAAGATGTAAAACAAATTTACGACTATGCATACGGGAAAGCACTTAAAGTTACCAAAGAACTTGTAAGACCTTCTATGCAAACGATTGAACACATACACCCAAAATCTCAAGGAGGCCCTAATAATACAGCAAATTACATAGCAGAATGTTATGATTGCAACAATCCGAGAGGACACATGTCATATCACGAATGGTTAAAAGTGCACCCGGAATATCCGATAAATGCACAAAAGCATATTGAATGGTTCCAACAACAGATTATAGATGGAAAAATTGATGACAGATATGATACATATCCTATAGAAGTTAAAGCAACTTTATCAAAAGAATCTGACGGAAGAATGGAATTAAAAGTATTAAATCCGGAAAAAATAAAAGAACTTCGAGAAGCAAAAAAAGCAGGACAAGATATCAACATTCAAGAAGAACTTGCCAAAGAGTACGGAGAAAAAAAAGAAGAAGAGGTTGAATAAAGCAATGAAAAAAGGGACTAAAATCCCTTTTTTATTGAATATAATTGAATTATTTTTTTGATATAATATAATTATTTCTGCAAATGAAAGGATTATTTATGTCAAAAAGGAATAAATTATTAGTTTTAGGCTCAGTATTTGTA
Organism: uncultured Muribaculaceae bacterium; assembly: GCA_964550875.1. GTDB lineage: Bacteria > Cyanobacteriota > Vampirovibrionia > Gastranaerophilales > Gastranaerophilaceae > RUG841. The sequence continues at coordinate 4,732 of CAZKAS010000008.1, read as the reverse complement.
GCGGCAATATTGTTTGCCGGTGCTTGTTGCGGAGCAAAAGTTTTTAAAAATGATAACGATTTTTCATTAAATTTAACGACAGAAGAATTAACAAAACGAACAGATAAAAACTATTTGATTAATGTAAACTTGTTAGATGTAACATCTCCTGAATATGTAGGATTACAAGAAGGAGATAAAGAAGCATTAAAACATTTAGTGAAAGCAGCAAACATTCTTGAAAATATCCAATTGCAATTAGATAACAGAGATAATATAGCATTCAGAGAATATTTAACGGAAGAAATAGCCAAAGGAAATAAAGATGCAGAAAAGACATTAGTTTTATTCAACGCACAAAGAGGAATGAATGCACTTGATAGAGAAACGAATCATATAGAACTAGCCAAGAATCATCCGGAACTTTTAGGAAAAGGTTTTTATCCGTCAGATTTAACCCCTGAAGAATTGCATGAAATATTAATAAAAATGCTAAAAAACGGAGAAAATGACTTAGTAAAAAGAATTTTAAATCAACGTTCAGTTATTGATAGAAAAGGTTCTTCATTGATAGCAACAGATTATATTGACAAATTTAAAATCGAATTTGCACAAATGGCAGAAGAACTTGAACTTGCGGCAGAAACATCGACAGATGAAGATTTTAACGAATATTTAAAATTACAAGCAAAAGCATTGAGAACAGCAGATCCAATGCTAGATGCATATGCCGACAAGAAATGGGCAACACTACAAAATACTCCTCTTGAATTTACAATAACAAGAGAAAATTACAGTGACGGAATGACAAAAACGATTTTGTTAAATCCCGAACTTGCAAAATTACTTGAAGAAGCAAATATAACACCTATTATGAAGGACTCATTAGGTTGTAGAGTAGGTATTGTCAACCAAAAGGCGACAGAAAAACTATTAGAAATAAAAAAATATTTACCTAAACTTGCAGCAAACATGCCATTACAAGATAAATATGAACAAAACATAAAGGCAGACGGAGAAGTTAAGCAAACAATGGTAGATGTTGATTTAGTTGAGATGACAGGTGATTGCGGTGCATATAGAAGCGGTATAACGATAGCCGAAAATTTACCGAATGATGACAAATTATCATTAGCAATAGGCGGAGGACGTAGAAACGTTTACCACAGACAAGTTAGAAACATGTTTTCACCGGAAAAAACCAAAAAAAAGATTGATGCAATATTAGTTCCGGAACTTCACAAATATTATAATACGGAGGCTGTACACTGGTTTACAATAGGGCATGAAAATATGCATTCTTTAGGGCCAAACAAAGGTTGTGAAAAACTTGGCAAGTACCAATCAATAATCGAAGAAAATAAAGCAGATATGGGTTCTTTAGCATTTGTGGATTTGTTAACACAAGAAGGAATGTACAATAAGGAACAAAGAAATCAAATAGTTGTTTCTTCTGTTTTGGGTAATTTCTTAAAAGCAAAACCAACAATGACACAAGCACATAGAATACGTTCCGTTATGCAGCTTCATTATTTGACAAAAGAAGGAGCCGTATGGTTAAACAAAGAAGATAAAGTTGTGATAAATCCTGACAAAGCAGTTCTTGCAGCACAAAAAATGCTTAAAGAAATTGTTGAAATTCAAATATCAGGTGATATAAACAAGGCTGAGAAATTTGTAAATGACAACTTTATTTGGGACGAAAATTGCGAAAAAATAGCAACAAAATTACGGACGATAGACAATGAATTAAATGGACAAATTGTCGCTCCACTTGCAAAAAAATTATTAAGCGAATAAGAAATCCTTTACCTGCAAGAACAAATTGACAAATATAATTCAATATAGAATTTTCACAATGTCAACCATTTCTTGCAGGTATTTTTTCTTTCAAAATACTTATTATTTCGCAAGCAATATCTTCCGTTAAATAAATGGCAAATTGCTTGTATTTTTTCCCTGAAACAATCAACAAAGATTTTTTATACTCAAAAGCAGTTACATCAACAAAATTCATTTCATAAATACGCTTTGAAATAGGTGGTTTATAAAAAATTCCATCTTCAGTCAAAATAATTTTTGATTTTGTTCCAAACCAAATAAAAATAACCGAAACGAGGGAAAAAGAGATAGAGAAAACAACTAAAATATTAATGTTCACAAGAAGGAAGTTGTTTGAAACAGATGATTGTGGCACGAAAAATAACAATAAAAAACAAATTAAGACAAGGAAAAAAGAAAAGAACAAAGAATGAAAAGATGTTTTCAAATCTGCCATAGTCAATTGATGTTCAAATAAGATATAATTGTCATTCATAAACTAATTTTAATAAACAAGAAAAATTTGTCAAATAAACAAACGAAAAGACGGACACTTTTGATGTCCGTCTTTCGCAAGAAATTAATCAAATCGCTGACTATTTCAACAATTCACCAACTGACTTATAAACAGCCATTCTCTTAGCAGCATCTGCTTCAGATTGGTTGTAAAGCACTTCAGCGGCTTCAGGGTTAGTCTTAACGAGAGATTTGTAACGACCTTCACTTCTGATGAAGTCTTGGTAGCTTCCTTTCGGATCTTTTGCGTCCCAAGTGAAAGGTTGTTCGTTTGCAGGATTGTATCTGTAAAGCGGGAAGTAACCTGCTTCAACAGCACGTTTTTGTTCGGTTTGAGTTTTACTCATGTCAATACCGTGAGCGATACAAGGTGCATAAGCAAATATGATTGACGGTCCGTCGTATGCTTCTGCTTCTTGGAATGCTTTCAACGTTTGATTTCTGTCAGCACCCAATGCAACTGATGCAACGTAAACATAACCGTAGGACATACTCATTAAGCCCATATTTTTCTTATATGTCGGCTTACCACCTGTAGCAAACTTAGCAACTGCAGCTGTCGGAGTTGATTTAGATGCTTGTCCGCCAGTATTTGAGTAAACTTCCGTATCAAGAACGAGGATATTTACGTTTCTGTTTTGAGCAAGAACGTGGTCAATACCACCGTATCCGATATCGTTTGCCCAACCGTCACCACCGATAATCCAAACTGATTTGTCAGTGAAGTAATCTTGGAGTTCACGAACCTTAGCTAAATCAGGGCAACCGCAATCAGCATATTTTGCAATTACTGCTTTTGCTTCTTCTTGAGCTTTAACTGCTTCATCTGTTTTTGAATTGTCAAAGTGTTCCATTGCAGCATTCAATGCATCTTTCAAGTCTTGAGGAGCTTCTGCATTAGCAACAACCTTTTCAACGTATGATTTCAAAGTTGCTCTGTTTGCATCAACAGCCAATCTCATACCGAAACCGAATTCTGCGTTATCTTCAAACAATGAATTTGCCCAAGCTGTACCTCTTCCTTCCTTAGTTTTTGTATAAGGAATTGTCGGGAATGTACCGGAGTAAATTGATGAACAACCTGTTGCGTTTGCAACGATTGCTTTGTCACCAAACAATTGTGATACCAATTTAACATAAGGTGTTTCACCGCAACCAGCACAAGCGCCTGAGAATTCAAATAACGGTTTTCTGAGCATTGCACCCTTAATTGTCTTGGTTGTATTTTTACCCATTACATTATCAGGCAACTCATCGAAGAATTTTTCGTTTTCGCATTCACCTGCTGCTTCTTCAACTTCAATTGTTGACCAAGCAAGTGCTTCTTTTCCGGGGATTTTCATTGCAGGACATTGGTCTAAACATACACCGCAACCCGTACAATCTTTGCAGTAAACTTGAACTTTGAATTTTTCACCGTTTGCATTCGGTTTAGCGTCAACCGTATTGAATGATGCAGGTGCATCTTTCAAGTTATCTGCTTCAACCAGTTTTGTTCTGATTGCAGCGTGCGGACATGCTGAAGCGCAAATACCGCATTGTAAACAGAATTCTGAATTCCAGTGAGGAACTCTCGGTGCGATACCACGTTTTTCAAGACATGCGGTTCCTGTCGGAATTACACCGTCATTAGACATTGCTGAAACAGGGATATCATCACCTTTTTGTCTCATTGAAGGTTCAATAATTTTCTTAGCAAATTCAGATGCGTCATCAGAAATCAATTTAACAACATCGGCATGTGCAACACCATCCAATGAAGCAGGAACTGCAACTTCTTCGCAAGCATCAACAGCTGCATCAATCAATGCAATGTTCATGTTAACAACGTCGTCACCTTTCTTCTTGAATGTTTTCTTGGTCATTTCCTTCATACCTTCAAGAGCTTGTTCAAAAGGAATAATTCCAGAAACTTTAAAGTATGCAACCATCATAACGGTATTTGCACCCTTACCACGCAAACCCGGTTGTGACTTAATCAATTTTTCTGCATCAATATTGTAGAATTTGATTTTCTTATTGATGATTGTTTCTTGCATATCTCTTGTTAAATGAGCAAAAGCTTCTTCTTTTGAGTAAGGTGAGTTCAACAAGAATGTACCGTTTTCTTTAATACCTTTCAACAAGTCATATCTTCCGATATAAGCATGTGTTGAGCAAGATACAAAGTCAGGTGCAGTAATCAAATATGTTGATTTAATTTGTTTGTCACCAAATCTCAAGTGAGAAACTGTTACACCAAATGACTTCTTAGAGTCATAAGCAAAGTATGCTTGAGCATCTTTGTTTGTGTATTGACCAATGATTTTGATAGAACTTTTGTTTGCACCAACGGTACCGTCAGAGCCAAGACCCCAGAACATGCAATTTGTTGTTCCTTCTGGTTCAGTTACGATTTGTTCTTCAATTTTCAATG